>CAZWOU010000293.1:2178-5970 GCA_964635375.1 uncultured Pirellulaceae bacterium | reverse complement strand
CGCACAAACATGGGCAACAGATCGCAACTCAACAGCGGCTGGCGGCAGACCGTGCCGGCAGTGATCTCCCCGGGCCAGCGGACCATACAGGCAACCCGAATACCGCCCTCGTAGAGCGTGACGCCGCCAGCTCGCAGGGGTGCGTTCGAACCCATGTCGAGCCCCTTGCGGCCCAGTCTGAACGCACCATTATCGGAATAGAGGATGACGAGTGTGTTCTCCTTCAGCCCCAGAGAATCGAGCTGTTTCATGACTCGGCCGATTGCGGCGTCGAGCGCTGTGACCACCACTCGGTATCGCTTCAACGGGTCCTTTTCGTCAGGCGAGAGGCCGTATTGTTTGAAGTACTTGTCCGGTGCCTGCCAGCGGTTCGGCTGGCCAGGTTTCTTGTTGCCGGCGCTGGGAAAGTGCGGCGCGTTAAACGGTAGATAGACGAAGAATCGTTTCTTGCGGTGACGACGCAGAAAGTCGCACGCCGCGTCGGCAAACAGGTCGGTGCTGTAGCCCTCAACCTTGACAGGCTCCGTGCCGCGATGCATGTCGAGCCGGCCTCGGTATTCGTGGTTGTAGTAGTCGATATTGCCCGAGGCATGCCCAAAGAACTCGTCGAATCCTCGCTCAGTTGGCCGGCTTCCGGGAGCAAAACCGATGTTCCATTTGCCGAAGCAGGCCGTGGTGTATCCAAGAGGTTTAAGGAACGAAGGCATTAGTGCTTCGCTCTGTCGCAGCCCGACTCCATAGTTTCCTTCGAGCCCGCCAAGCTGCCTCGTCAAGCCGTGCCGTTGGGGAACGCGCCCAGTCAACAGGCAGGCTCGCGAGACCGTGCACGTCGGCGATGCAGTGTAGAAATCGGTACAGCGAACGCCTTGTGCTGCTAGTTGATCCATGTTCGGCGTCTTGATGGTGTGGCTTCCGTAGCAGCCGAGATCTCCGTAACCCAGATTGTCGACCGTCATCAGCAGAATGTTGGGCGGATTCTCACGCTCTCTTTCGTCGGCGTTGGCTGCCCCAATCAGGCCCAAGATGGACACCGCGAATGTTGCGATAGCTCTCCAGTGCATCGCACTGCCAATACTGCTCATGATGCTTCCTAATGTCAGCGAGATCGGAGGCGGTAAAACAAACTTGCGATGTCGCGTCAGTTCCTGCGGCGTTCCTCTCCCCTGTGAGATTGCTCGCGCGCCGCAGATGCACGCGGGCGACTGTTATTGTTCAATGCGATACAGATGAGTGTCGCTTCTCAGGAACAGCGCGCCATCAGCCACAGCGGGCGACGCCCTCAACTCGCCGTCAAGTTGATTGGTCGCCAACGTCTTGAATTTCTTGCCTGTGGAAACCACGGTTGTCTTCCCGTCGCGGCCGCAGAAATAGATGCGACCGCGAACTTCAATGGGCGATGCGTCGTGGCTGCCGCCCAGCCGTTCGCGCCAGTGCTGCTTGCCAGTAAGGGCGTCGACGCACGTTGCCACGCCGCCATTATCGATCACATAGAGTTCCTTGCCGACTAAGAGCGGCGACGGGACGTGGGCGATCCCGTCGGAACGTTGCCAGACAATCTGATCCTCGCGGAGCTTGCCTTCGCCCGGGCGGACTGCGTAAACGCAGAAATGATCCTGCCTAATGGACCCCACAACATAGAACAGGCCATTTCCGTATGACGGGCGGCAGACGATCGAGAAGCCATTGTAGGGCATCCACCAAATCTCTTTGCCGGTCTTGAGGTCGTACGCAGCGACATGATCGGCGCCGCTGCTGACGAGCTGCGGGACGCCATTGATCGGCTGAACGAGCGGAGTGGAGTAGGACATCTTGGCGATGGCTCTCTTTTTCGCAGCAGCTTCAAGGTGGGCCCGAGGTTGCCGCCACTTGGTCTTTCCCGTCCGCTTGTCGAGCGCTGCCAGGAATTGATTGTCGGTCCCATCGCATGTGAGAATCAACATGTCTTCGTGAAGAATCGGCGAACTGGCCGCGCCTTGGAACGCGTTGTACTCGAACTCGGCGTTCGTCCATATGATCTTGCCTGCCGTATCCAGGCACACCGTGCCGCGCGGTCCGAAATGGACGTAGACGTGCGCGCCGTCCAGCACAGGTGTCGGAGAGGCGTAGCCGTTGGTCTTATGCCGCGGACCAGGGTCGTCAGTTTGCAACACCTCGACATCGTGAAGCAGTCGCCCACTCGCCTTGTCGAGGCAGACGGCGTGGAGAGATTTTCCCGCATTCAGCGAACTGGTCATCCAAATCTGGTCTCCTTGGATCACCGGCGAAGACCAGCCCTCGCCCGGGACAGCAGATTTCCAGGTGACGTTCTTCTTCTCGCCCCAGTCGATTGGGAGACCCTCTTGATCCGAGTGCCCCTGGCCGTCCGGCCCGCGGAATTGAGGCCAATCTGCTGACAAACGCGAGGCGAGAAGCACTACGATTACAAACAGTGGAACGGTTAGTTTCACCATCGAACGTCTCTTTGGTCGAGCCTTGCCGGCGCCTCCCGTCTTCAAGCTGGCCTCGCTGATGCCAGTATGTTGCGGAAACTCGCGTCGCGACGATGCGCTGCTCATAGGTGGGTTCCTTGGCAAATTGGGGCGTAGACCGAGCAGGTTGCTTACGTGTTACGGTTTGGCTTGGACCAGCGAATTCTTGCCACGAACACGCTGCCGTCGCTGCCATACTTGTTGTCAACCGGCATGATGTAGTTTGGGCCCCAGGTTTGCATCCATTCGGAAACCGTGACCCACGTCTCCTGTTCATTGATATGGGTCACGCCGAAGTTGCCGAGACGAGCGCCCCGCTCGGGGACGAGAATCTGTTCCGTCTTGCGAATCACGCGGAGCGTCTTCGGATCGACTTGGGCCATGAATAACGGAGCTCTGTGGCGGAAAACATGATCGTTCTTCGCTCCGCGACGCGTGTATACCAGGTGGAGGGCGTCGCTGTGGGTGACCCAATGTTGCTGGGTATTGTAGTTGCCAAGGTCGGATCCGTCGTCGAATTTCCACGATTGCATAGGCTCGAAGTTCAGGCCGTCTTTGCTGCGCGTAATGAAGCCGCGTTTGTCATTCCGGATAGTCAGAAAGAATTCGCCTCCGAATCGAGTGAGTGACGGTTCGTGCAAGCCGCGGGTCTTGTCATCGATTGACAACACCGTTCCGTGCTTCTGAAATCCGAGTGTCTTGCCGTTGAACGAACATTGGGCCACAGTCACTCGCGAGTTCTTACCCTCCGGACTAAAGTAGATGGGCAGCAGGATGGTTCCGTTCTCCAGGTCGAATCGCTGCGTGCAACCTGCACCCGAGTTCTTGAATCTGCCGTCGTCGGGCATCTCCATCTCCTTCCAGCTATCCCACCCTTGCGTCTTTGGGTCGTAGCTTGAATACGATGTGTGCCGCGGTCTTGAGTGCGAGATCTTCCAGTCCGGCGTGTAGACGACCGTGTGTCCGGTTCCCAGGAGCATCTTGGTTTTCGCGTGCCAGCCCGGCCAGAAATCGCTGACGGCCACTGGGTGGGTTTTGCCGGCGATCGTTTCGTGCCTGATGGCTAGGTTGGGCAACTCGGCGGGCTTGCTCCAGGTCTTGCCGAGGTCGTCGGTATGCAGGCCGTAGACCGCCTTGAAAACGTCACTGCCGGAAACATCCAACGTGTTCATCGTCATCACTACGCGAGGCTGGGAGTCCTTTCCCGCTCCTGGAACGACGCCCGCCCTCGGGTGGCACCAGCACCGTTTGCCATCGAACATCCGAGTCGGAACATCTCGAGTGAGTCGATACGGCGATCCGCTGTCTGATTGCGCGAAGATCG
>CAZWOU010000293.1:0-2168 GCA_964635375.1 uncultured Pirellulaceae bacterium | reverse complement strand
CAGTGGTTGGAAGATCGACAAGCGTGATTCCAACGCACAGGGAGGATTTCAAGAAGTTGCGCCGTTCTATCATCGAGTGGGCCTTTCTCATCGAGTAGATTCAGTGTGGGTTCTGAAAGGGCCGGAGGCGGGCCCTTCACTTTAACCTTCTTTGCCGCGCAAATAAACTTGCCTCGACTCAATCCATCAGGCGGGGTTGTATTGACTCGGGCGGGCGGCGTAGCCCCCCTTGTAGGCCTTGCAGGCAGATTCAACCACGGGCCTCGGCGAATAGACATAGATGTCTCGAGCTGTGGCGTCCCAGAGCACCCGCTGTTGTAAGGCAACGCCGCGTTCGCGCTGGCAGTACCCACTGCTTTCTCACGGTGCGTGACCGAGTTGGGCATCGTGACGCAAGACAAGCGTAAGAATGATCCGGGTCGCCAACACCCCACAAATAGCCAATTCAGCGCGTGCTATCCAATCGCCTCTGAACAGCGATTATCAATTTCTTGGAGCACCGCGTCGCAAATGACATCGACGTCCGACTCCTTCAATTGCGTGTGCAATGGGAGAGTTACCTCGCGAGAAGAGGCGTCGAGGGTATGTTCGAGCGCCTGAGGCGCAGGAACAAGTTCCTGATATTGCACACTCGCAGGATAGACGTTCGTGCGAGGTCATATGCGAGCGGTCAACAACCTAGCCTTCACTCGTGGCAGGTCGGAGTTTAAGGCTTTGCTGCCTCAATCAGATTAGTTGCAAGGCGCCGTTGACGAGTCGTCGCAGCATTCGCCGGTATACTCCGCCATCAGTTCAAACGACCGCCAGTCGTATCGACTCAATCCATCAGGCGGGCGTTGTACTGACGCGGGCTCGCAACGTAGCCTCGGTAAGCAGACTCGACTAAGGGCCTGGGCGAATAGATATAGATGTGTCGAGACGTGGGGTCCCAGAGCACGAGTTCTTCACGATCGTCGCCACACAGATTGGCTGGGATCGCGTGATAGAATCCCATGCGATGTGCGACGTTTCCGTTGGGCGGAGGCAGGTTGGGAAGTTCTCGCCCCGTCTTGGTCTTCAGGTCCCAGAGCCAGCCGCCATTGTAAAGTAGCGCCGCCTTGTCGCGGCCATTCCAGTAAACCGGTTCCATCCCGACATTGGTCGGCGAGAAGTTGACTTTGAACCGATCCACAATCGAATTGGATTCGCTGCTGACGATGAGCATGTCCGTCGTGTGACCCGTACTGCGCAACACCATTTCGGGACCAGGCAAATCGCTGAGAAGATTGGCGACGCGAACTTCCTGTCCGTGCGGAACCTCTTTCTTGCCGAGCGCGACAATGGCTCTCCCTGAGTCATCCATCACGTGGCCGAATCCAGAACAGATAGCTCGAACGTTCTCCGCATCCCAGCGAGTCACCGCGACTGAGTCCATGTTGCGTCCCAGTTGTTTTTCCCAGAGCGGCTTGCCATCGTGGTCCAGGACAAAGTAGCCGCCGTTGAGTTCGTCCCGTCCGTCTTTGTCGATGTCGCCAACTGCTGGAATATAAGCGGGACACTCGCTGTACTTGACCCATTCGGTCTGGTAAGTCCACAACACGTTTAACTGCTCGTCGAGGGCTACGTAGGTATCGCCCAATTTGACGACAAGGTCGCGCGGCGTTTCCTTTCCGCGAAAGTTCGCAATCAGGATGCGTTGGTGCACCCAGTTTGCGCCGACCGGATCTTTGCGTCGTCGTTCGGTGATCGCTGTTGGTGCAGCCTCACGAATCACTTTCCCGCTGCGCCCGTCTCGAATCTGCACGACAACATCGGC
This sequence comes from uncultured Pirellulaceae bacterium, assembly GCA_964635375.1. Taxonomy (GTDB): domain Bacteria; phylum Planctomycetota; class Planctomycetia; order Pirellulales; family Pirellulaceae; genus CAZMNY01. The sequence continues at coordinate 373 of CAZWOU010000293.1, read as the reverse complement.
CAGCGACTGCCAGTCGGTCTTCAGCATGGGCTTCGGACGGTGCCAGAAGCAGATCACGTCAGCAGCGCCATCGCCGGTCATGTCGTGCAGGGCAACGGACATCGGGCGTGACGGCTGGTTCCCTCCATTGCCCACAGACCAGAGCGGTTTTCCATCGAGATCGAATGCTCCGAGAAACGCCGGTTTCATTCCGCCAGCGTGGGCCGAGAAGCGACCGGTCTCTGGCGCTCCGTGGTTGCAGCGATACACGAGAATGTCACATTGTCCATCGCCGTCCAGATCGCCGATGCGAATATCGCCTCCGAACGTGCGGCCCTTTACAGTGACAAGGAACCGATCTGGCACGTCGACCTTGCGGAACAACCGGGCGTCC
>CAZWOU010000292.1:0-6054 GCA_964635375.1 uncultured Pirellulaceae bacterium | reverse complement strand
GAGCCGTCGCAAGAGCGACAGAACCGGCCGGTGGCGAAGCGGACAGGCGATGGCGCCCAGGCGTCAGTTGCGGGCTGATCATGCGGATAGCCTCAAGCGTCTCGCCGAGTTCTACACGGTCGGTGGCTGCTCGCGGTTCGCCGAGTCGGCTTGGGGGTCGACCACGCGGCCGCCTAGGATCAGTACGGCAGGCGAGCAAACTGGATCAAGAATGGCTTCGTGAGGATCCGCGTTCGAGCCAGTGGCCAAGATCGTCAGATCCGCTGGTTCGCCCGTCGCCAGCATGCCTCCGCTCGTATGACCGAGAGCGACAACTCCATTGCGAGTTGCCATCTGGACAATTTTGATCGGCGGAAGCTTGCCCTGAGCGCCGAGAAACTTCATCTCTTCAAGAATCGAAAGGTCGGGGTTGGACGCCTTTGAGTCGGTTCCTATGGCGACGTTGACGCCGCTGTTCAACATCGACAGGACAGGGTGTTCGGAGTGGCCAAAATAGTCGTGCGTTCTGGGGCAATAGGCAACTGACAGCGCGTCTCTATTTTCGGCCAGGAACGAAACCTCGCGGGGCTCGAGATAATTGCCGTGGGCAACGACACAGTGACTCGCTCGAGAGAGTCGTTCGAGGTAATCCAGTGGCTTCAAGCCGATCGAAAGGTCGGCGATCCGCCAAAGTCCTGCCTGTTCGAGCATCTCACGCAACCGCCCCTCACCCTTCGCCATCAGCTCGATTTCTTCTGGCGATTCAGCCAAGTGCATTTGCAACGCCGCGCCGCTCCTCGCCGAAAGCCTGACGGCCTCGTCCAGCAGTTCAAGGTTGACTGTATACGGCGCATGCGGGCTCAGCCCCCGCGCCAAGCTCCCCTGGCGCTCAAGGTGCTTCGCTGCGACATGTCCAAGGGCCTCGTTCTGTTTTGTGCTGAGGGCGATCAGTTCCATAAACGAGGTGCAGCGAGGCGAAACTCGCGGATGCATTGTTTCTGACCAAGGCTCCGTCGAAATTTCGCCCAGCTTGGCAACGCCGGCCCGTAGCGACTGATCGATCCCTAGCCTGATCGCCTTCGACTTCATCTGAAATTGCGCCGCCCCCGACACCTCATCCCGTTCTCGACGCCATTGAATGACTTGCGGGATCCAATCGGCAAGTGGCGAGCCCGGCTGCCCGATCGGTTCTTCCAGCGAGCTGAACTCAAGATGTGTATGGGCGTTGACGAGGCCGGGCAAGATTGCGGCTGGGCCTTGCAGTTGAACGTTGAGATCGACGGGGCGGGCGCCTCGGTAAAGTGTCATCGGCCCAACGAAGCCAATGGTGTCCCCGAGAATCTCAACGACACCATGCCTCAGCGGCGCCCCGCTAACTGGAAACACCCATTCGGCTTGATACGCAACGACAGCATGCTTCGTCTTCACCCCGCGGTCGGTCAAAGTAAGTCCTCGGGCGTGGTCTGCTCCGCTGGGGCTTGAAGTCGCCCGCTACAGACGGCAATTGTTGATTTGCGTTTCCAAAATCGCTGCGGCGCCAAGCGCTTCGAGTTGTTCCATTACCGTTGTTACTTCCTTCTGCTTGACCATGACTCGTATGGCTCTCCAATTGGGGTCTTCCAGCAGGTTGACCGTTGGAGAATTGAATCCCGGGGTGATCTTCTCTGCCGCATCCAATTTCGTTAGCGGCACGTTGTACTCAAGCAGAGAGTAAGCGCGAGCGATCACCACGCCCTCGATTCGACGGGCCACGCGCTCGGCCAGTTCGGCTTGCTCGCGCCGCTTGTTCTGGATCAATACGGTCTCGTATGAGTCGATCTCAGTGAGAATCCGCAACCGGTTAGCCACCAGCGTGCTGCCGGTTTCGACGAGGTCTACGACTGCGTCTGCGACTCCCAGGGCAATCATGATTTCGACGGAACCCGTAATATTCACCAAGTGCGGAGACACCCCCTGCTTGCTAAGAAAGTCCCGCGTCACGTTGGGAAAACTAGTTGCCACGCGACATTGTTTCAAATCGGACGGAGAAGCGACGCCGGAGTCGTCCGGCACACAGAGGGCTAGTCGACATTGGCCGACGCCCAATCGCAATCGCTCCACCACGTCGGCTTGACTCTCCGCGACCAAGTCGCCGCCGGTGATGCCCATGTCGATGGCGCCTTCCTCGCAGAGAATGGGAATGTCGTCGGTGCGCAAGAAGGTGATGTCGATTGGCATTGAGCCAACGCGGGCGAATAGGCTTCGGTTTTGGCGGCGGAACCGAATCCCCGCTTGCCGCATCAGTCCCTCTGCGAGTTCCGACAATCGTCCTTTGCTAGGGACGCCGATCCGTAGATGGCTCATGGCGTACGCGATTCCTTTTCATCTAGGCCGGAGACGCCGAAGCGTCGGCCGAGTTCATTCTCAACTTCGCTCAGCGATACGCCTTGATGGGCAAGCAAGACAAGCAAGTGATAGATGACATCGCCTGCTTCATAGATCAAGTGTTGACGCCCGGCGTCGCCGTCTTCATTTGCCGCCTCAACAACCTCCTGAGCCTCTTCCAGAACCTTGGCGCCGATCGCTTTCACACCACTTTGAAACAGCTTCGAAGTGTACGACTTGGGCGGCGGATTGGCCTTCCGGTCTTCGATAACATTCATCAATTGGGCGAGAATCGGTCCGGGGTCGGCCACAATTGCTCCTTCGTGGACGCCGACAAGTCGGCAGCGATTGGGTAGGCTACGAACTGTCTATTTCTAGGGGTTGTTCGCTGAACTGTCCACACCACCACCCCTCAGCGTCTACGCTATCAGCAGGCTGCGCCCGGGCGCGGCCAAATCAGATGACGCCGCGGGTTGGCGCAATGTTCACGATTCGCCTATGCTTTTCCAACTCAAGCGCCGCTGCGAAGCAGCTTAGGCAAACGAGAAGAGCCGTGCTGGCACGCGCTGAATAACTTCCTGACTCGACGAGTGAAAACGAAGACAACGATGAGCTCGCCCGCGGAAACGCCCCAGATGCGGCTGCCGATCGACGACTGCTGGTTCTTGGCGGGGCCAACGGCGAGCGGCAAGACGGAGGTTGGCGTAGCGCTGGCTGAGAGAATCAACGCCGAAATCATCTCGCTTGACTCGATGGCTGTGTACGAGCGGATGGACATTGGCACGGCCAAGCCATCGGCCGAGCAACTGGCTCGCATTCCCCACTATCTGATTGATATCCGCTCGCCTCGGGACGATTTTAGCGTGAGCGACTACGTAGCGGCCGCCCATGCGACGGTCGAGCAAATCAAGGAACGAGGCAAGGCGCCCCTTTTCGTCGGCGGAACGCCTCTCTACCTCAAGTCCCTGTTGCGAGGTCTGTACGAAGGCCCTCCCGCCGACTGGGATTTTCGCAAGCGAGTCGAAGAGGAAGTCGAGGCGGTTGGGCTCGACGCCCTCCGCGAACGCTTGACGCAAATCGACCCCCTGTCCGCTGCCAAGTTGCATCCCAATGACAAACGACGAATGATCCGCGCCCTCGAGGTCTACCATCTCACCGGGCAACCGATTAGCCACAAGCAAGTACAATTTGACGAGGGCCGCGCCGCCAAGGATTGTCGCGTCTTCACGCTCAGCTGGTCGCGGTTTCAACTGCACCAGCGGATTGACGCTCGGGTCGACCAAATGTTCTCTGACGGGCTAGTGGAGGAAGTACAGCAACTGCTGGTCGAATTCAAACAGTTGGGGCGAACGGCCGCCCAAGCGCTGGGCTACCGTGAAGTGCTGGAGCTGTTGGATAGCGACGGTGATGTGGCCGAGACGATTGAACGCGTGAAAGCGCGAACGCGTCAATTTGCGAGACGGCAAGAGACCTGGTTCCGCAGCCTCAGTGAGTGTCGCCCTTTGGCGTGCCAAGACGATTTGGATATGGAACGTCTCGTGGATGAAATCCTCAGTCAAGCCGCGACTTGAACCGGATTTCGCCTTTATCTCGATGCGTGGTCTAGTATCTCGAAGCGTGGTCTAGCCCGAACCGGCTAGGATCCAGGAGAGCAATATCGAGATAGCGGCGCCGCTCAGGGCCAGCAGAGCCCAGCGCATAAACGTCATCAACGACCGCAGAAACTTCTCCAGCGTTGGCTCGCAAGGCGCGTTGGCGAATCGTGTCGCAGAGCGGGCGACCGGCTTGGCTGCGAGCGCGGGTAAGAGGCACGTCATGGCCAGCGCAAGTTGGCAAGCGTGGACAATCAGCGGCCATTGGATCGGATCGGTTTCCCCGACCCACAGTCGGCTCATGGCAAGGACGGGCGGGATCGCGGCGAGCAGCGTAACCATGACAAGAAGCCAGCCAGCGCATCGCGCGAGTCTTGCTGCGGACGGCATGATCTTGACCAGCGAGGTCGCATTGTTCCACTGCAATTCGAGGCCGTTGCCGGGGCGTTCGCCGCCAACTGGACCGTCGCCGGGCGTCCCTTGGGGGTAGGATGTTGCCGGCAAGTGCGACGGCGCAGGTGCAGCGACCGAATCAACTTGATCCGGTGCGTCGAACTCCAGGGCCTCAACGTCGAGTGCGACGACATCGGAATCGTGCGACGCCGTTGCTGGTTCCGCTGATGCGACCGCCTTGAGATCGGTTTCGATCGGCGGCGCTGAAACCACTGGGACCGCCGAATCGCTCGAACCAAAGGCCGCGTTCGGTTCCGACGAGGACAGTTCGGGATAGCGAATCTCTGCAGGGAACCAGTCCAAGTTGTCCGTAGACAGCTCACACGCCGCGTCCACCCGTCCTTCGGCAACCCATTCGTCTAACTCGCTTGCGGATGTCGGCCCGTAGATGTCCCCGTCCGGCGTCCTCATTCGCCATGTTGGTTGCGCCGCGACAACTGGGGTTCGAGATCGCTTCTTGCGTTGGCCACGTTTTGCTTGCGACTGAGGCGCAGCCCGAACGCCGCTCGGCTCGCCTTCCCGCGTCTCTCTCTTCACGGGGGCCGCTTCAACGCTCTCTGCGTTAGCTGGCTGCTTGGCTTTCGCCTTTTGCTTTGCTCGGAGTCGCTTATCGGCGCGTGATTGACTGGAGGCTTTTGGAGAAGGAGTTTGTTTCTTTAGAGAATCATCAGCTGACGTGGTTCTTGGTTTTGGATTTGTAGCCGATTGCGCGGCGGACTGGGCCTGCTTCCTGTTGCTCGTCGGTGTTGCAGCGCCAGGCCTGCTCGGCTTCGCGCCGCCGGCTCCTTTCTCCCTCCGTTTCCGCCCTGACGCCTCGGCGTTCTGGGGACTTGGCTTGGCAATGGCAAGCCTGGCGCCGCAGCGAGGGCATTTTAGGCGCCGCGAGACTGCGTCGCTCGGCACTTGAATTGTCTCGCTGCAATCTTGGCATTCGATGCGCATGGCGGCGTTGAACTCGTTCCCAAGAGCGACTTAGTTTGACGACTTGTTAGAAGACCTGTTGGGCGGACTCGGATTGATCGGTCGACCAGCCGGGAAATTGTCGCTGAGGAAAACTTTGATCATTCCGTTTGGCTCACCGACGAATATTTTCGCGTGGTAGTTCCCCTTGGCGGGGAACGCCTTGAGGCCTTTCTCGGGGCCGAGCACGCTGAGCGCCGACGCCCAGGCGTCGGCCAAATCGGCTCGCGGGGCGATCACCGTGACGCTGCTCTGCCGTGTGACGCCCACGCCCGTTCTGGGATCAACGATGTGGGAATAACGTTTGCTATCGATCTCGACCGACTGATAGGCGTCTCCGGACGTCGCGATGGCTTGTTCAGACAAGACGATCAATTGGTCGACTTTCTTCTTCGGGTCCAGTGAAGCGACGCCGACTCGCCACGGTTTGCGGGCATCATGCGGAGCCGAGACGCCGATATCTCCCCCCGCGTTAACGAGCCCCGCCAGCGCGCCTTTTTTCATTAGCTCACGGAGGACTTCGTCGACAATGTAGCCCTTGGCGATTCCGCCCAGGTCGATCCGCATTTTCGCCGACTTCAGGCGAACTCCTGGAGGTCGATCGCGGAGCTCGATCTTCTCGTAGCCGACGGCTTGTCGGGCCGCGCTCAAAAGTTCGCTGGGCGGCAACTCCTTGCGTCGTCGCGCACGTCGCCACAGACGAGTG
>CAZWOU010000291.1:4121-6084 GCA_964635375.1 uncultured Pirellulaceae bacterium | reverse complement strand
CGGTGCCAACAAATCGTGCGATAGCATTCCCACATAGAGTCTTGTCACTGGTCTACAGAATTGTGACAGAACTCAAGCGAAATGGTGAGGTAAAAAGGACGCCGGATGGGCACACGTACCCGCCAGAAAATGCGGCGATGCGGAGCTTCATTCTAGCCCATCGCACTAGGAACGCCGGTTCCCCGGCGCCCGTATGGCCAATAAAGTCAGCCGCCTAGATTTTCACAGTGTTTTACGCGGCCGATTGAAAGTCGCAACATGAAGGCTCTCACAGGGAACGTAGAATGGGATATTATTGACTCAGCGAGTCGTCGCAAGCCAAGCAGGTATGACGGCAGCACATGAGTTGTGAATTTCGGTAGCTGCCGCGATTTGCGCCTCGTTTTGGACGAACCAAGACCAACATTGCGGCGAGCCAACCATGTATAGATATCACGGATCCTGAGTAATCGTGGACATCTCTTTTTGCTGGCGCTAGCGCGGTCGGCCATCGTAGGTTCTCAAAGCAAGAAGTTTGAGATCCACGATAACTCGAGAATTGACAGCGTGTTGCGACTGAATGGGCGATGCGCAAAAATCGCTGGACCAGTACACCACCATGCCATCGAACAAATTGCACAGCAACCGGCCCTGGATCAGAAACGCCGCCAACACAGCCAAGACCCAGCCCGCAGTACTGTCGGCGCGCCCAGAAGCAATCAAGCAGAACGCCGCCAATGCGGCGAATACGACACTGGCGATCGAGATCAGATTGGGAGACACGTTCATCCGGCAAAGCCACTGGGCGAAGCGTTGGGCCAGGCGCGCGTCGCGCACTTTCAAGGGCCTACGATTCTGGGTCTGATTCACGCTCAACGTGCATCCCCTCTCATTCGCTCGCGGGATCCTCTGTCGGTTCATCGCACCACTCCGAACGCCGCAGCTTGGCCGTGACGAACAGACTAAATGCAAAAGCGACACTGAGCCCAGGCGCAATCGTCTGAGCAATGCGGTCAGTGCCGACGAGTATGTGGGCTACCGTCAGACAGCTCCCCGTTACCGACACCGTGATCAGTGTAGGCAGCACCAGACGCAAAGGGTGGTCCGCCAGCCGACGATAGAGCCAGGTAATCGCATGCACCATGATCAGAGTAATCACAAAACTGCCGGTGCCTTGAGTGAGTCCGGAAACAACCGGCCGGCCTTCGCCCGCGGCCAACACCGCACTAACGTAATAGGCCCAACTGCCCCAAATCACGAACGCAAGCAGCGCCGATATCAAATTGAAACGCCGACCTGTCGTCGCCGGCGTCTGAGTCATCCCCTGATCTTCGGTCATTCGGAGTTATTTCCCATTCCTGCCCGATTGAGAGGCGGAAGAGTTGTCTAGCCAGCGGGCTCGTTACCGCCCAGAACGTGAGAGCCGACCATGATATCAGAGACGGAGAGGCTGCAGGTCGCCAAAATTCGTGGACTTCACGCCGGCACAGTCAGTCTCGTTTCTTCTTCCGCCTAGCCTTAAACTCGGCTCGGCGGGCTTCCTTTCGAGCCTGTTTTCGTTCCGTCTTCTTGGCCTTGGCCGCCTGCTGCTCGGTAATCTCCTTTGATGCCATCTCGGGCGTTTCAAATGTGATTGGCCCTAAGGCGCCCGCTCTCAGATCGTTGATGAAGATCCGCGAAGTGCGGTCGTAATCCACGAAGCCGCCCTTCATCAGACAACCGCGTCTCTTACCGATAGCGTCCAGCAGCGCGATTTGATCGTCCGGAGTTGCATCGAGTCCGTATCGCTCGGCAAGCGCATCGGCGTAGTGTTCCAGAAGGAAGCCAGCCACAAAGTGGGCGACGTCTGGATACTCCATCGCTGTGTCTCGGATAGCGCCAGTGGCAGCCAGTCGATAGCCGCTGTTTATGTTCTCGACGTTGGGCCAGAGGACCCCAGGCGTATCGAGCAACACGATGCCTTTGCCGATGTCTATTTGCTGTT
>CAZWOU010000291.1:1267-4111 GCA_964635375.1 uncultured Pirellulaceae bacterium | reverse complement strand
TTGCCCAAACCCCGTCGCAATTGCTTTTGCTACGGTTCGTTGCCTGTCTTGGCGACTTTGCGACCGGCCAAAATATTGATCAAAGTCGATTTGCCAACATTGGGAACTCCCACGATCATTGTCCGAATTGGTTTTCCCTGCTCCGACCGCTGCGGCAACATCTTGTGGCAGACGTCGGTTAGTCTGGCGATGGTGCCTGCCTGAGTTGTGGTGACTGCGCGCGCGCGGACACCGCTTTGTTGCTCGAAACAGGCTTGCCATTCCGCGGTCCGCTTCGAGTCGGCCATGTCGCTCTTGCTGAGCACCTTGAGGCACGGCTTGTTGCCGCGCAGATCCGCCAACATCGGGTTCTGACTGCTGAACGGAATTCGCGCGTCAAGCAACTCGATAAACAGATCGACCTTGGGCAAGGCTTCCTTGATTTGCAACTGGGCCTTGTGCATGTGCCCGGGAAACCACTGAATCTGCATGCTACTTGACTCTCGCGCTGGATCGAACTGTCGTTTTGAAAGTGTACATCAGGAGCTCTGGCCGCCGACTAGTGGTTGAGCAGCGTCCAGGCGACGCCCGTCAGCACGGCAACGCCAACGGCGCCAAGAATCAAGATGGCCAAGGCACTATTTCCTGGGTCTATTGCCTCGACGCCATGACGTTCAGCCATCGATTCGACCGCCCGCTTGGACTCCCTCAAGCTCGCCCCCATCTGGTCTCGGTAGATTTTGACGGCATGTAGCTTTTCGCCTTGCCGCAACAAGCTCAGAACATCCGCCTCAAGAGCGTCGTCCGCCTGTTTAGGCTGGGGCGTTAGACTGCCCTCCGCCAGGTCGTCAACGGCTTGCTTCGCTTCCAAAAGGCTGAGCCCCGTTCGGTCTCTGCAGACCTTGACCGCTTCCAGCTTGCTGCCCTGTTCCACGAGTGAACGAATCTCTCTTTCGAGGTCCGTCGCAGGCGTGGAAGCTGATTCGCCGCAGGATGGGCAGGAAATCGCGTCTGGGCGAGTCGTGCTGTTGCAGAACGGACATTTGGAAGTCATGGCAAACAGATTGCGCGGTAGGTTCATGCGGGAGACGCTTCGGTCAATCACCATCTTGGAGGGACCTTGCGAACAACCAATCTAGCATCAGTTGTGAGGATTCTGAAGTGGTTTTCGCAGACAGGTATCTCGGCAGCGAGCGGCAGAGTAAGGGCCAGTTCGGCTGAAAACGGTTCGACTGAAGACAGGCATTTTCGCGAAACGGACTCGACGAAGGGAATACTCTGATCGATCTGGTTGAATTCGGCGGGATGGATTGTGTCGGTTCAAGGGATTGAACCCTTGTTTCCTCGCCCATTCCGCCAGGAATTGAGTCAACTGTTTCTCCGCATGTGGTGGAATCGCAACCTATTGTTGTTTGGTATTTCTTGAAAACGCATTGGCACAGTCAAATGCGATCATGTGAGCAACTGGGCAGGAGCTTGCTATGGACATGTCTCAATCAGGCGGCGATCAGTTCGAATTGCCTGCAACCCGCTCCCCTCTTCAGGGTCTTCGCGTGCTGTTTGCCGAAGACTGCGCTGAGCAAGGGCGTCTCTATCTCATGTTTCTCCAACTGGCTGGTGCGCAAGTTACTTTGGAGTGCAATGGGCAATCGGCGGTCGACGCGGCAAAGACGGACCTGAAGCATTTTGATGCAGTCGTGATGGACTTTCAGATGCCGGAAATGGATGGCCTTGACGCTACGCGGCAACTTCGTGGGCTCGGATATTTAGGCGCAATCCTCGCGGTGACAGCCTTTGGCTCCGAGGATTTGAAACGATCGTGGTTTCAGGCAGGGTGCGATGACTACCTCATGAAACCGCTGAAGAAGCGTGAACTTATCCATGCCGTCTACCGGCAAACGATTGCCAAGACGTTGGCGCAGCGGTGAGCTTCTAGAAGCACCTGGAAAACGGCGCGCCCTTCTGAGGCGACCGAATCAGGCTGCCGGTCCGCGCGACGAATGGCCTTCGCTGTTCGCGGGTTTGATAAACGGCGGTCACCCGCTAAAGTGCAGGCATGGCCCGCAAGACACCACATGCTCCGACCGGCGCCCGCGGCAGGCCTTCCGTGAAAAGGCCCTCCGTGGAAGATCGCCCGCTGATCTCGCCCGAGCAGGCGAGACAATTGATGGGCCTGTTCAAGGTGTTTGCAAACGACAGCCGGTTGCGGAGGATGGTGGAGGCAACCAATGCAGGAAGACAAGAACGTCCCGGATGCTTCCGACGCGGAAGTCAAGCAGGTCGTGAAAAACAGGTACGGAACACTGGCTCAACGCGGCGTGAGCGGCTCGCAGTCCGCGGCCCAGCAAGTCGCCGAGGCCTTCGGGTATTCGGCGGACGAGCTGGCTAGCATCCCAGCCGAGTCGAACTTGGGCGTTTCGTGCGGCAATCCAACGGCATTGGCCAGTTTGAAGCCAGCTGAGGTCGTGCTCGATCTTGGATCCGGCGGAGGACTCGACGTGTTCCTCGCCGCAAAAGCGGTTGGACCAACGGGCTGGGCGATCGGAGTCGACATGACGGAGGAGATGGTTCAGCGCGCTCGACTCAATGCCGAGAGTGCTGGCCTTGGCAACGTGGAATTCCACCTTGCTGAAATCGAATCGTTGCCGCTGCCCGATCAGTCGGTCGACTGTGTGATCAGCAATTGCGTGTTGAACCTCGTTCCCAACAAGGCGAAGGCCTTTGCCGAGATCTTCCGCGTCCTCAAGCCAGGTGGTCGCCTGGCGGTCGCTGATCTTGCGTTGAAAGAGGAATTGCCGCCCCGCCTGGTCAACGACTTCAAGGTATACGTCGGTTGCATTGGCGGAGCGATGTTGATCGACGACT
>CAZWOU010000291.1:0-1167 GCA_964635375.1 uncultured Pirellulaceae bacterium | reverse complement strand
GATCGACGACTCGGCCAGTTGTTTCGAGCCGACCGCTTGCTGCGATTCGACGTCAAGCAAGTCTACCGTTCACGAAGGGCTTGTCGATCTGCTGCAGGCGTTCGACATCAACCAGTTCGCAGCCAGTGTGAAAGTCTTTGCCGTCAAACCGACCACATGAGGCCCCAGGGAGCACGCATCACATGCATCGAACAGCAACACGAGCAAAGGCGAAGCGCTTGCCCTTTGCCGCGGCGTTTCTGATCAGGACGTTTCTGACAACAGTGTTTCTGACCGCGACGCTCGGCGCCGGACAAGCGAGAAGGGCGACATGCGGCGCGTCATTCGCACCGGCTCGTTCGACTGGGGACGCTGGGGAGCCCAGTCTGTCTACCGAATGCGAATTGGCCAACGCTCAACGCAGCACCCCCACCAGGGATTCCGAGTCGCGATGAGGCTCAAAGGCGTGGAGGGCGCACCGCCAGCGGGCGAGCAGCGGCGGAGTAACAAGATCGATCCAGGCGCGAATTCAAAGCAGGTGCTCGCCGCCTTGAAGGCAGGCGGTGACGAGGTCGCAGCAATTCGCGGCAAGCTGCCGAAGTTGTTGTCGATCGATTTGCCGGGCCACGTCAAGATGGAATTTGTCCTGATCCCGTCCGGTTCCTTCTTGATGGGGTCGAGCGCCGGATTTACCGACGAGACGCCCGTTCACCGAGTCGTGATTTCAAAACCGTTCTACATGGCGAAGTACGAACTGACCACGGCCCAATGGGCGGCGCTGATGGGAAGAGATGCGCGTTTCAAGTTTTGGGAGAGCATGAAGGGCGAACACGATGACGCAACGGGCCCCAACAAGGCGATGAGGGATGTCAGTTGGGACGACTGTCGCTCGCTGATCGCCAAACTAAAGCAAAAGATTCCTGGTCTACACACGCAAGGGTGCCAACAACGATCACATCATGCGTCACCGCGCACCGCTCTTCATCGCCCAGGTGAATCCCCAGACGCTCCAGGTGATCCGGGCCACGGAACGCATCTTGATCACGGAGAACCAGGCGACCCTCGGCAATTCCGGCATCTGTCGCATCAGCGACACTGAATCCTGGGTAACCTGTGGCGAGGGACTTTTGCGACTGGGTAAACGCAAGGGAGAGCTTAACAAGGTCCTGTTCGTGAAAATCACCGCGG
>CAZWOU010000290.1:0-6229 GCA_964635375.1 uncultured Pirellulaceae bacterium | reverse complement strand
CCTTCTTCCCCGCTGGACACCTCGGCCGCCACCGCCAAACCACTTGAAACCGTTTCGAGCTAAGGGTAATTTCGAGCTATCTTTCTTTAGACATCATCCCAAGATTCAACTTGGCGGACGCGGACGGCGCAGTCCTTGTAGGAAGGTTGTTTCGAATAGGGATCAAAATGAGCGTGGGTGAGTTGATTCGTCTCTTGATAATGCATAGGAATAAACACTTGCCAAGGCTGTACCGTAGGGGTCACAAAAGCCTTGGCTCGCAGGCGACCGCGCTGCGACTCGACGATGACATCCTGGTTCGGACGAATCCCCTCGCGGCGGGCATCCTGTGGGTTGATCTCCACGTAAACCTGCGCTGGTCCAAGTTGGCGCAGGACCGCTGATTTGGACGTGCGAGTTTGTGTGTGCCACTGCGCCGCGGTACCCCGACCGGTAAGCAACAGGTAGGGATAACGTTTACCAGGCGGTTCGGGCATCTCGCGCGGTGATTCGAAAATAAAACGCGCCCGGCCATCCGCATGGTAGAACCTCCCGTCTTCAAAGAGCCGCCGCTGGTTTTCCGTTTTAGCGTTCGCTTCCGACTGACGAACTTTGTCACCAGCATCATCCTGATCACTCTCGGCAAAGGGCCATTGAATGCCACCGTGCCCGTCGATCATTCGGTAATCACGAATTCCCGTTATGTCGCACGGTTGCCCGCGGGAGAGTTCTTTTAGCTTGTGAAATACCGTTTCCGGATCCGTCCAGTCGGCAAGCATATCACTGCATCCCCAGCACTCGGCAATCAAGCGAAAAATGGAAAAATCAGCCAGCGCCTTACCGGGCGAGCGGGCCACTTTTTTGATGAGGCCAAGACGCCGTTCGGAATTAATGAAGGTGCCATCTTTTTCACCCCAGCCGGCGGCGGGCAAGTACAGGTCGGCGCGCTGAGCCGTCTCGGTCGTCGAGTACATGTCTTGCACGACAAGAAAATCCAGGTACTCAAGGATCTCATGGCAGGTGTTCTGATTGATCCAGGAGTGGGCCGTATTCGTGCAAATTACCCAGAGACCTTTAATCTTACCGCGGAGGATGCCTTCAATGATCTTGTCGTAGGACCAGCCGTTGTGGCTAGGGATACAACGAACGTCAATGCCCAGGATTTCCGCGACCTTGCGCCGATCGGTCTCAGATTCGAAATCATGACCGCCCAGCAGATTGGTCGTGTTACTGAACAGTCGCGAGCCCATGGCGTTACACTGACCGGTGATCGAGTTGGCCCCGGTTCCGGGCCGACCCATGTTCCCGGTCATGAGGGCCAGATTGATAATTGCCTGGGCCGTGCGGACACCTTGGTAACTCTGATTGACACCCATCGTCCACCAAAACGAAACGCGTGAACCTGCCTGGATGGTTTTCGCAACTTCGTGTAGTTGACCAGCGTCAACGCCGCTGACCACAGCCACGTGGTCAGGAGTGAAGGCGTTCACGTGCGTGCGGAATTCCTGGAAGCCGGAGGTGTGTGCATCGATGTAGCGGTGATCGATCCAATCTTCGCGAATGAGGATATGCGCCAGACCATACAACAGCGCCAGATCAGATTTTGGCCGCAAGGCGACGTGCTGTGTGGCTGCCATCGCCGTTTCGGTTCGCCGCGGATCGAGGACGATGATTTTTGGACCGTGCGGATTATTGAGGACCCGCTGCCACATGATCGGGTGGGCGATGCAGAGATTCGAACCAATCAAGACAATGACATCTGACTCTTCGAAATCCTGGTACGTGTAGGGCGGGGCGTCGAAGCCAAACGACTGCTTGTAGGCGACGACCGACGTGGCCATACACTGGCGTGTGTTGCCGTCACCGTGGACCATGCCCATGCCGAATTTGGTGAGCGCACCGAGCAGTGCCATCTCTTCCGTGGTAATCTGACCGCTGCTCAGGAAGGCGACCGACTCCTCGCCATGTCGAGCCTGGATGTCCTTGAAACGGCGGCAAAAAAGATCCATCGCCTCGGGCCAGTCGGCCGGTTGCAGCTGCTTGTCACGGCGTACCAGCGGCGTGGTTCCACGGTCGGGAGAATCCAGCACTGATAGGGATTCCCAGCCCTTGGGACAAGCCATACCGAGATTTACCGGGTAAGTCACGGTTGGCGTGAGATTGATCGCTTCGCCCTGACAGAGATGAATGTTCAGGCTGCAGCCTGTCGAACAAAAACCGCAGATCATCTGGGTTGTCGCGTCGGGTTGTAAGCCCGCGGGCACCTGACCCAGACCAAATTTGCCTGGCTGGAGAACCAACTGCTGGGTGAGCGGTCCATCCTTAGCTGTCCAGAAGGCAGTTTGCGGTGACTTTTGCTCAACAGCGGTTTGTTCCCCGGTATCACGGTTGTTGCTACTCATCTGGCAGGGGCTCCCGGCATCTTGGGTGCCATCGACGTCGTGAAAAACAAGTACCTCTCGTGCAACTCACCAATCGTGAGCAAGCCGAGCACCAACAGGGCCATCGCGCCGACGAACAGCGGTTGGTATGAGTCCGCAATCGTCCCATTGGCAGCCAGCATGGGTGGCAAAACAATACCTCCGACAACACCGAAGAAGAACCGTCGCAAGGTCGCCACACTCAACTCCCCTGTCATCAGTAGCGCGCTCCGTTTCTGCGGAGTGTACTGCCGGTCTTTCAGGTGCGCTAAGGCACTCGCTTCCAGCACCAGCTTGGCGCAAACGGCGATCAGTAGTACTTGACACAACAACCGCCCAGGCTGGGCCATCACAAGTTTCACCGTTAACTCGTCACTGGTAGCAGCTCCCACCAGTAGAATAAGCAAGGCGGTTGGCATGCCGAGGATCAGGGTTGTCAAGAAAAACTTTGCGCAGGTTGCCGGGAAAGTCCAGCAGGGTCGTTTCGTATCGACATAAATCATGACCGAACAGAAAACGGCCAAGAGGCCAGCCGCCGAGGCGCCCAAGCCGAGGGCTGCCTGCCAACGCTCAGCGATCGAAAAACCTAACCAGTCAATGAGCGAGCAGCCCACGTAGATCGTGGAGGCGCTGGCAAAGACAGCGAAGGCAACTATTTCACGGCTCAACCATGAAGTCCTCAGGCCCAGCAGCGCTCGAAACGCATAAAAGGGGCGACCCAGGTGAAACACGGATGCGCCCAGCCCTATCAAACCCAACAGGAGTGCGGCAGCCAGGTGCAGCGGTCGGACGGATTCCGCATCCTCCTTGCGAAACCACGAAAGGTGCGAGTAGATGATCTGTTCAACAAGAAACGCTCCCACAGACATCTGCGTCAGCACCAACATAAAGACAAGGGGCAGGTGGGCATGCGCACGCTGGACCACAAAATAGTCGGCCGGCAGTGCGTTGCGAGGCAGCGGCCGACTGGACTTGTAAATGGTCGTGGGTATCGTGTAACCAGGTTCCGGAGCAGCAGGGAGAAACAGGTTAGCCTCGCTTTCATCAAGGATGGCTTCCTTGTCAACAAGTCGAATGCGAATTGAGTGGTTCGGACAACCCTGCACACACGCTGGTGCCTCGCCCACTGCCAGTCGCTGATGACACATGTCGCACTTGCGGACAATGCCCTTCGACTTGCTGTAGACCGGCACATCGTAAGGACACATGAGAATGCAGTATTGGCAACCGATGCACTGATCGTCCAAGTGCCGTACGATGCCTGTTAGCGGGTCTTTTTCATAGGCCTCAACCGGGCAACCTTTCAGGCACGCTGGCTCAATACAATGGTGACAGGTGGTGGTCACATGCTGGCTCACCGGCAGCTCACTGGTTCCGCCAATCAGTTGCCCGACGTTCCGCCAAAGTTCAGTCTCCTCCAGTGGATTGAGCGAATGGCAGGCGGCCACACACGCCTTGCACCCGGAGCAGGTATCCAAGTCGACTTCGAAGGCATACTGCTGGTCCGTTCCGGGCGTTGAAACGGGAATGAGATCTCGATAGTACCTCGCGTCTTCCTTAACCGGTTCGATATCGTACTGCTGCGCAAACTGATCGACCGCTGTAAGCGATTGCTGGTCCTCTAGCAAATCGCTCAACCACGAATCCAGCCTGGCTTCCCCGGCTACTTGCATTATTCATTTTCTCCAAAGTTATTGCTGACCAGGATTCCCTGGCAACTTGGTTCGAGCCATCCCTGTCAATCGATACAGCTTAAACATGTTGCAAATCGACTGTTGACCGGTTTCCCTTTCCTGCCAGGGCACGAGCAAATTCCTTGCGGGCTTCGATTTCATCCTCGGGCGAAAAACTGACCGCCAGTGCAGAAAAGGAGCAGACGGTAACTACGCCGCCGAGGATCAACAGAGCCGTCGGCCAAACCGTGACACCTTTGAACAGAAAACCGGCAGCGACTGCCCCTGCGTTGCCACCCGCACCGACGATGCCAGCGACTGTGCCGAGCGATTTTTTGTTAACGAACGGCACAATTGAAAACGTTGCACCGTTGGACATCTGCACAAATACCGCCACCAGCATCAGGGTTGGGATAGCCAAGTGCAACAGACGAATCTGCGAAAAATACATCAGCGCCAGGCCCTCGCAAAACAGCGCCATGAAAAGCCACACAACACGGCCACGCAGTCCCAGCTTGCCACTAAACATGTCGCTGATCATGCCACCCAACGGTCTCGCAAACAGATTCATGCCGCCGTACAAAAAAGCCAGGGACCCGGACCAAAACAAACTCAGGTGGAAATAATCATTGAAATACAAGGCAGCCACATTGCAGATCGTTAATTCAACACCAAAACAGCAGCCGTAGATCAGTGAGAGCGCCCAGACACGGTGGTCCCTGAAGGCATAAAGAAAGCTGCCATCGGTTGTCTTTCCAACAGGCATCTTGCCCGCGGCTCGCAGGTCGCTGAAGTTACCGTCAGGCGTATCCTGCGTGAAAAGGTAATAGGCGACGCCGGTTAGCAAACAGACCAAACCGGCTGCCACCATCGAGAGTCGCCAACCCCAGGCATCGCCGAAGCCACAGCCCACGACAAAGAAGGCAAACATCAACGGCATTGCCAATTGCGTTACGCCGCCTCCCAGGTTACCCCAGCCAGCACTCGTGGCATTGGCCGTGCCGACCACGTTCGGTGCGAACATCAGCGACGTGTGGTACTGCGTGATCACAAACGACGCGCCAATCATACCGATTAATAACCGCAAAACAATGAATGTCCAGGGATCTTGTGCCAGGCCAATTAGCATCACCGGCAGGGACCCAAGTACCAGCAGCCAGGTGTAGGTTAGTCGCGGACCGATGCGGTCACAGAGCCAACCAATGAACAACCTCGCGATCACGGTCATCGACACCGATGCGATAATGCTCCAGCCAATTTGCGATTGCGTCAGGCCCAACTCGTCACGCACCACCGTCATCAGCGGAGCAATGCCAAACCAGGCGAAAAAGCAGAGGAAGAAGGCAAACCACGACATGTGGAAGGCACGCATCTGAGGCATCCGCAATCTGAACAAGTTGCTCCAAAGAGCAGTCGTCTTGTTTTGAATCTCCATCACCTCGGCCCCTTGGTAATTCTCCAACGTTTCCGTTGCCGGAGAGGGATGGGCTACCTGAGCGCGCAGCCCCTACCGGCTGTTATGCCAAAGGCCGCCTGCCTGGAGATTCAACTGCGGTTCGAAAGAGGAACCCGAAGGACATCTTCGCGTCGACGGTACACACGCGCCGTTGTTGAACTCCTTTATACTTTAGCAACATGGGTCCACATCCGTGCGAACCAATCCTCACAACAGTCATGCAAGAACTGTGCCAAGAGATCTGCGACTGGCTTCCAGGCGTTCACGCAATAGGTATCGAACTACTTGAATAAAGACAGAAGACAGCAGGAACACGAATTCTATTGATTATCTTCGCTGTGCACGTTGCACAAATGACGTGCAACTCGCTGCCTGCTTGTGCGTCAGCAATGGCCAGGCAACTTCAGACAACGTTGCACAACTGGCAAACGTTGGTCGCTGCTCTGTCAGCCAGGTAAACCTAAGCCGTCGTTCGCTCTCCGCCACGTTGGCAGAGGGAAAAAGCGTGGCCAGGGCGTTCAGCGATCAACTCCTTGCTCGCGCTGCCGCCCGATCTGATGGAAGCCTTTTGGCCCGGCATTAGTTTGTGCGCGTATTGTGCGCGCTTGGGGCGCAAAACAGACTAAAAGAGAGCATTTGGCGACGGCTGCCGACCGACAGCGTCGCGCAAGAAAACAGCTCCAAAGCGTTTGAAACAACAC
>CAZWOU010000289.1:1685-6236 GCA_964635375.1 uncultured Pirellulaceae bacterium | reverse complement strand
CGCTCTGTCGCCGCAGCAAGGTCGATGTGGTCGACGCCGACGCCGTAGTTGCTGATCACTTGCAGGTTCTGAAATCGATCCATGATCTCGGCATGGACGGTCGGATGGCCGTAGGTGTAGATAGCGTCCACCGAAGGGTCGGCGCGCTCCGTTGAGGTCCATGGCAAAAGTTCGACGCGGTGTTCGAGTCGCGAACTCACCGCCTTCGCCAGCGGTCCGTCCGCGATCACTCGAGGTAGTTTGGCATGCGCGTCAGGCATCGTGTTGGCCCATTCGCAAACTCTCTTCGTTCTACTCGTTGGCGTGGAGCTGTTCGTGTTCCGTGTCGTCCTGGGGGCGATTGTCAAAGCCGCGCTCGGCGGTCAGTTCGATATGGTCGAGGAACTTCACATTGGCGCACTCATCAATCTCGTCAACTCGGCAGGCGGCGTGGTCGGGGATGAACAATCGTAGAGGTCCACCCTCAGCAACGGACAGTGGCGAATTCTCTCGCTGGTAGATAATGATCGCCCGATCTCGGATCGCATCGAGTGGAACGCTTGCGTGAAAGTTGTCGCGTGTGGCGTGAAGGCCGATGTACTTGGCGGTTCGTCTGACGGCAACCCGCTCCAACAGTCCGGCTAGTCTCACGGCGCCGCCCTGTCGTTTGGGAGCGATTGGGCTGACATCGGAGATCTGTTGTTTGTTGTCAACGGCCAGCAGGTCGGAAAAGGCAAACGAAAGGGGTGATTCGACTTCGCCATCAATGCGAATCAGCACTTCGGAGTTCATGACTTGACGCCTCTGTAGTCGATGCAAAAAAAGGCGCCGCCGCTGGGTGGGCGGCGGCGCCGATGACTGGGGCCTGGTTCATCTCGTCGTTGTTCTCGACTGGGCCCGCAAGCTGCCGGCCATCGAACAGCCAGGCCTACGAGCAACCCATGCTGTTGCCGCAGTTATGGCACAAGTAGCAATTTCCATTGCGAACCGTAATTGCGCCACAATTGTCGCAGCTTGGGGCGTCGCTTTGAAACTTGGCGAACTGATGGGCTCGGCTGTTTTCACCGATCGCCAACCCGTTGAACTCGTCGACTCGTTCGACTCCGTCGCGACTGCTGGCCTTCTCGACTTGGGAAGCCGGTCTGCTTCCGTTCGTCGCCTGGCCACTAGTCGCCTGGCCATTGGTCGGCGTTGCGGCTGCGGTCTTGGGGTTCGTCTGCGGCGCAATGGCTGCCTGAACTGCCGCCGTCGCTTCATCGTGCTCTCTCGGAGGGAGCCCACTCGACTCGCGGAAATCCGGAAGGAAAGTGATTCCCAGCCAACGGAAGATGTAGTCGACCACACTCTTGGCAATCCGGATTTCCGGGTTGGTCGTGTGCCCCATCGGCTCAAATCGCGAATGGGAGAACTTGTTGACAAGTACTTCCAAGGGGACGCCGTATTGAAGACTCATCGAGACCGCCGTGCCAAACGAATCCATCAGGCCGCCGACGGTGCTGCCTTCCTTGGCCATGGTGATAAACAGTTCGCCAGGTCGGCCATCGGGATACAAGCCAACGTTGATGTAGCCTTCATGCCCGCCCACATTGAATTTGTGGGTCAGCGACTGTCGCGTATCGGGCAAACGCTCGCGGCGAGGCCTCGACTTTCGCTTCTTTCCCTCTTTCTTTTCCGCCCCTTCGTTGTCGGACTGGGTGTTGAGGGGTTGGCTTTGCTTCGAGCCGTCGCGATAGATAGCCAGTGCCTTCAAGCCCAATTCCCAGCCCCACATGTAGGCTTCGCCAATCTCGTCCGGCGTCGTTTCCGTCGGCATGTTGACGGTCTTGGAAATCGCTCCGGAGAGGAAGGGCTGAGCAGCCGCCATCATCTTGACGTGGGATCGCCAAGCAATACTTCGAACGCCGTTAGCCGCCTGGAACGCGCAATCAAACACCGCAAGGTGCTCGTCCGATAGATGCGGGGCGCCTTCAATCGTGTCCCGCTGATCAATGTGCTCGGTAATCGCCTTGATTTCCAAGTCGTCGTAGCCAAGCACTTTCAAGCCCAAAGGCACGGTCCTGTTGACAATCTTCAACATGCCTCCGCCAGCGAGCTGCTTGTACTTGACCAAAGCGATATCGGGCTCAATTCCCGTGGTGTCGCAGTCCATCATGAAACTGATCGTCCCGGTTGGCGCCAACACCGTCGATTGGGCGTTGCGGAAACCGTGAATTCGACCCCTGGAAAGCACGTCGTCCCAGATGCGACGGGCGGAATCCTTAAGGTACTTCGGCCCGGACTCATTGATTTGTTCAACTGCGTCTCGGTGCATTTGCATCACGCGGAGGAACGGTTCGCTGTTGTCATCGTAACCGTCGAACGTCCCCACCGCCTGAGCCAACTCGACACTGGTCCGATTGGCCGTTCCATGCAGGATCGCCGTGAGGCTGCCGCAAAGGCCATAGGCGTCTTCCGAATCGTAAGGCAACCCGCTTGTCATGATCAGGCTGCCCAGGTTCGAGTAGCCGAGACCAAGCGGACGGTAGCGGTGACTGTTCGCCGCAATGCGATCTGTCGGGTAACTGGCGTGATCCACCAAGATCTCTTGGGCGATGAAGAACAAACGGCAGGCGCCTACGTATCGCTCGACATCAAACGACCCGTCCTCGCCTCGGAACTTCATCAAGTTGACGCTGGCCAAGTTGCAAGCCGTGTCGTCCAGGAACATGTACTCCGAGCAGGGGTTGCTGGCGTTAATGCGTCCCGAATTCGGGCACGTATGCCAGCGGTTGATCGTCGTGTCGTATTGAACTCCCGGATCGCCACAGTGCCAAGCACAGGCGGCCATGCGGCCAAGCAATTCTTTGGCTTGGTATTCGGGGCCATGGGTGGCGTTGTCGGTCAACCAGCGGGTCGTCCACACGCCATCCTTTTCGACCGTCTCCATGAACTCGTCCGTGACGCGAACCGATAGATTGGCGTTCTGGAAGAGAATCGAGCTGTAGGCCTCGCCGTTAAAGTTGGCCTCATAGCCACCTTTTTCGATCAGCACATGGGCTTTCTGCTCTTCTTTCCACTTGCACTCGATAAACTCGAGAATATCGGGGTGCCAAATCTTCAACGACTGCATCTTGGCGGCTCGTCGAGTCTTTCCCCCCGACTTGACGACGGCGGCAATCTGATCGTACACCCGCATGAACGAAAGCGGTCCCGAGGGCCTGCCGCCGCCAGACAACTTCTCTCGCTCAGATCGAATCGTCGACAGGTCGGTACCGGTTCCCGATCCAAACTTGAACAACATCGCCTCGCTCGTCGCCAGGCGCATGATGTCCTCCATGTTGTCATCCACCTTCTGGATGAAACAGGCCGAGCCCTGAGGAAACTCGTAGGGGTTTTCCGGCTGAATGACGCTATTGGTCTCGGGATCCCAACACCAGTTGCATTTCGCTCCCTTCACCCCGTACTCGTGGAATAGCCCGACGTTGAACCAGACGGGTGAGTTGAAGGCGCCGTGCTGGTGAAGACAGAGCCAGGCAAGTTCGCGGTAAAAGACCTCGCCGTCTTCTTCTGTCGCAAAATAGCCGTCCGAAACGCCCCAATCCGCAATCGTTCGGCAAACGCGATGAATCACGTCGCGAACGCTTCGCTCGCGCTCGTCGGTACCGACTTCGCCGTAAAAATACTTGCTGACCACGACGTTCGTGGCTAATTGGCTCCATGATTCGGGGATTTCGCAGTCGGTCTGTTCAAAGAGGGCTTCGCCCTTCTCGTCCTTGATCGCCGCCGTTCGCGTCTCCCACTGAACGGTTGAAAAGACGTCCTCGATATCTGTTGGGCAGAAAAGAGGGTTGATCCGTAAGCCCTGGGCTCCATGCTTGCGTTGAGCGTTCGCAGGTTTGCTCGTGGACTGTTCCATTCCTACGCTTGCCATCCTTGCACTCCTTTGTTGGCTGAGGATGATTCGATCTTTCAGTAAGATCCCTTGGTAATCTATACATTCGTACAGGTAGGGTATCAACAAGAATGGGTGGCCAGCTACAACTTTTTCGGTCTGATTGAGAAAAAACCCGAAAACGGCGTTTTCGCCAGCAACCCCCAGATGTTGTAGGCAGGCGAGCGCCTAACCACAACATTTAGCGTGAGGAACGAGTTTACTCGTTTGGAATGCTCCGTCAAACGATTATTTTCAATTCGTCCTAACTTTCAGGTGTTTCCCGAGTTACAGCCGGAGTGCTAGCAAATGACGAATTAGCCATGGGGTTTATGGCTAAACGCAACCTCTTATGGCACAAAGCGTTATTGATCTTGCTCTGAAAAATGGGGGAGAAGGCCGCTCGGTCTGGCCGCGACGATTGACGTAGGTTGTTTACGGCAAACAGGTTAGGTCGCTTCCTAGGTCGGTTTGCGAAACCGCCGCTGGTCAGGCCGCCTCGCAAGGGAGTTGATGGGAGGCCAAAAAAAAGGCGCCAATCGTCTGATTGGCGCCTGTAGATTGCCTATCCGAGCCGCTGACACTCACGGGAGTTGAGTTGCTGGCTGAGTTGAGTTGCTGGCTGAGTTGAGTTGCTGGCTGAGTTGAGTTGCTGGCTGAGT
>CAZWOU010000289.1:0-1585 GCA_964635375.1 uncultured Pirellulaceae bacterium | reverse complement strand
TGAGTGGTCGCTTAACCCGCGGATATCTTGCCGATGCGGACTTTTGTGTACATCTGCCGGTGGCCCGTGCGTCTGCGGTAGTTCTTTCGGCGTCGAAACTTCTGCACGATCAGCTTGGGGCCCTGTTGCACTCCCATGACCTCTGCCGCCACGCTGGCCCCGTCGACCGTGGGGGCGCCGAGTTGAATATCATCGCCTGAGGAGACGGCGAGGACCCGCTCGAAGGCAATTTCGTCGCCCTTCTTGGTGGAGTCGCGGAAGTCGATATCCAACTCTTGGCCTTCCTCAACGCGGTATTGGCGGCCGCCGTCGGAGATGATCGCGTACATGGTTCTAACCCTGTGGACGTAGTTTCGCTAAGTAGAAACGCTCAATGTAGTGTTTGGATCGCCGGCCGTCGAGTGGCAAAATGGACCGCCGCACGCCGATTCCCGGGAATGCGACGCCTAATGGTGACGCCTGGGAATGGCGATGCTTGGGCGGCATGTGCCTTCGGCTGTCAGACGTTGGCCAGTTCCACTCGACTGCCGCTGCCATTGGAACACTCCATTTCCAGATGTTCGGGAAACAGCCCTTCGCTGCCGAGGATCTCGACGGTCAGCCCGCCGTCCTCGACGATGGTCAATTCCTTCCGTTTCTTATTGTTCAGGTACGCGGCGACTTCATCGTTGACCCTCACGGTGACGCGAGCCACATCGTCTTGTTGGCTGGCGAGCATGAGCACGCGGATGACTTCGATCGACATACTCTCGGCGGTCTTGACGAGTCCGCGTCCGCTGCAGCAGGGGCAGTCGTCGTAGACGCTCCGTTTCAGGCTTGGTCGAATCCGTTGCCGGGTCATCTCGATCAGGCCGAAGGGGCTGGTTCTCAATATCTTCGTGCGGGCACGATCGCGTTTCATCGAGTCGCGTAGCGACCGTTCGAGGCTGCGGCGGTGTTTCTCTTTGCGCATATCGATGAAGTCATTGACGATCACGCCGCCGAGATCCCGCAGCCTCAACTGCCGAGCAATTTCCTTGGCGGCTGACATATTCAATCGATAGGCGGTCTCTTCAGCGTCGCCATCGGCTCGAAAATTGCCGCTGTTCACATCGATCGCCACCAGGGCTTCGGTGGGGTCGATAACAATCGAACCGCCGCCTCGAAGGTTGACTTCGCGTTTATGGATGCGAGCGATCTCGTCTTCGAGTTTGTATTTGTGGAAGAGCGGCTCCTTGCCTTCGTAGTGATGCAGTCGATTGACGAATCGCGGCATCACCAATTGCAGAAACTCTCTAGCGCGTTCGTAGGCCGACTCTTGATCGACGTGAATCGCATCGACATCCGCGGCGAAGATATCGCGGATGGTGCGAATGATCATGTCGCTTTCTTCGTAGATGTCGTGCGGCGCGGTCTCCTTCTGGATTCGCCTGGAAATCACTTTCCATAGCCGCAACAAGTAGGCCAAGTCACGTGAAAGTTCTTTGCGATTGCGGCCGGCCCCCGCTGTACGCACGATGAAGCCAAGCCCTTTGGGCGGATTCAAGTCGAGCATGATGTCGCGCAACTTTCGCCGCTCGTCATCGTCTTCGATCTTTCGCGATAC
>CAZWOU010000288.1:4963-6388 GCA_964635375.1 uncultured Pirellulaceae bacterium | reverse complement strand
AAGCGTTGCGTGGGGCAGGCTACATGACGGCGATGAGCGGTAAGTGGCACGTGGGCAGCGCCCGCGCGCACTGGCCAGACCGACGCGGGTTCGACCGGTTCTATGGCACGCCAGAAGGGGGCGGACATCATTATGGTCTGTTGCCCGGCCGCACGCTGGTGAGTGATGGAAAGGCAATTGAAGTGCCCAAAGGGTGGTATTCGACGACCGCGTTCACAGACCATGCGATACGCTTTATCGACGAAGCCGCGGCCGCGGAACAGCCGTTGTTTCTCTACGTAGCTTACACCGCGCCGCACTGGCCGTTGCAGGCGCCTGACGAGACCATCAAGAAGTTTCGTGATCGCTACCGAGACGGCTGGCGACCAATCCGACAGACGCGGCTCAAACGCCAGGTCGAACTTGGCCTGTTCCCCAACGGCGCAAAGCTCTCGCCGCACGACGTGAAGATGCCGAAATGGTCGACCGTAGATCAGGACGAGATGTCGCTACGGATGGCGACGCACGCGGCGATGGTGCATCTGGTCGACGCGGGGCTTGGGAGGATCGCCGATCGTTTGCGGCATCACGACGAGCTAGATAACACGCTGATCCTGTTTCTCTCGGACAACGGCGCGAGCGCTGAATCGGGAGCGACCGGATTCACAGGAAGTCGAGGCGGCGACCGAAAGGCTCGCACCGGTAGGCCGACATCGTACAACAGCTTTGGGATCTCTGGAGCAAATGTGTGCGACACGCCCTTTCGTCTCTACAAGAAATATGCACACGAAGGCGGCATCGCTACACCGCTCGTTGCACACTGGCCGGCCGGAATTCCGCAATCGCGCCGAGGGCAATGGTCGCGCCAACTAGGGCATGTGATTGACTTCATGCCGACGTTTCTGGAGATCGCTGAAGCCAAATATCCGCAACGGCGGGGGGATCTCGAGACGGTCCCGCTGGAAGGTCGCTCGCTGGTACCCGCGCTGCGAGGCAGCGAGATTGACCGAGCAAAGGGTCTGTACTTCGAACATCTTGGCAACGCTGCGATTCGACTGCGTCGGTGGAAGCTCGTCCGTGCGCGAGGCAAGCCGTGGTCTCTCTACGACATGAATAGCGACCGCACGGAGCTGGACGATGTTTCCAAGGATCACCCTGCCACAGCCGCCGAGCTTCAAGCCAAGTGGAAGTCGTGGGCCGACCGCGTTGGCGTTCGCCATTAGCTGAGTGATTCGCAACTGCGAGTTTCGTAACTTGCTCCTGCGAGACGGCGAGCAGAGGATCGAGATACGGAGCGCGGCCGCCTGGATATCCGTCTGCTACAATCACGACCGAGAAGAGACGCCAGACGCTGTCGTTGAAGACGCTGTCGTTGAAGACGCTGTCGTTGAAGACGCTGTGACCCTGCGGAGGAGGACGAAGGCGATGTGGACCTGTCAAACGTGC
>CAZWOU010000288.1:0-4953 GCA_964635375.1 uncultured Pirellulaceae bacterium | reverse complement strand
AATTGTGGTTCGTCGAAGGGTGGCGCTCCCGATCCATCTTTCCCACGGGGCGATCAAGAACGTGACCAGGCGCCGTCTGCGGCGTTCAAGCCTGTTTGCCCCCAATGCAATTCACCGATGGTTGTCGGTCATATTAGTCTGTCAGCGACGGAAAGGGCGCAGCTTGACTGGACAATAGGTCCAGAAGAGTCGGATGAGGATCCCACGGTATCGGTACAACTCATGGCGGGAAGTGCGATCCTCGGTTCTGAGCGAACAAGACGTGCTCACCGTTGCACGAGCTGTGGAATAGTGACGATTGAATTCAACGTGCTGAAGTGCGGCTATTGCGGGCGAACTGTGCCAGCATCAACCGAGACGTGCAGCTGCGGTTGGACCCACGGCGAGAAGCAATGGGACAGCACGTAGCCTCCGCCGGCGGAAGCCGCTCTTCGCCGCCTTAGTTCCATCTCTTAGGGCTGAGCTGGCGCATGTTGCCGCGTAGAGCGACGGCTCTACCTAGAATTGAATTTGAGTTGCCTTCGCGTTATGAGGCTGTTGTCCGTCCGCGTTTCGGAGTTGAGCTCTCAGCGACGGGCTGTCGTGTTCGAGTTCGCGATCGTTTGACACGAACGCCATCAACGAAACTGGAGTCGAACAACCATTCAACGAGTTGCCGTGAGCGCAGTCGCGGGTGCCGAGAAAGCGTATAATCGCGTTTCATCTCAGGGACTACCAAAATAGCTCCACCGCCCTGGGTAGACCGTCCATAGACGAATGGGAAGGTGTGAAGATATGAATGGCCGAGAGTGGTTGTCGCGTTCGATGCGGCCGCGGGAACGGGTCTTGGCGGCGCTGGCTGGTCAGCCTATTGATCGACCCGCTGCAATCTGCCCGACGTCAATAGCCACCGAATCGCTGATGGATCAAGTTGCCGCTCCGTTTCCGCAGGCACATCGCCAGGCAGAGTTGATGACGCGGCTCGCTGAGACTGCGCACACCCACGCCGGCTTCGACTCGATCATGCCGGTTTTTTCAGTCGTTCAAGAGTCCGCTGCGATCGGCTGCGAGGTTCAGTGGGCTGACAAGACGAACTGGCCGACGGCTACAGGGTCATTGGTGCGCTGTGCGGACGAGATCCGGATCCCAGACGATGTGTTGAGCAAGCCCGACATCCTTTGTGTCCTGGAGAGTATCGCCGAGCTTAAGCGACGTTGGGGCGACGAGGTGGCGATTATCGGGAAGACCATGGGCCCGTGGACGCTCGGTTATCACGTTTTCGGCACACAACGCTTCCTGATGATGACAATCGACGATCCTGACGAAGTGAAGCGAAGCCTGGAAATCCTCAAAGAGCTAACAGTCCAATTTGGTCTGGCTCAGATCGAAGCAGGCGCTGATGTGCTAACGTTGCCCGACCATGCCACCGGCGACTTGGTCAGCGCTGCGTACTATCGGGATTTTCTCCGAGCCATCCACACCGAGTTGGTTGAGCGTATTCCATGCCCACTCATTCTGCACATCTGCGGTGCAACCGAAGACCGCATGCCGTACATCCGCGAAACCGGTTTCGACGCCTTTCACTTCGACAGCAAGAACGACGTTCGCCGTAGTCTGGAGATCATGCAGGGAAATTGTCGACTGGTGGGCAACATCAACAACCCACAAACTCTCTTTTGTCGACCCGTCGACGCGGTTCGAGAAGAAGTCAGGCGAGCCCTTGACGCCGGTCTCGCGTTGGTTGGTCCCGAGTGCGCGCTGCCATTGGCCTGCCCGTTGGAGAATCTGAAGGCGATACCCGAGACGATTCGTCAGTGGTCCGCTGAACAGCCGAAAACATCTGTTGAGAAGCAGAACTGATTCCGAGGAACAGATTGCGGGGAGGTTTCGAGTCTTGCTCGCCAACGATTCTCCTCGCTCCGCAGGATCGTTGTCGTGCCTCCGACCGATAAGGCAAGGCCGGAACGCAGGTCGAAGTCTTGTTCGAGAGGCCAGGACGATGCGTATTCCGCAACCCCATTCAGTTGTTCCAAATCGCCATGCCAAGCAGAGAACGTCGAGATGAAGAGCGAGCGCTCAGTAGGGTCGGGCGATGCGAGATTGTCAACCACGCTTGAGACATCCTGACAGGTTCGTTGTCTGACAGGCTCGTTGTCTGACAGGAAGTGACAGTTCTTCTCAGTCGCCAATGCGGCAAGGTTGACCCGTCTGGTAACACCGGTTTGCGGCAAAAACAACTTCATGGGTCAATGCCGCGTCGGCGAGGTTGCAGTGGGAGGGACGGTCGGTTTGAAGGCACTCGACAAAGTGGTCAATCTCGCCTTGAAATGGATGATGACTGACGTCGCTGGAATCGGGTTGAATTTCTGACAGTTCGGTCCAGGCGGTTTGTTCGGCGGTCTTCGGGGAGAAGACCCGATTGTCGAACATGGTGCCACGATTACCAAAGATGCGAACTGGAAAACGATATGGCATGATGCAATCCGCATTGACGCTGATCTTGCCAATCGCTCCGTTGTCGAATCTTACCAGCGCCACTTCCAGTCCGTCGTATTCCATAGGCGGTGCGTGCTCTGTCCAGGCATTGTCGATCGGGTTGTATTCGCGCGTACTGCCCTTTCGGTAGCCACCGTTGATGGCAAAGACTTCGACGGGTCGGGCCGCCTCGAATTCCCCTTCTGCCGCGAACCATCGCAAAGCATCGACGGCGTGGCAACCGCCCACCAGCATCGCGCTCCCCCCTTGCTCAACCGTTCGCGCATCGTCCCAACCAGACCACCAACTGCCGTTGTGGCTAAGATAGTCGGCTTCGACGTAATAGGGACGGCCAATCTCTCCGTGGGCAATTCGCCGCTTCAACTCTTGGAACAAGGGATTCCAGCGAAGTACGAAACTGACGACCGTGTGGACCCCGGCTTCGTTGACGGCGTCTTGCATTTGGGCAAGTTCCTCAAGACTGTTGGCCACCGGCTTTTCGATCACGAGATGCTTACCAGCTCGTGCGGCAGAGATCACATTTTGGCAATGAAGGTGCTGCGGCGTACAAATAGAAACGATATCAATACCCGGGTGTTTCGAGGCGGTGTGCAAGTCCCCGTAGGTCGCCACGTCCGTGAGTCCAGCTTCGTTGGCGCGACGTTGTGCGCTCTCCACAGAACGACTGCTGATCGCGAGGATTTCGGTGTTGGGGTTGGCTGCGTAGGCGGCCAAGTGCTGAGCCGACACCCAGCCAGCACCGTGGACAAGGACTCCGAAGGGCTTATTCGTCACGTTGGTCACCATCTGTTTGATTCAAGTGTTCATTCTTTGTTGGTCGCCAACGGTGGCGAGGAAGGCTCTTACGTTTTCCTCTGGCGTTCCCACGGCTAACGTGCATCCGCTGCTGGCGACGAATCGAAGATGCCCCAATTCTCGCACTTGTCTTAATACCCGTGTCGTCGTCTCAGCAACTTCCTCTGGAGTTGAGGAGAGAAACGTCCCAACTGGATCGAGATTTCCCCAGAGCGCAATGTCGGGTCCGCAGATGCGAATCGCATCCGTGATGCAGACTTGATGATCAAGTTCCAACACGTCAGCGCCGGTTTGGGTCATCGCCGGCAGCAGTCGGCTCGAATCACCGCAGATATGAAGAGAAACCGGTAGGCCTGTCTCTTCCTTGAGCCTGCCGATCACTTCGCGTTCAAGCGGAGCAGCGATCTCCTCGTAGGCGGTTGGTCCTAGCAGCCCAGCTGGCGAGTCTCCAGCACTGAGCATATCGGCTCCCGCATCCGCGAGAGTTTTTCCGTAGGCCACCGCATAGTCGGCTGTTTTTTGCATGACATCTCGGAGCAGACCGGGGTTGTCCAGGGGGGCGAGCATTGCCCGTTCGACTCCCATCAGGGCACAAGCGGCCGAAAAGGGATACTGGTCGAAGCACGCAACGACGAAACGATCGTCGCCGATTCCCTCGCGGACCCGTCGAGTCGCCTCGGCCATGAGTGGGTAGCGCCCGTGCCTTGTTGCGTCGGGTGGAGGAATCGTTGATACATCGGCACTGCTCTGGATTCGAGGAACACCGTTTCCCGATAGAGGTTGGTCGTCTTCGGCTAGAGTAACGGGGGCTCCCATTGCTTCGGCAGTGACCCAGGTATCAGCAGAGACCCAGACCGCATCTGCGCCGAACTGTTCTGCATACTGACAGACCGCCTGAGAAAGGGACTCCGCCGAAAGCGTATATTCCTTCAAAGATGCGTCAATCAGCCCGGCGCAAAAGTGTACCGCCAGCGGACCGGTCGGAAACCGATCGAGCGGCCCACCACGAAGCGCCGCTGAGACTCTCTCTCTCGAAGTAAGCGTCATCACGTTGGATCCCTATACCTTCCACGGATCACGATGAAGACAATCGAGCCGCCCATTGGCCTCGTCGTCGTTGAGGAACTTCTGGGCTTTTGGGTTCCACTGCAATGGCCGGCCCAGGTCGACGCAGATTCCTCCCAGCAGGCAAACGCTCGTCGAGCGATGGGCCACCTCAATCGGCGTGATCGTCTTGGTCGTTCCGCTTCGAATACAATCAACAAAGTTCTTTTCGTGATTGGCCGACTCGTAGAGTCGCGTGTCGCTTGGCTTGAGTTTTGTTTCGAGCAAGCGTTTGTCGCTCGATTCCGATCGAACTCGAGTGTGAATCCAGTCCTTGCCGTTTTCATGCATGAATTTTACGCCGTGACGGTTCTTCGAGGTGTCAGTCATCACGATCTGGCGGCCGTCCTCATACGTAAAGGTCAATTCGTAGCCGAGCACCGTATTGAAAAAACCTGCCTTGGGGAACTCGCCGCGTCCTTCAATGCGTACTGGCCCCGAATCCTCCAGCCCCAAACCCCAGTGGGCGAGGTCGATGTCATGGACGCCATAGCCGGCGATCCAACCCGATTGCGAAAACCGTTTTACAAAGTACCACCCTCGCAATCCGCGATTGGGAATTCCACCGGTGATCATCGG
>CAZWOU010000287.1:0-6414 GCA_964635375.1 uncultured Pirellulaceae bacterium | reverse complement strand
TGTCAACAATGGCCAACAGGGGCACGCAATGGACTGGTCGGATGTGACCGCTGAGGCGTTCAGCCAAGATTTGCAAAACGCGACCGGCTACTTCATGCTCGCCCGGCAAATGCGGAACCACCTCGTCGCCCGCTCGGCGCCGGGCGCGATTGTGATGATCGGATCAATGTATGGCGTCGTCGGTTCGTACCCGGACGCGTACGAAGACGTCTGCGTTGCCAGCCCCGTGCAGTACCACACGCTCAAAGGAGGCATCATTCACATGACACGGCACTTGGCTGTCTATTGGGCCAAGGACCGCGTCCGAGTGAACTGCCTCAGCCCCGGCCCGTTCCCTGGCGATAAAGCGCCGCCAGAAATGGTCTCGCGACTCATCGAGAAGAGCCCTATGCGGCGGATGGGCCGACCGCAGGAACTGAAGGGACCCTTGTTGATGTTGGCCGGCGATTCGGGCAGTTACATCACGGGACAGAACTTGGTGGTCGATGGAGGTTGGACCGCTTGGTAGCCGGCCCGCTGGCTCAAGCGAGCTACTCTTTCGCATCGCGACTGTCGTTCGGGGGGCGTTCGACGACAAGTACATTCGACGCCAGGTCGTCGATCACCCGCTCCTCTAAACCGTCTTCCATTGAACGAAGGCGGCGCAGTCTTGACGGCTCACTCCCTTGGGGCAACTTGCCCAGATTGCAAACCGGCTCGCCGGGACTAATGGCGGGAAGCGTCGTCATGCCTACAACCACCGCGTCGTACGGCGAGGAGAGCAGGCTGCGTTCGCGACCGAGCAGCGTCGTGTTGGTGGCTAGGGGCTGACCCTTTTCGATGATCTCGCCAGGGCGAATATGAAACTGCAGGAACCCGCCCTTTTCCGCTCGAATCCACTTCGTCTTCTCTACCACAATTTGGTAGTCCGGGCTCTGAATCTCGCCGTCGAGCAGGCCCAATTCGCACAGCACGTTCTTCACGCCGCGCACTGTGGTCTCCACAATGCCAGGCTCGACCTTCCACACCTCGCCACCTTCCATGACAATCGTCGGACAACCTGCGGCCGTCGCCTCACGACGAAACGCGCCGCTGGGGCCTTTGCCATCGAGGATAATTTCGGCTCCGAACGCCGTTGCTAGCCGACACACGACTGGATTGTTCAAGTCGCCACGCACGTTGGGGTAATTGGTGCGTCGCACCGAGGCCGTGTGCAAGTCAATTCCGTAATCGCAACGCGAGACAATTTCCGCAAAAATCACGGATGCCATCCGGGATGCCAGGCTGCCATCCGAAGATCCTGGAAACGATCGATTGAGGTCTCGCCGATCAGGCAGGTAACGGCTGTGTCGATCGAACGCCAACAGGTTGAGCACGGGCACGAGGATAATGGCGCCCTTGCGCAGTTTGAGCGATTCATCCTGAGCCAGTTGCCGTACTGATCCGGTGCCATTGATCTCATCGCCGTGCAGAGCCGCCGTCACAAACACCGTTGGGCCGGGCTCGGCGGCGCGTCGAATGTGCAGCGGTATTCGCAATGTCATCCCACTGTAGCTCTCGCTGACCGCCAACCGTACATCGCGGGATTCGCCGGGCGCAATTCGATCCCCGTTCCATTGCCCAATCGGTTTTCGCAAGGGAGTGTCGACCATCAGCTCCACTTTCGCATCAAAAAGTCAATTCCGTTAGCATAAGCGATCTCGTCAAACCGGCGTCCGAGTTCTCGGGCAATCCGCGAAGAGTTTGTCGCATCGACCACATTGGAAACCGCACAACGCGACTCCTCCGCACAACCCCAACAGATAATCGAGTGCCCCATTCGCCACCAGCGGCGCCGCCAATCGACTGGCAAAACGCAGAACGCCCCGCTCGTAGCTACAGGGGCCCAATGGCCGTACAATGTCTCCCACAAGCCTCGCCCCAATGCTCAATTGAAGGAGAAGCAAGCCATGTATCTTCGGCAAAGCAATCTGGCTGCCCTGGTGATTTGTGCGATAATCTGCGCGGGTCCATGGGCGTCGGGCGAGGAGCAGAAGACCAACGCAATTCGTATCGCGACGTTCGACATCAACGCGACGCCCCCTGTCGGCTCGGCAATGGCCTACGACATCGTCAAGCGAGTGGAAGAGTTATCGCTCCGCTGCCGAGGCATCGTCGTGATGGGCGCGGACAAGCCGATCGTGTTGTGCGCGGCGGATTGGATCGGCATTGGCAACGGCGGACACGATTCGTTTCGAGAGGCGTTGGCCGAAGCGGCTGGGACGACTCGCGACCGAGTCGCGGTTCACACATTGCATCAACACGACGCACCCGTTTGTGACTTCACCGCGGAGCGAATCATTCGCGAGATGGGCCTGTCCCACTTAGGGCGTTACCATGGGGATTTCCAGCGGCAGATCATTCAGCGAACCGCCAAGGCTGTGCAAGCGTCGATGTCGTCGTCCCAGACCGTAACAGACTATGGCTGGGGAGTCGCGGACGTCGAGAAGGTCGCGTCGAACCGGCGGTTGATCGGAACGGATGGGAAAGTTCGGGCAACGCGCTGGACAACGACGACCGACCCCGATTTGCGGGCAGCCCCTGAAGGTATCATCGACCCGCAAGTCTCACTCCTTTCATTCTGGAATGGCGACGAGCCACTTGCCGTGTTGAGCTTCTATGCGTGCCACCCGCAGAGCTACTACCGCACCGGGGTCCCCAGCCCGGACTTTCCGGGCATCGCCCGTTTCGTCCGGGGCCAAGCCGTTCCGGACGCGTTGCATGTCCACTTCAACGGCGCCGGGGGCAATATCGGTGCGGGGAAGTACAACGATGGGGCGAAGGAGAATCGGATGACGTTGGCGTTAAGGTTGGCCACCGGCATGAAACGAGCCTGGGCTGCAACCGAAAAGCGACCGATGTC
This sequence comes from uncultured Pirellulaceae bacterium, assembly GCA_964635375.1. Classification (GTDB taxonomy): domain Bacteria; phylum Planctomycetota; class Planctomycetia; order Pirellulales; family Pirellulaceae; genus CAZMNY01. Next base: position 3,533 of record CAZWOU010000287.1, on the reverse strand, counting down.
GAATAGCGCCGCTGGCTGGCGCACCATTCCGGTGCGATTGCCTGTCGCCCCGCACCTCGATAAGGCCGAGTTGATCAACGCGTTGAAGAAAGGCACATCGTCAGGACAATACATCAGCGGCGCCGACAAACTGGCCTGGCTTGAACGATCTGAAGCAGGACACGAGATCGACATCGGCTGCTTGCGAGTGGGAAGCGCGCGAGTACTCTTTATGCCTGGTGAACTCTTCGTTGAATACCAACTCGCAGCCAAAGCAACGGCACCCAAATTACAGATCGCCATGGCTGCCTATGGCGATTATGGCCCCGCCTATATCGGCACGGAAGCCGCCTACCCACAAGGCGGCTACGAGACGAGCTCGCGCGCCAGCCACGTAGCGCCTGGAGCCGAGAAAGTCCTTATGGACGCCGTCAAGCGACTGCTCAAAGAAGAGCCCCAGGCGACCTCGGATTAATTGGAGCCGCGTCGGCATCCGAGCCGAATTAGGGAATCACAGACGAACCGCCATTGTTCCGTTTACAGTCAGGACCCCGTTCTCATGCCGCTAGTGGATATCGAGCTTGAATTGGGCGGATCCGATATGCCGGACGATGTGGCAAATTTCTTGGCTGACGCGGATGCTCGCATTAGCCAGTTTGTGGATCAGAGCCCAGTTCAACTTACCGGCTTTGTGCCGAGCGACTTCGTTGCGGTCTACCACGCGCTGCGATTCATCTCAGAGCGCAATCTGGCCACGGGGTCCTCGTTCTGCGAATGGGGCAGCGGGTTTGGCGTTGTCGCATCCTTGGCCGCGATGCTCGAGTTTACCGTTTGCGGTATCGAGATCGAGAAGAATCTCGTCGACTCGTCCTGTTTACTCGCCAGCGATTACGACTTGCCCGTGCAGTTCGTTCAAGGCAGCTTCGTTCCGGCTGGCGCCGAGGCAGCGACCGAAGAAGCCTATGTTGAGAACAGCTCAGACGTCTTCTGGTTGGTCACCAACGCCGATGACGCCTACAGCGAACTGGGGCTCGAACCTGACGATTTTGACGTAGTTTTCGCGTATCCCTGGCCCGGTGAAGGCCATGTGATCGCTCGCCTATTCGAGCAAACATGCGCGAACGGGGCGCTGCTGCTGACCCAAGAGAGCCAGAGCGACTTGCGTCTGAGGCGAAAGTTGCCGAGACGAGCGAGCCGCTAAACAGGGAAGCCGCGCCGACGTCTCGGCCGACAATAATCACGTTAGCTCTCGTCGCCGGCCCGCATCCAGGGCGTCAGAGTCGGTTCATACGCAAACAGCTCCGCGGAATCAAAATAGAGCTCTGTTTCCCTGGCGGCTGCCTCCGCGCCGTCAGACGCGTGGACCAAGTTCATCTGCTGGCTGCTGCTGTAATCGCCTCGAATTGTCCCAGCCGCGGCTTTCAGTCCGCTCGTCGCGCCCAGCATGTCGCGAATCACACGAATGGCTTCCAGGCCTTCGATGACCATGGCGAGGATTGGCGATGCCGTTATGAAGGCCTCAAGGCCGCCGTAGAACGGTTTTTCAACGTGCTCGGCATAGTGCTGCTTCGCCATTTCCGGCGTGACCTGCAGCATCTTCATGGCGACAATGTTCAGCCCTTTTTCCTCGAATCGGCTGATCACGCGACCCATCAGGCGTCGCTGCACGCAGTCCGGCTTCAACAAGACCAACGTACGTTCCATAACAAACACTCCACAAGAATTGTCCGGGGCAAGCACGCCACCAAGAGGGCGAATGAGGCGGGGATTGTAGATCATTTGTACGCCAGGTACTAGCCGCGTTGGCGTTTCCCAGACTGGCGATTCCCTGACGCTTGCCTCCAATCCCGCAGACTCGCGTCGGCCTGCAGCCTACCAAGGCATGGCGAAGGGCGGCCGCGTTGCCGGCTGCCTACGCGGCGCCGCGCCGCGAAAGGCTGCTTCTCGCAGAGCAGCGCCGCGCCAAGTGGTCTCTCGCAAACGCGGCGGCTGAACTGGCGGTTGCGAAGGCGGAGTCGGAACTGGCTGAAGCATCGGCGGACCAGGTGGCCGCATCGACGGCCCGCGCCAATTGGGCTTCGACGACCGACTCGCGGCCGGAATTGGGCGAGTTGGTTGAACTCGGCTGAGCTCGTATTCTGGAGCGAACGCAGGGGCTGTTGGCCAGGGAGGCGACGCGAGAGCGGGTCCACAATGCGAGCATGAACACGCGTAACCGCCACACCATTGGTACGCAGAATGATATCCGTCGCCCCAACCGAATCCGTGGTGACGAGCCCAAGAGTTGTAGTCGGCGGAGACGTTCTGACCGAACACCGTCAGCGGAACAAAGACTAGGGCTGAGGCCCATTGCCAACGATGCAGCGGATTCGCCATCTTGCATCGCTCCGAAAAAACTGGGTGGGCGGCTTTCGCGCCGATTGAGGCGAGAAACAAGACCGGGAATTCTCCGGGCAGCTACTCGCAACAGCGACAAGAGGTTCATCGGCTCCGCGCTTCGCCGCAAAGAACAAGATGAAGAGGAAGGCGCGGCATTCTGCAGAATGCCAACCGATTCCATCGACTTGTGGGATTGTGAGGGTCGCACTGGCCCACGGCCAACCCACTAGCGCGACGAGCAATCGGCCACTGCGTTCACGCTCGCGGCCAATCCACTTCCGTCCTGGGCCCAACCAGGACAAGTGTGGAGTCGCGCAAAGGGAACCGCTCGAGTACGTTGGAAATATCGTCTCGCGAAACTGAACGAATGATATCCACGAGCTCCCTCACAGAACGATAGGAACAAGTCTGCAGCCAATTGGCGCCCACATCAAACATGCGAGTCAATGGCCGCTCACTGCGGAGCACAACATGAGAGCACACCTTGTTCTTGGCCCGCTCAAGCTCCTCGGCAGTCACGCCGTTTTCTTGGGCATCAAGTTGGATCTCAGAAACGCCAGACAGGACGTCTTCCACGTCCTCAGGCGCGCAACAGAGAAAGGTCATCAGGACACCTGCGCCCTGAAATTCGTAGGGAGACATTTCGGCGTACTCGGCTCGGCCCGATTCAACGAGATCCCAGAACATTCGGCTTCCGCTTGAATCGCCGAGGATCGTTGTCAACAACGCGGCCCCGTAGCGGACAACATCGTCTTCCTCGGCGGCAGGGCCATTCGACATGGCCACGCCATATTCCTGCACCGCGATCTTGTTGGGGACAACAACCACTCCCGACGACGCGTCATTGGCGGGAGTCTCCCGGGTCACCGCTTGAGGCGACCATCCGCCGCAAAGCGCTTCAACCTGGCGAACAAGGCCGTCATAGTCCATCTTTCCGGCCGCCGAAAAGACAATATTCCCCGGACTGTATCTGCGAGTAAAGTACTCACGCATCTGCTCAGGCGTCAAAGCAGTCACGGAATCAACCGTGCCCAGAACACATCGCCCCAAAGGATGATTTCGAAAATGATCCGCCATCACGCGATCGTTGGCGCCGAACGGCGGTTGGTCCTCGTACTTGGCGATCTCCTCGAGAATCACCTTCTTCTCCATCTGAAAGTCGTCCGCGCGCAGGC
>CAZWOU010000286.1:0-6431 GCA_964635375.1 uncultured Pirellulaceae bacterium | reverse complement strand
GACTTCGTGCTTGCGGATCTCGGCTTGTCCTCGATGCAAATTGACAACCCCGCTCGTGGCTTCTCCTACAAACACGATGGGCCGCTCGACATGCGGATGAACCCCGAACGCGGAGTGAGCGCTCGGGATTGGCTCAGACGCTGTCGCCCCGACAAGCTGGTGCGCGTCCTGGCTGAGGGAAGCGACGAACCGCTTGCGGAACAGATCGCTGCGGCCCTCGCCGAGCTCTCCGAGCGAGAACCGATCGAGACCACCGGGCAACTGCGTCGCGCGATCGAGATCGCTTTGCCTAATGACATCACGGACGACGCACGACGTTCCACGGTGGCTCGCGTTTTTCAAGCCATCCGCATCGCCGTCAATGAAGAGTTCAGCGCCCTAGACGCTTTTCTTCGGCGTCTCCCGGACTGTCTCCTTCCGGGTGGCAGAGTGGCTATTTTGAGTTTCCACTCCGGCGAGGATCGTCGCGTGAAGCATCACTTTCGCGACGGACTTCGGAGCGGGGTCTACCGTGAGATCGCCCCGGATATCATCCGTCCAACCGGCCAGGAGGTGTGGACCAACTCCCGGGCCGCCTCAGCCAAAATGCGCTGGGCCATTCGCAGCTAGGGGAATGACTCCGCGGGGGTTGAGTCGGGTTTCGGGGTTGACGGGTAATTCTGGGAAGGTGAATTGGCGTTCTTTCCAAAAACTCATCTTGCGAGAAGAAGGCGTACTGGGCGGAGCCTGAGTAGCCGCTTTGATGTGGTTCAAGTTTCGGCTGGTGGAAAAACACCTTCCGCAATCAACTGGCGACGATGGCCAACGCGATGACCAACGTTGATTTGCAGAAGATCAACAGTCGCTCGTCCTGCTGACGTCAAGCCGATCAGTCGCGGCCCGTCCCAGGAGAAATGATCGCCCCAGACATCTTTGCGAGGATCAAACAAAAATGCCTTGTTGCCACTGTTTGAATCGATGCCTGCGATATTGGGCCCTTTGTGGTTGTTGCACTTGAAGCAGGCCAAAGCAAGATTCTCGACAACAGACTCGCCGTCCATTTTTTCCGGAACAACATGGTCCACCTCAAAAGTGGCTGGATCGTAGTCCTGCGACATTTGGCAGTATTCGCAACGACGGCCTGCTCGCTCCCAGACCAGCCGACGTACCGCTGCCGAGACGGTCATGAAGCAGCGTTTCTTATCGAAACGCGGGCACGTGACTGAAGGATTCCCAGCAGACTGCTCACACGCTCAAAGCTCGCGGCTTCTTCTTGTTCATCAGCGGTGAGTTCGCCGGATCGAGCCTTCTCGGCCAAGTCCTTCATTGTCTGATGCTGCTGCTCAGAAAAGCCAAGACACAAAATGCCTTCTGCCGCCTGTGGAGACAAAGTTCCACTCAGATTGGTCAGGATCCTGTCATCATATGTTTCGGTTGGTGGCGCCATGTTGATATTGTATCACAGAAACAGGGGTGAAAGGCAAATCGAACATCAAGAACCTACCGTACCATCGGTACTTGTCCGTGACGTCGCCGGGACACTTTGCGAATCGTCCGTCCTGTACAACGTCCTGCACAAAAAGATGCGAATGAGGAATCCGGTTCTTGAGAACGTGAGAACGTTTGCAAGACGCTCGCTGCCGCCCTCGCCGAGCTCTCCGATCGAGACCACCGAGCCGCCTCAGCCAAAATGCGCTGGGCCATCCGGATGTAGGGGAATGACTTCGCCGAGGCAAAGTCGAAATTCAATTGAGTCCGAATTCAATTGTTGTTCCTAGCTTGGTATCCTGGTTTGGGCCGCGTCAGGGAGCGTTCGGTCATTTCTCCTGCCTCCCGGACGGCGTCACGAATGACAATCAACTCCGGACTGACGGCGGGTGATGACACATGAAGGCACATCGTATTCACATTTCAATCGCCGTGTATTTTGCTTCGGCGATAACCGTTGCTGTTGCGGGCGACGAGCTGACGGTCCTCACAAACCAGCCTGGCAAGCAGTTGGAATTGCTCCTCGAGCGACAGTTTCACGAGCAGCTTGATCGCCGGCTGGAAGCTTACAACGCACTCAGGAGCCGGGCCGATTGCGAGAAATGGCAACGTGAGCGACGCGAGTTCTTTATTCGGCAACTTGGCGGCTTTCCGGAACGCACGCCGCTGAATGCAGAGACGGTTGGCGAGTTGAAGGGCGAGGGCTATCGGGTCGAAAAGATTCTCTTCGAAAGCCGGCCGAATCATCACGTCACGGCCAACCTGTATTTGCCAATGACGAAGGGACCGTATCCGGCTGTGTTGATTCCCTGCGGACACAGCCACACGGGCAAGGCCGCCGGCGGATATCAGCGAATGTCGATTCTGCTGGCTCGCCACGGCATGGCGGCTTTGTGCTACGACCCGATCGGGCAGGGCGAGCGGTATCAGTCGCTCGACTTCGAACACGACCACGAGACGTTCGCTTCGGTATCGTATCGGCTGGAGACGCCGCATCCGCGCGTACGTTTCCTTTGCACGACCGAGCACACGTTGATGGGAGTGGGTTGCATTCTGCTGGGGACCAACACGGCCCAATACCGCATTTGGGACGGCATGCGGGCAATCGACTATCTGCAAAGCCGCGATGATATCGTCGACGACAAAATCGGCTGCGCGGGGAACTCGGGCGGTGGAACTCTGACGGCCTATCTGATGGCGCTCGATGATCGCATTGTCGCGGCGGCTCCCGCCTGTTACCTGACGACGTTTCGGCGACTGATCGAAACCAAAGGAGCACAGGACGCGGAACAAAACATCTTTGGCCAGATCGCCTTCGGCATGGACGAGCCGGATTACGTAATGATGCGTGCTCCGAAGCCGACGTTGATCTGCGCGAGCACGCGCGACGTCACCTTCGACATCGGCGGGACGTGGGATCTATTCCGGCAATCGAAACGGTTTTACGCTCGGCTCGGTTTTCCCGAACGCGTCGAGTTAAACGAAGCCGATGTTCCGCACGGCATGTATCTCCAACACCGAGAAGCCATCGCCCGTTGGATGCATCGCTGGCTGCTGGACAAAGACAAAGTCATTCGCGAAGTCGATCCGCAGACGTTGCCCGATCCGATCAGCGACAAGGAACTGCGGGCATTGAGCGAAGGCGACTGGACTAAGGAACAACTCTATTGCACTCCCGAAGGTCAGGCGCTGTTAATGAAGGGCGAGAAGTCCGTTTTCGAGATCAACGCCGGTATCGAACGCAAGTTGCGCGAGGAACGCAAGGCGGCGTGGGAGAAGCAGAACGCGAATCAGCGTCGTGAGTTGGTGCGTAAGACGATTGGGCTTGATGCAGCCGCGGTCGCCAGACCGTTGAAGCAGCAGTCGAACCGCAATCTGGCGACTGCAGCTACCAAAGCAATCGGAACCATCCAACGAGACGGTTACCGGATCGAGAAAATTATTCTCGCCGGAAACGAAAAGCAACTCGACTTGCCCGGACTGCTCTTCGTTCCTGAAACCGTGTCCAAGCCGCCCGTCCTTCATTTTCACGGCATCAGCATGAAAGCCGAGGCCAAACCGGGCGGCCGTCTCGAGCAACTTGTGAAACAAGGCCACATCGTCTTGTCCGCCGAACTCAGCGGCATCGGCGAAACAGAAACCGGCCACGACAAACGAGATTACGGCCGAGGTCGTTTCGGCAGAGATGTCCAGGAAATCTACCTTGCGTATTTGATCGGCCGCTCGTTCGTGGGGATGCGGACCACCGACGTGTTTCGCTGGTCAGACTACCTGTCTAACTACGGATCGAACGAAAAGCCGCTTCCGATTCAACTGATCGCAACCGGTGAAGCCGCCATCCCAGCGCTACACGCCGCGGCCCTCGAACCGTCGCGTTTCGAATCCGTCCATTTGAAGCAGATGATTCGTTCCTGGGCGGAAATCGTCGCTGCACCGGAATGCGTGAACCAACTGGTCAACACTGTCCACGGAGCATTGCGACATTACGATCTACCGGATCTTGTTGAACTTACGGGCGAGAGCCTCGTGAGAATTGAGGAATCGAGTAGAACGCATCGTTAGCTCGGATCCACACGCCCAAGGAAAGCCCCGAAACTGCGAGGGTAACAGAATCGGAGCTAGTTCTACCCAGGACAACTCGATGAGGCGCGACGCCGGCCACTCAGCGGTGACTATTTCTTCTGTTTGGCGATCAAGTCGGCCATTGAATTTGCAAACGAATCTCCGAGCCTGACAAAGAATGCCCCGCTCCCGAGATAGTGATAGGGGCGATCACTGCCTACCGTGTCCCACTCATGATAATGCTCGGGCCATCCTTTTTTGAATATCGTGTTGGAGAACATCGAATACTCTGTGTAGCTCTCGACGGCTACCACATTGTCTTTGAATTCCGGCGACTTGGCGGCCTCTCTTTGACCGACCGAGACCTGGTTTTCAGCGACCTTCTCGGCCGTCACGCCAGTCCCTAAAACGCCAATCACAAAGGGCATTTGCGGCGCCTTAAACTCTTCGCGTACATCCTTGATGAAGGAAATCATGTTGTCTTTGTAGTTGTCCCGGAATTCAGCTGAGAACTGGTCGTTGAATCCCTGAAACCAGACAAACCCCGCAATCTCATATCCCGCTTTTGCATCATAGGCCGGATGATTATCCTCCAGATTCTCAAGCACCTGGCGGGCGGATTCCATCATCATTCGGTAGTTCAATCCGGCATTCTTTTTTATCTCGTCTGCCTTGTCGCCTGACTTCTCTTTTTCGTTCAATTCGTAATCGCCTGCAGAAGGTGGACGGAAGTTGTAGTGCAAAGACTTGCCGCCCCATGATGTCTTGATCAGCAAGATGGGCCCGTCGATCTTTTCTGCAATCGAGAGTCCGAAGGCATACTCAGGGCCGATCTTCAGTCCGTCTCCTCCATACCCTACACCGAGCTTGCCGGATTTCTTGTTGCGATCCGCGATCGAGTTGATATAGACCCTGTTTGAGACAACGCACGACGAGGTGACCTTCTCCTTATAGGCCTCATGCGATTCCTTGAGCTTCTTGACCTCTGCTTCGAGCGCCGTCTTTTCCGGCCCCTCGCTCATTGACTTGATCTTCTTATTGGAGATGCCGCCGGTTAGCTCGTCCAGTTTCCGAGCCTGGGCCAGCTGTTCATTCAACAGGTTTTTGGAAAGCCCGCGGTCTTTGTCGAATACCAATTGGATGAGTTTCTTGTCACGGAGATCATCGGATTGATAGAGAGTGGCAATGGTGTGAGCCCTGGCGTGACCGACCGTATTCGACTGACCCGCCAGGATGAAGACCTTTAACGGTTCTTCGGCCGAGACCGGACGAGCGAACGAAAAGACGAGGACCGCCAAGGCCAACAGGCTGCATTTCTTCAGAAGACTGGAATTCATCATTGCTGCATCTCTTTGATAGAAGGTACTGTCGATCTTATCGCAGGGCTCAAGCTATTGACTCAATGGAACCGGATTTCCAAAAACACAATCGCCCGGCCCGAGGCACCCTGTTCAACACCTACTTTTACCAAATCCTTCTCCCTTGTGCGTCGCAGTCGTTCGAGATTTCTCGTCATCTAGCACCATGACGTCATCTTCGGGTTCGAGGTTATCCGTCGACGCTCCTTTTGCTGGCGATTTGCCCAGCCAGCGAGTGGCCACTTCATCGCATGTATTTCAGCCTGCGACGCGACTGGGAGCTTGGCACATCGCTATACTGGATCCACCGGATGATCGCGTGTCTCCACAAAGGGCAAGCGGGCGGCAACGCCCTGTTGATTCCCTACCAAGTCAATAGCAGGATCAAACCCATGTTGCGTCGACTTGCACTGTGTTGCCTGGCTCTCGCGATGACGTCATGCACGACCGTACTACTGGCCGGTGACGGCCCAGGCAACGACTCGGCCTCCTTGATCCGGGATGACTGGATGCGTCAGGCGGCGGTCCATGACGAAAACCGGCCGCTCACTGCCGAGGACGATGCGGCTGGCGGATGCGACGGGGTTAAGGACGGCACGGCGGGATTCCACACGCAGAAGCAGCAGGCCCCCTGGTGGCAGGTAGACCTTGGCTCCGCCGCGCCGCTGGGGCGGATCGTGATCTGGAACCGAGTGAATGCCCCGATTGCCGCGCAACGGGCCAAGCGGTTGGTGGTGCGGTTGTCCGCCGATGGCACGAAGTGGGAAGAAGTCTATCGTCATGAGGGCGCCCCTTTTCACGGCGTCAAGGGTGGCTCGCCACTGACTGTCTCGGCCTCGGGAAAAAGGGCCCGTTTCGTGCGGGTTGGGCTGGCGAACAACGAGTATTTTCATCTGGACGAAGTCGAAGTGTTCTCAGCGGAGAACCTGGAAACGAATCTGGCTCTCGATCGCCCTGCCATGCAGAGCAGCACGAGTGCCTGGTCGACACCGCGCAAGAAGCCCGCATCCAATCGCTTCCGGCTTGCTGCCCGCGACGCCCTGA
>CAZWOU010000285.1:0-6469 GCA_964635375.1 uncultured Pirellulaceae bacterium | reverse complement strand
CGCCTCCGCTGCAACCGGTCAGGAGGGCGAGGCCGAGCAAGCCGATTCCAATGAACTTCGTAGTAGACATCAACTTAAGTTCCTTTCTACGGGGCAACATTGAAAACACGTCACGTGACAGGTTTTATGGCCGCCGGGCTATCCCTCTTATAGTCGGCGGGGCCCTGTCTTGGCAAACGTTGTCTTGGCAAACGCAGACCCAATCTTTGAGCGAACGCCCATTCTGATCGAGCCGACCAGAGCGTGGTGACAACTGCTGCGCCAGTGGTCGACGGGCTTTCCGCGGGCGCGATGGCGGCGGACGGCTTGCCGGCTACAATGACTCGGCAGCAGATTCCTCCACCGTCCCGGCTATGCACTCACACGAACACGACAGTCCGACGATTTTCAGCCCGAAGAGGCTTGAGGCGTTTCGTCGTGAACGGCGGATCGATCCCTATTATATGGGTCGGTTGCGGCGTCTTTACTTGCAGTTCAACCGTCCGTTTGAGGAGGCCGTCAACGAGTTGCCTCAGCCGTTTCGCGCTGATTTCCAGGCCGCCTTTCGCCCCCACAACCTGGTGCTTGCGAAACGCAGTGACTCGGAGCTGGACGGGGCCACCAAAATGGCGTTTGTCACAGACGCCGGCGATACGATCGAGACGGTCTTGCTGCGAATTCCCGGCAAACGCATTTCGCTTTGCGTTTCTAGTCAGGTTGGCTGCGCGGCGAGATGTGAATTCTGCGCCACGGGCCATCTGTCGCCAGTGCGAAATCTGGATGCAGCGGAAATTCTCTCTCAGGTTGTTGTCGCTAGGCAGATCGCTTCTGAAGAGGGGCGTCGAGTTCGCAATCTGGTGTTCATGGGCATGGGCGAGCCGTTTCACAACGCGACGAATGTGATGCGGGCCGCTTCCCTGATAATCGACGACAGTTGGTTCGCGCTGGGGCCTCGGCGTACGTTGGTTTCGACGGTCGGCGTACCGGAGGCGATGATTCAATGGGCAAAGAACTTCCCCAAATCGCCAATTGGGTTGAGCCTCCACAGCGCCGATCAGGAGGTGAGAGAGCGGATCATACCTGTGGCCCGAAAGACACCACTTGGAGAACTTCGCCTGGCCTTGGACGAAGTCGTTCAACTGCAGCACGACGCGCCAGTCATGATTGAATACCTAATGTTGAGGGGGTTGAACGACAGTTTGAAACAGGCGGAGCAACTGGCCGACTTCCTCGCTGGACTGCCCGCGCTGGTCAACCTCATCCCGCTGAATCCAATCGCCGAGTCGCCTCATTTGTCGTGCAGCGATCGAGACGTTTGCCTGCGTTTCGGCGCCGCTCTGCAGAAACGCGGGTTCCTTGTTAAGTTTCGCCACTCGTTGGGCGGCGACATTGACGCCGCTTGTGGCCAGTTGGCAAGACGTCGGTAGATCCCCAGCGGCGTCTTCATTGCTGAGCCATTCTACTTCTGAGCCATATTATTGGGCTCGTCGAGATCACCTGCTTGGTCGAGATCACGGACCGGGCCGTTTTGTCTGTCGAGCGGCGCGACTTATTTTCTCGCCGATCAAAGCGATCTTGTGATCGTGAAGACGCTTTTCGTTGAGCCAATAGGGGCTCGTGATTTCCTTGAACGCGTAGATGGCCGCTTGAATTCCTTCCGCCCACGCGACAGCGATCAGCTTGATGTCGCCGTGCACGTCGCCGACTGCGAAGATCCCTCTGCGACTCGTTTCGTAGTACGGGTCGATGGCGATGCTGCCATCGTCGTTGAGCTCCACATCCAACCGTTCAAACGTCTCTCTGGCGGACAGGAAGCCGATTTGCACGATGGCTAAGTCGCAGAGCATGACTCGGTCGCCCGTGACCGTGACAGCGATCCGGTCATCGGCGAACTGAGCAGAGATGATTTCTGTGCGACCGTGCAGCCGGCCGCCCAGTTCGATGACGCGCCCCAGCGTCTCCGCTTTTCCGGTCGGAGTCTCGCGGCGGAAGAGCATGTCAACTTCGCCGCCCCGCTGCAGGACCATCACGGCGGCGTCCAACGCCGAATCGCCTCCGCCAACGATGATGACGGTGTTGCCGTCGTGGTCTCCGATCTTGGGAATCTTGTAAAAGACCTTCTTCGAGTCGAGTTGCTCGAAGGCAGGCAGCTTGCGGGGGAAGTGCAACAAGCCGAAGGCGATGATCACCTTGCGGCATAGGTAGCTGCCACGGTTGGTGACGACGCGCTTCAGTCGGTCCTCCTTCACCTGCTGCTCGGTATCGTCGATCGTGATGAGTTCCTCATTGAAGCGGAACTGCACCATCGCTTCATGGGCTTGACGAAACGTCCGTTCAGACAACTCGTCGCCGGTGACGCCGTCTGGGAAACCCGGGATGTCGACGATCTTCTTGTCGGGGTAGAGGAATTGCGGCTGCCCTCCTGCATTCGACTTGGCCTCGATCACAAGCGTCGTCAATCCTCTGTGGGCGGTTGTCAGGCTGGCAGCCAGCCCACCGGGCCCCGCTCCGATGATGATCACATCCCAGTGTTCCAGGTGCTCAAAGTCGGTGTCGGCGTCCAATGCCGTGATCTTGAAATCCGCCACGAGTGGTTACCTCTTTCTAGTCCCCGGCGATGCTTGGAAATGAATGGGTCGTGTGCGAGCCAAACTGGTCGGAGTTCATCCAAGATCGGGTGGGTCGGCCGCGCAATCAACGGCAAACCGCCGAGGATTCTCACAATATCTGTAGCAGCAACGCGTTACCTCGCAAGGCGCCAAACAGGGAGATGCGGCCGATTTGTGTCGGCTGCCTCTTCGTCCTTTCCATCAAGCTGGAATGGCAAGCCCAAGTTGCCCCACTTCTGGTTCCTGCCATTCCGCCTCCTACAGCGTTTGACTTTGCCGGTTGTAGCGAAAATACGCTCCGCATTCTGGGCCCACAGGAAGTTTTCGCCGTCGCTCCGCCTCCTGCCCCCTCAGGCCGTTTCCGCGGGTTTTTGCCGTTTGGCGGCGGAGATTCGCCCGGGGGGGTGATTTGCGGGCAATTCGATCCCTCGATATGCTGGATTGATTGGCTCAACCCTTTCAGAGAAATAACCATGAGTGCGTTCCCAAAAGCGCTAGTTCTCGGCGCCCTTGCCATCACCCTTTGCGGCTCCCCTGTGTTCGGCCAGTTTGGCAATACAAAGGAGCCGGCGGTCGCCGCAGTGCCGATCAAAGCGCCCCGTGAATTAAGAGTTCACTTGGATCGAGCCAAGAAGGCTTTGGAGAGCAAAGACTATCACCTTCTTTGCGAACACGTCAACGAGCTTCTCAAGACCGACGGCGCCGACTACTTTGTCGATGACCAGAACGACACAACTGGGCTCAAGGAAGAGGTGGCGAGGTTAGTGCTTGGCCTCTCTGGCCAGGCGAAGGAAGCTTACGAGTTGCGATTCGGCGCCAAAGCTGAGGCAAAGCTCGACGAGATTCTGCAGCAGAGCGACTGGGCTGAGCTGAGCACATTTCATCAGCGATTTGTGGGCACGAAAGCGGGCGCCAAAGCTGCTTTGATGTCGGCGCGGATGTTGATGGAGCAAGGCAAACCAGCTGCTGCCGCTATGAGGTTGAGGCGAATTGTCGGAATCTCCAATGACTTGGAGCCCGAACTCTCGGTTCTGCAAGCGACTTGTTGGCTCCAAGCGGGCGACCGCGTTAGCGCGCGCCAATCGTTGCTCGCACTGCATCGGACGAACAAGCCGTCATCCATTATGTTGGGCGGGACCGAGGCTCCCTGGTTTGAAAACGAAACCGGCGTCGACGCCTGGATCGACAAGCAACTCGCACCGATTGCACCAGTGCTGAAGGAAGTTGTCAAAACGGATCGACCCGATTTTGTTCTCTCTTGGAATGTCGCGTCTGGCGAGACGATCCAAGAATCTGATTTACTCAAATCGCTTCGCGATCAGTTCAATCGGCGCGGCGTCACCGCCATGCCGACATCCTCGCCGTTAGATGCTGGCAAGTGGGTTGTGGCTCGCTCCACAAGGCGGTTGTTCGGCTTCGATCCGATCGGCGGCAAACGAGTCTGGCTCTTCCCGCCAAGGCCTGAAGAGAACCTGAAGTCCCAGTTGACCACCACCATGCACGAGCATCGGGAAACATTGACCGCTTCTGGCGAAGCCGTGTTTCGCCGAACTTGGACTGACGCAATCTATGCCGCGCTCGCGACCGATGGAGAGACGCTGTTGCTGATCGACAGATTGAATCCGCCGATCCCCAAATCGAAGTACGGCCGGCGACCCGTCATGCAATTGCCCGGCGTGCCGGTCCGCGATCCCGATATGAATCGCCTGGTGGCTCTCGACCTCGGCCGTGAAGGCGCCTTGTCCTGGACGGTGGGCGGGACCGACGGTGTAAGCGACGAACTCAAGAAGGCGTTTTTTCTCTCGCCTCCGCTCATCCACGGTGAGCAAATCTATGTGCTGGCTGAAGTCGACGACCTGATCAAGCTGGTTGTGCTCGCCAAGGGCAGCGGCGCAGTCGAATGGACTCAATCGCTGTTGACGATGAACGACAAGGTTTCCAATAATCCCGAACGCCGGCTACGGGGCGGTCGCCTTGCTCTGCAGAACGGCGTCCTGCTTTGCTGGACAGGCGCCGACTACTTGATTGGAATGGACCTCACGGAGAAGCGGTTCATCTGGAAGCGAAGGATCCTCAACGGCGGCTCAGACGATGCCGAACAGCGCGACATCGAGACCTACGCTGCGGGTCGACAAAACGTCTATTACCGAGGGCCGGGCGGCGTCGACTGGGCGAAGTTCGTCAAAGAAGCCAACCCAGGAAGCCGCTGGGCCAACGCCTCGCTCCTCTGTTCGCATCGGTTCTGCGTTGCCACGCCTCCGACAATCAACTCGCTCAAGTGCATCGACCTCTATTCGGGAGAGGTTGTGTGGAGCAAACCTAGGCAAGATTTTCTCTACGCGGCCTGTAATTTTGAAGACCATGTACTGCTCGTCGGCCGCTATCGGCTGGCCCTAGTCGATCTGGCTACAGGCGTTCCCAAATGGGTAACAGCCCAACAGACTCTCGGCATTCCGAGCGGGAGAGGCGTCTTGGTGGGGCATTACTTTTACCTGCCAACGAGCGAAGGCGAATTGCTCAGCGTCGACATGGACAACGGCCAAACGCAGAGCCGCAACACGGGCGCTACGTTAGGCAATCTCGCCTACTTGGGCGACATGATCGTCTCTCAATCGCCCACGAATTTTGTCGCCTTTGCCCAGCAAGCGCCGGCTAAGGCGACCGATGACGGGCAACCGGTTGCCTCGACCAAGGACGAACAAGACGTCACCAAGATAGTCCAGAGGCTTGGCGACGAGAGTTTTCGAAATCGCGAAGAGGCCGAAAGACGCCTGACTGAACTCGGCATCTCCGCCACCGCCGCACTGCGAGTCGGCTTGGAGGACGTTGATCCCGAGCTGCGCATTCGCTGCCGCCGACTGCTCGACCAAATCTCCAAGGACTCCCGCTTGACTCTCCTGGCCGAGTTCAAGAAGGGGGGCCCCGACGCGAAAGGTCTCCCGGGCTGGAAGGGATTTCAATCGCTCGTTGGAGAGGACAAAAAGTCTCGCGAGTTCTTCGCCCAAATGTACTCCGCTGAATTCAGCCTGTTCGAGGCCGCCAAGTCAGAACCGGTCAAGTTGGGCGAAACGCTTCTGCAGCGGTGCACCGAGTTGCAGAACGCGACGCAGCAATTTGGCTATCAGTTGTCCCTGCCAACAGTCGCTACCGTGCTCTATCTGACTACGCACGAAAGCGCTCGCAAGAACTCGAGCGTGAGCGCGATGGCTTCTAACTTTTGCAACCAGAACGCTTTCCGGCAAGCCATTGCCAACGGCGAGAACTCCGACCTGATGAAGAAGCTGCTTGTCGGTCTGATGCAGAACATGACGGGCACGCCAAACTATCAGTTGATCATGCTCTGCCTTCAATATGACATCAAAGAATGTTATCAACCCGCAAGGGCGTTCGCAAAGAACAAGCAGCAATCAGGCTATGCGAAAGGCAACGCGATTTTCGCCGTCGCTCGCTATGGCAATAAGGAAGACGATACGTCGATTCTCGAGGATCTTCTGGCCGACAAACAGCAATGCACTACCTACTCGATCAACGGTAAGCGGTACGTCACCAAGGTTTGCGATGCAGCTCTCGTGGGACTGCTCGAATTGTACAAACTCGATCCCAAGAAACATGGATTCGGGCGTTTTCAAAAGAACGGTAATCAAATCGCCATCCACACAATCGGGTTCGAGACGGACAAAGAACGAGACGCCGTGTTCGAAAAGTGGCCCGAGGCAAAGAAGAAACAGATCGAGAAGGTAGCCAAAGGCGACGACGACAAAGCTGAGGACAAGAAAGACGGCGATAAGAAAGACGGCGATAAGAAAGACGGCGACGACAAGAAGGCCGACGACAAGAAGGCCGACGACAAGAAGGCCGACGACAAGAAGGCCGACGACAAG
>CAZWOU010000284.1:0-6496 GCA_964635375.1 uncultured Pirellulaceae bacterium | reverse complement strand
AGGCGTATCAGCCGTTGTGGGCATCAAGCGACTGCCGCGGCCGGCTCCGATAATGATAACTCGCATGGTTCTCTATTTCGAAGGTTTGTTGGATCGTCGGTCGTCGTCATCCGAACGGTGGTTCCACAGCAGCCCTGCAGCCACCGCAGCAATGAAGGCGGCCGCGGCCCAGGCGTAGATCGCTGTCTGCCAACCGTACTCTTCGTAAAGATATCCGGTGAGCACGTCGCCCGCCAAAGCAGCGCCGACGTACCCCATGAAGTTAACGAACCCGGCTGCCGCCGCAGAAGTGCCTTTGCGAGCCAAGTCAGCTGGCGCGGTCCCCACGAGCAAGACTTGGGGACCATACATGCACGCGCCGATCAGAAACAGCAGCACCACAGTGCCGTAGGGGCTGGCTCTCACCACTTGATCGTAGAACAACGTCATCACGCCCAGACAAGAAAGCAATACGCAAATCACGGGTGCCCGACGGCTAGCGAAGAACCGGTCCGTCGCCCAGCCGGAAAAGAAAACGCCCACAACGGCGCCGAGGGGCAGCACTGCAATCTTCAAGGCCGCCTTGTGGAGCCCTGTCTCTTGCACGTCGCTCAAGTGGGTCAATCCCCAATCCATGTAACCATAACGACAAGCGTTGAGCATTCCCAGAGCGAAGCCCAATAGCCACAGGGACGGGTTACTGAGCGTAAGGAAAAAGGTCTCAAGCCCGTTCGATTTCGCTGTGGACTTGAGCGCCGCAACATCGTCAGGATGCTCCTTGAGGAAGGCAAACATCACCATCGAGCAGGCCACTAAGACAGCGGCGGGAACGTACATCGCACCTCGCCAACCAAAGTACTCGGCGGAATACGCGGCAAGAATCACCGACAACGCGCCGGTCACCTGGTAGCCCGTCCCGACGATTCCAATCACCTTGCCTCGCCGGAAAACAGGAACCCAGTTCGCCACGACACGCACACAGGGGGTCCAACCGAGCGATTGGCAATAACCATTCATCGCCCAGATGAAGAGCAAGAAATACGCGGCGGATCCGGCTCCAAAACAGACGCACAGTGCGGCCGAACCCAACATTCCAATCGCCAACATCTTGCGGGGCGGCAGTTGTTCTGAAAGCTGGCCGTTGATCAACTGGCCGAGCGCATAGGTGATCTTGAGCGAAGCGAGAATCAAGCCGACATGCCAAGCGGAAATACCCAACCCGCCGTCTTCTGGCGATGCCAAAAGGCCCGGCACGACAGCCGAAATGTTGGCCCGGCAGAAGTAGAACGCGCCGTAGGTCAGCCAGACCGTCCAGATCATGCTGGTCTCGCCGGCAAACGGCGATGGCGGACCAGCGGTCGCTTGCTCACCCTCCAATTTCGGTTCAGCCGGGGAATCTTCTGGTTGCATTCGAGCTCAATCCATCAGCCGCCATGGTTTCCAAAGTGTCGCGCCAAGCGAAGTCAACGGCAACACAAGCCAACGAACACAACGCGAGAAATAGCGTCTTCCGCCAGACGATCCGAGCCGCTATTCTCCCAGGCAGATCAACTCGCCGTCTTGCGTGCTCAGATAGAGACGCTTGCCCGCGACGGCCAGCCCGTCCCAGGCCGGCGCCGGAACGTGGGTCTCGTTGAGCACAGTCCCATCCGCCGTGGAGATCACCTTCATCCGCCCGTCCTGATGGACGACGTACAACTTGTCGCCGGCGAGAGCCATGGCGTGGATTTGATTATGAAGTTGAGCCCCTTTGGCAGGCTCGTCCTTCTTGGCCGCCGGGTCGGCGAAGGGATCGTTGAGCCACTTGGCTCCTTCGGCAATACGATAGGTGCGATACGGCTTGCCGTCTTCTCGCGCGCTTTGGGCCGCCTTCCAACCTGTGATCCACTTGCTGTCAAACTTCTCGCCTTTGTCGAGGTCAAAGTCGCGGCGGAAAACATGAGTGCGTCCATTAAGCGAGCTATAGATATTGTCGTCGCGAAACGCGATCAAAGGCCGCCGCGGCGCCTCGCCTCGGAATCGATGTTGGTGTCTGGCGCCGTACGTCCAGGAGCCGCGTGGGATCCACACATCGCCTCCGCCCGTATTCAGCTTGGCGAACGCGTTCCACTTGTCGACCGCAACATCCTTGCCGTCGAGTGAAAGCACCCAACGCGACATCGCAATCCCGTCGCCCTCGGCGTGAAGCAGGTCGAATGGATCAAACTCAAGGCCCGAGTTTTCGTAGAAACCTTTTTGCGGCACCGAATCGATCCGCTGCACCCAATGTCGTTCACCAGTCAGCGGGTCCACCGCGAAGACGAGGATTCCGCCGTCGGCGAGCGGTTGACGGCCCGCGGCGAAATAGGCGATGTCGTTAATCACCAGTACCGCGCCAGGCACGGGCCAAGGCGATTCGACTTGCCCGTAGGCTACGATTCGTTCGTCCGAGGGAGCGGCGCGGAGACGCCAAACCACTTCGCCATTGTCGGCCCGCAAGGCATAGACCCACCCGGTAGCCGAACCGAACAGGCAGAGCCCTCGGTGGATGGCTGGCGGCGTGTCGAGCCGACCGTTGGCGGTGAATCGCCAGCGAACAGAACCGGATGCCGTATCAATCGCGACCAACTCGTGCTCGTTGGGCCGCATCACAAACGCGGTCCCGTTGGCAATCGTCGGGGCGCTGATCGGCCCTTTGATGACTGGATTGTCCTTCCAATCGTGGAGGATGGGCGAATCCGCACTTGCTTCCGGGTTCCCTTTGACGCTCAATGCGGCGCGCCATCGCTCAGCCAACCGCTGCGGTCCCGGCGTCGGCGAGCTGCTGCTTCGCCAACGATCGTGGCGGTACAACGGCCAGTCGTGTTCCGCTGGGCTCGGCGCCTTGGGATCGTACTTGCCCGGCCCCTTTTCCAGAAGGAACTCAATCTCCTCGGGCGGAATCTCGCCGATGGAGCCGGTCTCGGCCGCTGACGCCATGGCCACGAATCCTCGCAGCATGGGCCAACAAGTGCAGTGCTTAGGCGTTGTGTAGACGAGACCATTGGCCGGAACCCAGCCGTTCTCGCGCGAACAATTGGCCTTAGTGATGCGGTTCGCGATGACCTCGCCCGACTTGAGATTCGTCATATCCAACTCGCCCGCGAACATATAGTTGGCTGTGGCGACTGGTGGAAAGCAGTGGGTCAAGCCAGCCGGATGGGTGACTCGCGTCTCTCCGGTGAGCAGATCCAATGCCGAGACCTGAACGGGTTGCCGCTTACGTTCTTGGCCCTCCGCCGTGTTGATCTTTCCGCCGTGTAGGATCCAAAGATCGTTGTCCAAGAACATGGCCCGGGCCTGACGTCTATGATTCATGCCGGGCGCGTATTTCTTGGACCATGAGTGTTTGCCGTCCGCAACCGCAACGACATGGATCGCGTTACCCGCGTCGTGATCATTTAGACTGGATATTTCGAACACGAGCTGGCTCTTTGCCAGAACAGTGCGAATTACGTGGGGCAACCAAGCGTAGTCGTCGCGTTGCCAATTGACTTGACCGGTCTTCGCATCCAGCGTTACGGCCTTAGCCTTCTCGCCCCGACGAACTCGGCCCTCCAAGTAGACCACAACCTCCCCATTAGCAATCACATTTCGAGGATCGACGGCGGCGACCTTCCAGATCTCCTTTCCGTCCTCAATCCGAAATGCTCGAACCGAATCGGCATCGGCCGCAACCACTCGCTGGCCATCGTGCATCACAATGTTCGGGCTAACCATATCGCCAAATTCCACGACGATCTCACCCGTTGCGGCGTTCAGGGCGACCGGTCGTTTTTCCATGACGGCAAATAACAATTGGGCTGAAGCAATCGGTCTCGGGCCATCGCTGGAGAGCCGCGGCAGTTCAAACTCTTGCGGATTGTTGTCCCCCTTCTTCTTGAGGTCTCGGTGCCACAATCGCAAGCCGTTAAAGCTATCTCGCGAGAGAATGCCGCCATAGAAATTTCGTCCGCCCGCAGTGACCAAGCCCTCAACTTCCGATGTGGCGGCCGCGATCCAGCGGACGCGATCCGGAGGGCCGACCAAGGTATCTTGGGAAACGGCGTTTCCGTCGGCGGCGTGACGCGGGTGCGACCAATCGTCCATCGCAGATGGCCGTGGGTTGCGGGCGACGAGGCTGGAGGTCGTTTCGGCAACAGAATCGAATCCGCCCGCCTCCAGATCAGACTTCTTCAACACCTCACGATTGGCGACGACAACGCGGCCGTCGGGCGTTAGCACGCGGGCAAGTTCCTCGACAGGGACGCAGTAGTCGCGAACCACGATCAGGTTGACCACGTTTTCGGCGTAGGGCAGTCGATTCTTGCTGGCCGCCTTCTCAGCCCACACTAGACCGTATTGGCCGTCCTCACGCAGTCGGACTCGCGCCGCTTGAACAGCCGCGTCATTTGAGTCGAGCAGATGAATCAGATACCGCCCGCTCAGGCTGAGCCGTGCAGCCGAGTCGGTTTCGCTCGCACCGAGCTGGACGATCAGTCCGCCATGCAACTTGGCGATCTTCGCCGGATCGAACTGTTGGGCGGTTGCGACTAAGGGCCGCTGGAGACCGGCGGCGCAAACTGCCAAGACGACGATGGCGGAGTTCGTTAGGGCTTTCATTTGGGTCATGTTTCACACTGTCTGCATGCGGATAGACGAAGAAACTCAAGCCGCATTGTAGCAAGCCTGGATCGACGCGGCGCTGTGCGCGCCGCGCGAGCCAGGGTTGTTTTGCTCGAATCGCTCAAAAACGCGTTCTTCAGGACGTGTACGGACCTTCCTGCGAAGTGAATTGCGCGTCGCTTCGCGTGAAACAGATTGTTCAAGGATTCGAGTGAAGCAGATTGTTCAAGGATTTTTCGCTTTGCCACTCGCCACGCTGGGGCTGAGCCAGAAGACTTCCTCACTCTCGCTGGCGCGACTAGAACAGATAACTCGGAACACTGAGCGGCATCCCAGCCGAAAGTCGATAACGATCCTGAATGTCGAAATTGAAATCGCCGCGGATCGCATAGAATCGGGCGCCCTTCATCTTGAAACGCAAGTAGATCTCCTTTCCGGCCAATTCGCTGAGGTCTTTGCGGTTCTTCCATTGAAGCTGAAATTCGGTTTGATCATCGACGATCAAGGGGACGCAGTTCTCCATCGAGTATTCTTCTTCGGGAATATCGCGACCGACGACTTCGTAGTACACGGCGCCAATGGTTGCATCGGCATTGATGGTTAGTTTTCCGTCGAGCAGCGTGAAGGGTGACGTCTGAAACTCGCCAAAGTATCCGTTCGATTCAAGGTAGGTGAAGCCGTCCTTCCGGAGTTTGTGGATCACGCTCTTCTTTGCTTGTTTGGGCTTCTTCCGCCCGGCTCGTTTGAGCGCGTCCTTCTCCTCGCCCGAACTGAAGCGTGTGGTCTGGCTGTTCTTGGCATCAGAGTAGATCAGGATTTCGTCGTCCTTCACGATCAGTCCGCGAGCCCAGATCGAGCCGAAGTCGGGTTGTCCGGGCTGCCGATTCGGCACCAGCGGCTGCCGCAGGCCGCGTGTGAAGTTCGTGCCGTTGTAGCTGTAAGCCAGCTGGATGTGGTCCATGCCTTGCCCAGAGTAGCGAGTCGGCGCGGACGACGAGTAGTTGGAGATCCAGAGCAGGCTGATGTAGTACGAATCGTATCGGCACACGGCCGACCCATGCAGCTCGATTCGCCCTTCGTCGTAGACGTCCGGATGCAGCAGCAATTCCGGTCGCGACCAGTGCTTACAATCTTGCGACATCACGCGGTAGATGCGGCGGTCGCCCCACGAAGGCCGACTGGTGACGACATATTCGCTGCTGTGATGATTGAAGTGCATCTGGTAATGCTCTTCGATGATCGCGGGCGGGTAGCCCCAGTCGTAGTCGGGTCGATACTCCCAATCGATTCCGTTGCGAGAGACAAGCATCGAATGCTTGCGACCGGGGAAGGCGTTGCGGCCGCCGGCTGCTTTGATCCCCCCCCTTCGCCTTGACCTTCTGGGCCAGTTCGTGCAGCCAGTAGCTCGGCGTCTTCAACGCGTATTCGTATGTCGCATCATTGAGTTCCAAGATAATCATCTTGTAGGGGAACCCATCGGCCGCCTCAGGATGGTAAACAACATTTCCGCCCCAGGCTCGATGGGGCAGTGTGAAAACGTGGTTGGGCCCGTTCTGGCCGCCGTGCGGGCTAGCGTTCGGCTGCGGCGACTGACGCCAACGAATCGCGTCCTCACTCTCGTACACACGCGTCTCGGGCGATCCGTAGATCTTGCGGTACATCCCGGTCGGCTCATGGAAGAACACGGACCCTCCGCCCGTCGAACCAGTTACCGGATCTGCAAAGTCGCCTTCAGGCACATACTGCGCGACGGCCTGTTTGATCGATACGTTGTTGTAGCGCATCAGGGGGTAGTAATCGAAGAACAGAAGCGTCCTCTGCCCCTGCGACTCTTTGAACTTCCACGGCTTCGCTTGGTAAGCGGCGGCCCCGGGTTTCTCCCCATTTGCTTCGG
>CAZWOU010000283.1:0-6551 GCA_964635375.1 uncultured Pirellulaceae bacterium | reverse complement strand
CGCTCCGGTCAAAGACGCGCACTTCCCCCACGCCTCCGACTCTCTTGGGTTCGCATAGCACAAAGAGTTCGCCCTTCTGCGCATCAACCGCAAGGTCCCATATAATCCCACACGCATGAGGATCGCCATCGAGAAAGAACTCCTCAAGTTCCAACCTGACCTCGCCTGTTGTGCCGGGATGCGCAGAGCCGGGCCCAAGCTTTATCGCCTGCTTTGGTATTCCATCCCCTTGCTCTGCCGATACCCGGCCGCGGCAAGGCACCAGGACCAGAATGGCTGCTGTAAGGCACTGAAATAAGATTGTCTTTCTGCCTCGCAGATTAGTCATGATAAATGTCTCCGTTAGATATGCCTTGAATTTGTTGAGTTTCCGTAGGTCAGGACTATCGGTCTGCGAACTTTTGTTTGATTTGGTCGTGGAAGGTTGGGTCAAGGGCTGGGTCGTCGGTTTTGCGTCGCCAGGCTTTGAGGGCGTTCTGTTCAGTTTCTTGTTACTTCTTTGAGCGCGTGCGTTTGCGGTCAAACGCCCCCTGCAGAGCGCCAAATGGCTGATGATGAGTCGGAATTCCTCTGCGTAGCTTCTCCTTCACTTCAGCGTATTCCGGATCCGCCGCGAGGTTGCGCCATTCCCACTTGTCCTTCGTGTGGTCATATAACTCTTCCGAGCCGTCGGCGTAGACGATATACCGGTGGCGTTCGGATCGAACGCCGTAGTTCTTGTAACCAAAGGTCGTCAGGGAGGTCTTATCCCATGAGGCCCCGGGATTCTTCATCAATACGGAGAGGTCGTTGCCTTCCAGCTGATTCTTCGGGGGCTTGCAGCCGGTCAGGGAGGCGAGGGTTGGATAAATATCCAGCAGGTTCACCGGCTTGGAGCTGGTCGATCCCGGCTTGGTCACGCCAGGCGCCACCCATACCATGTTGACCCGCGTGGCCCTTTCCCAGAGGGAGTATTTCGCCCAGCGCTCTTTCTCGCCCAGCTGAAAGCCATGGTCGCTCCACAACACGACAATGGTGTTGTCGGCATACTTTGATTTATCCAGCGCCCCGACCATCTGGCCAATCAGGTCGTCCGTCATGGCAGTGGCCGCCAGGTAAGCCTGGATGGCAGGTTTCCACTGACCAGCAGCCCTGATCGTCTTGGCCCACGCAATATGCCGCTGCTTTCCACTCGCCTTGGGGACGTCTTTCATATCCCCCTCCAGATAACCCTTCGGAATCTCGATTTCATCTAGCGGGAAGCGATCGAAATATTCCTGGAGCGCGTAGTTGGGAAGGTGCGGCTGGAAGATGCCGGCCCCTAAAAAGAACGGTTCCTTCAGCTCACCTCCCAGCAGTGTCTCTGCCGCCCATTTCGCGGTTTTTCCATCGTTGATGTCTTCCAGGGTCACGTCTGGATGGTAAGGGCCCCAGTCGGCGTATCTCGCTATCCCTTTCTTGATCCCGTTCAGGGGTCTCGGAGAGGAGAATCTGTCGATCCAGGGAAATTGGTCCTGCGTCTTACTCGGGTAGTAGTCATCAAAGCCCCGCCCCTGTACTTCGTCCTTGAAATGAGCGCCGTGAAACAACTTTCCGGAGCCGCAGACGTAGTAGCCATTCCGCCCGAAGAACTCGGGCAAGAGAACCGAGTTGTTCAGGAGCGGATTTCTTGTCAGTGAATTTCGATTTTCATAATTGCCCGATGTCGAAGGTCGGATCCCGCTCATCAGGGCAGACCTTGAAGGACCGCAAGCCGGAGCCGCACAATGCGCATTGGAAAAGACCATCCCTTTGGCAGCCAGCCTGTCCATGTGAGGCGTCCGGGCCTGAAGGTTGCCCTTCAGCATGCCAGTCCAGTCGTTGAGATCATCGATGGCGATGAACAGTACATTTGGCTTCCCATCCTGCCGGCCAGAGTCGTTTCCTTCACTGCACCTGCCCAGTACGCAAAACAGTAGAATGGACAAAGCGAGTACGGTTGTATGTGTGTTTGTTTTCATAGTTGCCGGAATTGTCATTTCAGGAAGAGTGTGCGTTGGCTCTGTTGATGTTTGGCTGGTAGCTGGAAATCAATTCTACCAGCCCGTCACTCGGAGAGTGACGGCTGCCTAGCCATCAACGATCGTTCGGCACGGGAAGCATCTTGTCGACTTGTTGAACGAGATTGTTCTTCAGTTCCGCAACCTGACCAGCGTTTTGATGTACGAGCAACACGCACACGAGTTCACGGCTCCGGTCAACTCGCAGGTGGGCTCCCAGCGCGCCGCCGTGGAAAACGAGGTCGGCGAGGCCGGATTCTGAGACGTCGTCTCGAAACCATCCCAATCCGTAAGTCCTTGCTTCTCTGTCAGGTGACTGTAGACGCCGCATCTCGGCGATCGACGCTTGAGAGAGAATTCGCCCCGAAAGGCTTTCGGGGCGAGGAAACGCGTGACCTGCCTGCCAAGCAACATTCCAAATCGCCGGATGACGTTTCAGGAGAAGAAGTACCCCCGACAGGACTCGAACCTGTGACCTGTGCTTTAGGAAAGCACCGCTCTATCCACCTGAGCTACGAGGGCGAGGCGAATCATTATAGGCAAGGAGGGTTGAGGGTTCGAGGGTGGTGCGAGATGGTTGCAGGCGTGCTCTGCACCTGTAGCGAACAAAAAAGCTCCTCAGTTGACGGGGCAACTGAGGAGCTTCGTGACTCTTACTAAACAAACGTCTATCAGCGTTTGCTACGGTTTGATAATCGTGACTTCGGAAAGCTGCTTGAGCTTGAGAAGATCAGCCTCGGCTTCCGTTTGGCGTCCCAGTTTGCGGTAGGCCAAGGCACGGTTGCGGTAGGCAAGCGTGTCGGTGGCATTCAAACTGATGGCCTTGTTGAAGTCCGAGATGGCCTCTTCCATCTTGCCCGAACGTGCATAGGCCACACCTCGGTTGGTGTAGGCCAAGTTGCGAGTTTCGTCGAGATCAATAGAGATTGAGAAGTCGGCCAGAGCGGCAGAGATTTCACCTGCGGCCAACCGGGCGCAACCTCGGTTGTAGTAGAGGTCAGCATTCTTGACATCAAGTTCGACCAGTCGATCGAAATCGCGGATGGCGTGATCATAGCCGCCCTTGGCCAAGTACGCTCCAGCTCGTTGGCGGAGGTAGTAATCGTTGTCCGGATCTTCCTCAATCAGGCGATCGTATTCAACGACTGCTCGGTCGTAATCGCCGCGATCGATGTAATCGACAGCCCGTTCAACTCGATCAGGTCGGTCTGCATACCGGTCGCCGCCATAACCACCACCGCCGTCACCATCACCGCCTCCTCCGCCTCCCTTGCCGTCACCTCCACCCTTGCCGTCACCTCCACCCTTGCCTTCGCCTTCACCCTTGCCCGGCATAATTCGGCCGGGGGCGTAAGCGGGCGTGCCTGTGGCGGCGGTCGACTGAGTCTTGGCAAGGTCACGCAATTCGAGGGCCAAGTCTTCGATTCGTTTCGCGTTGTCCTCAGCGGATTTGGCCGCTGCTTCCGCGTCGAGTGCGGTGAGTTCCTTGTTGATGTCGAGACTGCTTCGGCTTACTTCCTTGAGCGTTTCATAAGCCTCAGGAGCCGTAGCTTTGAGGGCCTTCATCACTGAGCGAGCCTTTGATTGAACTCCTCGTTGGTCGTCTCGCAAGGCTTTCGAACTGTCTTCACTCAATTCGCCTTCGGCTGCATCCGCAGCAATGGTTCGCTCGTCTTTAGCCGCTTGTTCCAACTTGGAGGCCACCGTGTTGTAATCGGGGCCGGCTTTCTTATCGGAACCTTCGGCGCCGCGGGGTTCCGCGAAGAAGACGTTCTCACCCAAGGCAAATGTCTGCGTCGGCGCTTCAATCGAGAACCCGTCTTTGGCGTTCGTATCACTGCCGATGTACTGGTCTTTCGCTGTGTCGAGATTGCCGTCGCCATCGATGTCGCGATAGAAATCAACAGCTTCAACACCCTCTTTGACGGGCGTCTTGATCTTGCCGCCGGAGTAAACAGGTCGTCCGTTGGCGCCCACTTTTTGAGGCATGCCCAACTGCAACGACTTCATGTCGGCAATCAGCGTGATGGGTTCGCCCTTGATGACGGTTTCTGGGTAGATCGTCAGCGGTGCTTGCCCGCCAACAACGCCCACGCCAACGGCTGCGCCAACTCCGCCGCCACCGATTCCGATAGAAACTCCGCCGCCGCCGATGGAAACTCCCCCGTTTAGACCGAGATTGTAATCGGCGTCCCAAGTGAGCATTTCGGCATACTTATAGTCTCGCTTGGCCAGTCCCAGAGCCAACATATCGGCTGTGATGGGCCCCGTGGTCGAATTCAACGGCTGCCAAGGAGAGACCTTGTTGTTGTGGGCGGCCATGGCCTCCCATTTCTTCTTCAATTTGCTGCGAGCTTCGTCAAGTAGTTCTTTGCCTTCGGGCGTCTCAGCGAGGGCCTTCATGTTGTCAGCACGATGTCGGAAGGCGGAAGCCAGCTTGGCGTCCATCTCGATCGCTTTGCCAAAGTCGTTATGAGCTTTGACGGGCTGACCAGCCTTGGCATAGGCCTTACCTCGCCCGTTATAGGCGTCGGGGTCTTTTGGGTTGAGGCTGAGGGCTTTGGAGAAGTCCTTGATTGCGGCGTCATGCTCCCCTTTGGCGACCCTCGCCATGCCTCGGCGAGTGTAGTGTGTGGGGTTATTTGGATCGGAGCGAATGGCCGCACTCCAACGGTCGTCGCCAGAAGTGTCGACAACGATCTCACGCGATTTCTCGACATACCGGTCCAGCACGCTGGCACCCGCCTTGGCCGTTTCCACAAACGTGCGATCGGCGGCGCAGAGGCGAGACAAAGGGACGGTGTAGAGCTTTCCGTCGCCAGGCAGACGAAGCACAACCTTGTCGCCAATTCGCTGCACAAACTCAGCGTCGATCTTCTTGTTGGTGGAGGCATCCGTCCACTCACGGGCCTCAACGGCACTGACCACCAAGACCACGACCAGCCAACTCGACAAAGCCCATTTCATAGCCACGTTCCTCCGTTGGAGTTCATCTCGACCCAGCGGGCGTTGTTGCCGTCCGATTGGCCTAACATCCTACGTCTTTGAGTATATCAAGGTACCGAAGCACCTTCCAAGGTCTTCCCCCCGTTTCGGCCACTTGGGGCAAAAAGGGGCAAGACTACAAATCTAATGGTCTGCTTGAAGTTTCGTTCCCAGGGTCGAAATTTCTTCCCCAAAAATCAAGAAATTCCCAGCTAAACAATAAAAGGAGCTCCATGTCCATAATACGCTTACCGGCCAAGATACCAGCCCGACCTGCGAAGGTAAAGCTCTGCGGAGCAAGAACCGGTGGCATGTTGGGGTCCTTTGGCAATTTGTCAGGGCTAGTCAGGGCGGGGCCTAGTCTCCGATCTGTACGCCAATCAGGGCGCCGCTGTCGCAACCGCAGGCGACCTGGTCGGGGCGGGGAAGCCCAATGGCGGAGCGAATCGGCGACGGCAACGTGGTGGTCCAGAGGCACTCGCCTGAAGCACCGACCGCGTGCAGAATCCCGGCGTTATCGCCAAAATAGATTCGCCCCTGGGCATCCAAAGCGGGCGTCGATTCCGCCGCGCCCCGGGCTTGGTATTCCCAGAGGATCTCTTGCTTGGGGCCGTCAATGCACAGCAACCGCCCGCGGTCTTTGCGACCTCGTTGAAGTTGGCTGACGGTCACGTAGATTCGATTGTCTGGCCCAACACTGGGCGAAGCCAGCATTTGACCGGCAACATGCACCTTCCAGCGGCAGATTCCCTCCATGTCGAATCCGTAGAGGTGCTCGTCCCTGGCGGCAACGACCAATTGCGGCCTGCTCGAGAGTGCGAGCGCCGAGTTGATAAACCAATCTGTCTTTCCCCGTCCGCCAATGTGATCCCACATGTTGCGAGCTCGACGACTTTCCAGGTCCAAGGCGTAGACGAAACCATCTTCGCCGCCGATGTAGAGCTGGTCGTGGCGGATGAGCCCGGTGCAATCCAGCTTCTGCCGCGAACGAAAGTAGTTCTTGCGGGTTTGGCCCCGATAGTCGACACGAGTTATCCCACCTTCGTAAGCCGAAACATAGAAATTGCCGTCGTCATCGACCGACGGCGTCGACCAGCCGAGGGGTTCGCCAACTTCGGCTGGGTCAAACACGACTTGTCCGTCCAGATCGAAGACATGTAGTTTTCCGTCGCCGGCGTGAACCGCCAGACGTTGGTTCTTTGTGTCCAACACGGGAGACGCCGGAATCGGACAGTCGAGCGTCTTTTGCCACAAGGTCTCGACGGCCGCGCCCGCGCGAGCTTGCAAGCCGTAGACGTGTTTGCCCAACGCGGCAAAGAAACGCCCCTCGCTGTCGGTTGCAATCGCATTGCGGAGTGGGTTCTGAGCTTCGCCCTGCCCCGGCAGCAAGTCGGCAATCCGCCACAACACATCGCCAGCCACAGGCCCAATTGCCCCCGGCGAGTCTGCCGCCGGCGTCGATTCAACGGGCGCTGGCTCAACGCGTGCGGGCTCAACGGGCTTCGATTCAACAACGGGTGCTGGCTCAACGGGCTTCGATTCAACAAC
>CAZWOU010000282.1:0-6582 GCA_964635375.1 uncultured Pirellulaceae bacterium | reverse complement strand
CAACCGAACCGGCCGCAAGCGGCCAAATCCGTCTGCTCAAGTTGAACAGGAGCCAAAACCAAGCCGAACTTGGCTCTCGCTCGCACTCAACTTCACGCCCGCCAAGGTCTTACACCGCACCTGTGGAGGAAACAGCCTTAAGGGGAAAGACCGAATTTAGTGAGCTAGGTTCGCTTTGTCAACGCGTAAGCCCCCATGCCCGGGAAAAAAGTCTGGCTCGTCTAAAGAAACCCCTCTGGGCAAAGCCAAACTCAAGCTCACTAACCCAAACTGACTAACGCCACAGTCCTTTGCTCAAAGACTCCTTCGCCAGTTGCTTGAAGACTTCGCTTCCGCCCTCTTCGCCAAGCAAATGGCAAGCAAGGAAAGATACTGACTTTCAGAAATCGTGCAAGGACCCGTCGCCCGTTTTTTCGGCGAAACTTGGATTCCGCCGGCCGGGCGCCCCGAACGGCGTGCCCTATCCGGTCCCCTGAAACGCTCGCCCAGGGCCGTGAACCAATTTCGCGCCCCGGTGTCGCAGACTGTGTGTTTCGCTACAGTCAAGAACCTCGGCTGAGGCGTGCGGTGGACAGGGCGAGGCCAAACAGGCCAATTCGGTCGTCGTCGAACCGTGGATAAGTCCGCGACAGGGGTTTGAAGCGTCTAACGCCCCGGCTCAACGGGGAAGAGGCCAATGGGATCTCCGCAGCTAAACAGCAACCCCCTCGCCCATTGGTGGACCCGCGTCTCCGGTGGGCGGGAAGTCCTTCGAATCGCCATGCCGCTGGTGATATCGAGCCTGTCGCTGACCATCATGACGTTTGTGGACCGGCTGTTCTTGAAGCAGGTCTCTGCCGAAGCGATGGCAGCCGCTTTTACGGCGGGCACCGTCTGGTTCGCTGTGGTCTGCCTTCCACTCGGCCTGTGCGCTTATTCGACCACTTTCGTTTCTCAGTACCTCGGCAACGGGCAACCGGAGCGAATAGGGGGGCGATTTGGCAGGGCGTTTGGCTGGCGTTGGGAATCACGCCGTTTCTGCTGTTCGCGATCCCATTCGCCCCGACCTTCTTTCAATGGGTAGGTCACAGCCAAGACGCCGTTCGGATGGAGGTGGTCTATTTTCAGATCCTCTGCTGGGGCGGACCTGGCATGCTGATCGCCCAGTCCTTGACCTCCTTCTTCAGCGGAAGAGGGCAGACGCGAACCGTGATGGGCGTCGACGCGACCGTGGCCATCATCAACTTGGTGCTGGACTATCTCTGGATTTTCGGGCACGCGGGCTTTCCGGAAATGGGAATCGCCGGCGCCGCCTGGGCGACCGTCACCGCGTTCTGGCTGAAGGCCGCGATCTACCTGATTCTGGTGCTCTCTCGCGAGAATCGAAGGATTTTTGAAACATGGCGAGGAATGTCGGTCGACCGCGACCTGCTCAAACGACTGCTCTGGTACGGCTCCCCCAGCGGCTTTCAGCTGCTGCTGGACGTGCTGGGCTTTACCGTCTTCATCCTCATGGTGGGTCGACTGGGGCACCTGGAGTCCCAGGCCACAAGCATCGCCTTTAGTGTGGGCACGTTGGCATTCATGCCAGTCTGGGGCCTTTCTCAAGCAGTCAGCATCCTCGTCGGCCAACGTCTGGGCCAGAATCGAGACGATCTCGCCGCGCGGGCCACATGGACCTCGCTCTGGATCGCCTTATCCTACATGGCCCTGATTTCGCTCGCATTCCTGTTCGCGCCCAATCTCTTCCTTGCGGCGTTCTTCACGGAAGCGGCCCCCAGCGACAACTCGCAGGAGACCTTCGCCATGGCCGTGACACTGCTCCAATTTGTCGCCGCGTACAACATGCTTGACGCCCTCCTCATGATCTTCGTCAGCGCCATCAAAGGCGCTGGCGACACGCCTTTTGTGCTGCGAGCCAGCTTTCCCATGGCCGTTCTACTGGGCGGGCTGAGCTGGGTCGGAGTTGAAGTGCTCGAATTCGGAATCTACGGGTGCTGGGCCTTAGTCGCCGGCTGGGTCTGGTGCCTCGGAGTCATCTTCATGCTCAGGTTCCTGGGCGGAAAATGGCGGCGCATGCGGGTGATCGACATGGCGACCACGAGCTCCTGACCCCAATGCCCGCGAGGGATGAATTCAGGCAGGGAACGAGGTGCCAGCCCAAACATGGGTGACGATCTTGATCGGAAAATGGGATTGATGTGTCGGCATCATGTCCGCGACTCGACCGTCTCTGAAATCGCAGCTTCCCTAGGATAGAACTCAAGTGAGATTGAGCGGTCGCTTCCCAGGACAACACGGAAGGCGTCGCCGAGCCTCCTGGTGCAAGCGCCAAAGCGGCAATCGCTTGCGGCTCACATGGCACCGCGATATCTTGACTGCCGTTTAGGGTATCGGAATTGTCAACAAGTCAGCTCGGTCGTCTAAATGCTCACCGACGCTACAACCTCATTAATTGCAACCGCCCGCGACGGTACGTCCACGGACGCCGACATGGACGCGGCGGCACAGTCGTTTTTCGACTCGATCGGCCGCGCTTCGCGAGACGATGCGAATACCGCGTTGCGGATGTTGGGTACACACCTCAATCTTGAGAATGCCTCGCGTTCCGCATTTCTCGCGTTGGTTTGTGGTGCTTTGATCGAAGGCGGGTGCGATCCGTCGACCATTGCGCAGCAGCTCACCGAACGACTCGGCGCGCTGCTCGAATCGGCGGCGGCATTGGCAAACGCGTGCGTTGCCCAAATGCCCGAATCCGAAGATGAGGACAAAGACCCGATCGAGGTCTTCGAGAACGCACGCGAGCAAGTCGCTCCAACGATGGTGCAACAAAATGCTGCGTGGGACGCCCTCGAACAATTCTGGCCTCCGTCGATCGCGGTGTTTTCGCTCAGCCCTGAAGCACGCAATTCCGCCCGTCACTTGCGCAATTTCGCCGCCCAAATCTCTGAATATCATGAGGCTGGCCATTGGCTTGAGATGATGCTGGCCGTGTTGGACGATGAACCGATTGTGGTGATTGAGCCACAAACCACGCTCGGAATTCTTGGACGAATATCAGGTGTCGTTGACAATTTCCAATTGAACGTACTTTTGATGGATGGGATCCCAAGATCTGGATTGTTTGCTCGACGTCGCGTTCCTCGACGGGTTGCCGATATCGCTCGTGGTATTGGCCCACAGCAATCAAATGACACGGTTACCAGTGTCTGGAATCTCTACACTTGGCAGGCGATTGAATCAGGATTTGCGTTGCCTGACGCCGGTGACTACGGTTCAAGCGATCACTGGATTTGGAATGAAGGCGCTCCAGACGATATCCCAGTTTTTGATGGGCATCGCGTAGTCCTGCTTGGTCCGGCGTCCTATCCACGCAGTTGGCAATCTCAACGGATGTTTGCCGATCTGCCAGCAGCGCTCGAAATTGAGCGCAAGCTCTCGAAAGAGGAAATACATGATTGGTTACAACGAATGCTGACCGCGAAACACGCGAACTAAGTGGCGAGTCGGCTTGTTCTTTAGGGAAACGGTTCGGGCGAGCGTCTTGCGCGCGGTTGCACGGAAATGACCACATGTGCTCAATGCGGAGTTTGTGTCGCAATATCTTCGGATGGCAATTGTCCTAGTTGTCGACGATCCGTTGCCGATGCTCCTATCCCAGGCGCATTTGCTGACAATCCCTACGAATCGCCAAACGACACGGTTGCGGCGAAAAAGATCTCGAAGCGAATGACGACTGGCGAACGGTGCTACTACTCTGCCATGGTCATCGTTTGCGCTGGATTCTCGCTCGTAGACGGATCGACCGGGAGCGCGAAGAGCGCCATCGGCGGCAAGAGGAGAACCGTCAGCCGCACAAACCAGAATGGTCGACTGGCCAGTGCTGCCCAAAGCGACATGAAATGGACAAGTGCGTAGCCTGCCGCCACGATAAACGGCGCTCGGACAAACGACTCAAGAGCGGCGATTTTCTCGTCATCCCACATCGTCAGCATCATCGCATGGCAGACGCCGCGAAAGAACCTAGCAGTCTGCTGGGCGCACCTCAAGACAACGGGCGGGAAAGGGGCGCTTTAGCTGCCGCGCCGAGTCTCAGCCGACGCGAGCATTGGGCACGGCCCGGAAAGCACCGAGTGGGAAAGCACCGAATGTCGGGAGCGTTGCGAGCCTCGGCCAGAACGCAGATGAAAGACGCCCGCCCAGATTTAACTGGGCGGGCGCTGCCTATGTCTCTGGCGTAGGTCTACCCCACGCCGGGCAATAAGCCCCGATAGGTAACTCGCAAACTGCGCGTTTGCCCCGTCACGCGAGCCGATAAGTTCGGCGAGGTAATGAAAAACACCCGCCCAGATCTAGGCCCGGAGGGGTGTTGAAGTGAGCCCACCAATTGAAATGGGCTCTCTGCCCGCGGCAAAAAAATAGGCCCTTCCGTGGGGTTCGTCAATGAGGATATTTCGGCGGATTGGGTTGTCAGGCGGAATTTCACCACGTAGATTACGCCCATCCAACCGAGGTTCAACCTCGGTTTGGCTAGACCCCCGCCAGCCTGCCCCGATTGGCTGGGGGTCGTTTTGTGCGCACTTACCAAATGGCAAATATGGCTATTAGGTGCTCTGAGTCTCTTCGCCGGTATGCCCTACCGTGCTTGCTGGAGTGTGATGGCAGTAGGTTCTTGTTCATGCTCATGGGGAAACGAAGGGGGAGGGAGGGACCATCGGGGCCTCAGCAAAAATCTCAGTTTTTCTGGCAGAATTTCAGAGCAACCTGGACACAGGGAGACATCTGTTCGCCTGTGACGCCAGAGAAAAACGTCCGTCTCTTGAGGCTTGCGTCGTGTGGAATTAGAATTGCCGTGACTCACAAGGACTTCACGAATGACCACACCAAATGACCACGCAACACCGAATGATCACGTAACAACGATGACGACGCCGCGAACAAGACTCCCAAGCTACCCGCTTAAGCCCCATCGATCTGGCAATGCGCGGGTAGGCTACCTGGGACGCGATTATTACTTTGAACACCCATAACACAGAACGAAGCTGGCGGCTGTTTTCTCGATGGTGTCAGCACCTGATCGATCGCCCCGATGAGCCGATTCACGTTTCTCTGGTGCGGATCGAACTCGAAGAAGAGGGCTTGCTTGGGACACCAGATGTGAACGCCGAGTTGGTTAGGCGGCTTGAAGAAGCAGCAACCAGTGAGCGTTCGCTCCAGCAACGACTTGAGGAGGTGTCTAACCGCAATCGCCATGGAGAAGTTCCGTCTCCAGTACGCCCCACGAAGCAGCGTCGTCTCGTTATGGCCATAGCCTGCTGTCTTTCAGGCCTTGTTACTATTGGCGTGTTTGGAGGGGGCCAACTCTTGTCGCTAGTGCCTGTCAGTTCGCCAGCCGAAGACGACGTGCCTGCATCAAAACCCTTCAGTCCGAATCGTCGTAATGCCGATGGAAGCTATAGGAAGTTTGAGTCGGTTAAGGAAGCGATAG
This sequence comes from uncultured Pirellulaceae bacterium, assembly GCA_964635375.1. GTDB lineage: Bacteria > Planctomycetota > Planctomycetia > Pirellulales > Pirellulaceae > CAZMNY01. The sequence continues at coordinate 1,115 of CAZWOU010000282.1, read as the reverse complement.
ACGACCTCGCAACGTTCCGAGAGATAAAGCGGCGCGAATTCCTACGTTCGCACAGAGGGCGGCATTCTGCGGGCAGGTGAGAGCAACACTGAAGGAGCAGACGATGGCATGGACGCCAACGAAGATGGGGTCTTGATAAGTAGCGCACTTGCATTGGCCACAATTAGTCCCATCCAAGCTTTGTATTGCGTCAACTGTGAAACAGAGCGGATAGCGAAAGAAGCTGCAGAGGCTGACCTCGTAATATCTGAAGATGCATTGGAATCGGCGGAAACCGCCCTTTCCATCTGCGAGTCCAACCCCATGCCGAATTGTCAGTCTGAAGAGAACGCTGTGTTGCTGGCCCTGGCAGATGTGTTTGGCCCTGAAGAAGCGGTAGACTACACCACGCAGAATTACGAGGACTGCTTGGCTGGTCCTCCTATTCCACCATCGATGCCAGTGGGCGAAGAATCCGTCTTGGCCTCGATATCCATCGTCCACGAATAGGTTCATTGCGACCAAATGCGATTACCGCGCGTGGCAGCACGGAATGTCGCCTCAAAGGTCCGCCTCTAACCGAGCGACACCCGAGGCTGTGCCAACAAGTTCCGGCGTTTCTTGCGAGCCTTGTCTTAGGGAGATCGGGGCTTGTCCCGCCAACTGTTCTTGTGTGTTTGCTCGGCGGCGGCCAACACTCTGCCCGCCATCCGATGCAGCGGGAATATCTCTAACAACCGGGCCCCAGCGTTGGCCAGCCGCCCCGCCCGCAGCGTTAGTTTTTGCCTTCCCACAGCGGGCTCAACCGCATTCAGGGTAAAGATCTGCTTCGTCTGCCGCCAGCCAACGCGGGAGAGCATCTTTCCTCCTGCGGCGACTTTTTGTAAGTCCGCGAGGTGGAGGAAAGCTAAGGCGGGAAGAGGCAGATTCTCAATCTTGCCTGGGGACGTAGACGTTTTCCGGGAGAAACCGCAAATACGAAAGCTTAGACTTCCCCTGATTTCGGGCACCCAGCTAAAGGCGCCTTGCGCCTCTTCCACTCAACGAAACGGCCGTTGAAAGTCAGTTTCGAAGCTTGGGAATCCTCATTCTGTTTCCAATTTGGCGTTTTGATCCGGAAACAAGATCAGCTCTTG
>CAZWOU010000281.1:0-6600 GCA_964635375.1 uncultured Pirellulaceae bacterium | reverse complement strand
TTACGTGATTCCAAAAAGAGAGTATTGTTACGCTTTGGGTTCCTTTCGGGGAGCTAATTCAAAATCCAGCGGAACACCCGCCATACCAGTTAGCGCCCGTGAGCCGAAATCCGGTTAACGGGCGTTCGCCGTTTCTGGCCACTTTTCCCAGCGCCCGGACACAATCGGCGAGTTCTCGCACGACCCCCGTTCCGCTCTCCAATCCCGGGCGCCCCGAAACGAAACTTCAGTTTCAAGTGCCGTTCGGTAAGTCTAAACGGAGAACTCTCAGAGTCTCAGGTTTACAGACAGTTTCGGTTAACACATGGGTTAACAGCTTTGAGACTTTTGGAGAACGTCGCTGGCAGTCTCGCGCGGTTCTCAGTTCGTCAACACACCGATGCGAGTTGCGCCCCGACCGCACGAAGAAATCAGGATAAGTGCCGTCGGTGTGGTTCACCACTGCATGTTACGCGAAGCTTGGCGGAGTTCCCGGGCAATTCCTGTTACGGGTCAAACGCGGCGAGACGGCAATAGTGCGAACCGGAGATTACAACGCCGATACGAATGTCCTTGGGTCCGGTCAAACTGTGTGTGGCTTAGCCAGAGGGGGGAGAGGCGGATCTGGCCCATACGATCGATTCAGCACGCGGTCAGCGCAAGCAACAACCTATCTGAGTGGCAGCCTTGAGGGTAAGATCCAATGCTCTATAGCGAGCGTTCGCTTGTGCTTGCAAGAGGTAAGCAATAGCGTTCCTGGAAAACACCCGCGTCTCGGCAATTCAGAGGATCTGAGAATCTTGCGTTGAATCTAGCGGGTAGCGGCAGCGGTTAGTTGAAATGAGGCTGGCTGCCCCTGATAGCTGGCCGTTGAATCTCGGCAATAAGGAATAGAACAAGACGATGAACATCCAATTGCAGAAGCTCTTGCTGATAGGAACAGCAATCCTGTTGTTGGCTTGCCTGTCGGTTCGGGGTGTGAATGCCGCGGCGAGCAAGAACCCGCCCAATGTGATTCTCATCCTCGCCGATGATCTGGGTTACGGCGACCTCGGTTGCTATGGCCATCCCTATGCGAAAACGCCCAATATTGACCGCCTCGCCAAAAGCGGTACGCGGTTCACCCGATCCTACGCCACGGGAGTGACCTGTCAGCCCAGCAGAGTAGGCTTCATGACCAGTCGGCATCCTCGCAGTTTCGAACGCCGGGTCGGCGACTTCGGCTTTGGGGATCGCACGACAATCACCGAGCTGCTCAACAACAACGGATATGCCACCGGGCATTTCGGGAAGTGGCACATAGGCCCCGGAGCCAGAGGGCCGCATGTATCGGAAAAGAATCCACCCGTATTCACCTATGGCATAGATGAGGCCAAGGTTCTCGGGACCCTGAAGGACCGCAGTAAGGGGCGTGACGACAACACGTTCGAGGCTGCCATTGACTTCATCGAACGCCACAAAGACGGGCCGTTCTATATCAATGTGTGGGCTCACATTTCGCATTTCAGCATCCCATCGGATACCGTGTTTGCCGAGAAGTTCAGTGATCTGCAGGTCGATGAATCACTTTTCGGCCCCTACATGAAAGCCAACAAGTTCGATACATGCAGAGATGAATGGGGACTGAGTGTCGATGCCTGCATGAAGAACTACCTCGCCGACGTCTGGAGCCTGGACGCAGCTATCGGCCGGTTGCTGAAGAAGCTGGATCAGCTGGGGCTCTCGGAGAACACGATCGTCGTCTTTGCCAGTGATCAGGGACCCGCCAGAAACACGCTCAATACAAACAAAGCCAACCAGGTCGGCGACAAAACCCGAGCGAACATGATGGGATGGACCAAAGGACTTCGTGGCGGGAAGCACGAGATGTACGAAGGTGGACCGCGGATCCCCTTTATCGTCCGTTGGCCGGGCAAGGTCCCGGTCGATACCGTCAATGACACGAGTATTCTCTCCGGCCTGGACTTCCTGCCGACGCTGTGCCACCTGACTGGCACGCCATATGACAAGGACCAGTTCGAGGGATTGGATGTCTCCGATATCTGGCTGGGGGAGGATCGGAATCCGGAACGTCTCCTATACTGGAAGAAGCAGTATCCGACTGCCCTGGACGGCCAATGGAAATACCATGTCAACAGGCGCGATGGCGACGAGCTCTATAACCTGGTGAATGACCCAAATGAAACAACGAACGTCATTACCAGGCACCCCGAACAAGCGGCGAGCATGCTCAAGTCCATCACGGCTTGGGATGAATCCCTGCCCCCGCTGCCACGACGGGCAGCACCGTCAAAACCGAAGGCCAGGAATGGGGCGGCTTCAACCACGAAGCTAAAGAAAACAGAATCTGCCGCCTACCCGTGGCAAAACTATCGCGGGCCTTTGAAACAGAACTACTTCGAGATGCGCGATGGTTTAAAGAATTCGCAGTACATATTTGAGACGAGCAAAAAAGGCAGGGTCGCCTTTGTCGGCGGCTCCATTACGGGAATGGAGTGGCGAAAAAAGGTAGCGGAGAACCTTCAGCGACGTTTCCCATCCACAAAGTTCACTTTCGTCCTTGCCGGAGTCGGCTCAACGGGAACGATGTATGGTTCTATGCGATTAGATCGCGACGTAATCCAAAAAGGCAAAGTGGATCTGATTTTTGAAGAAGCGGCAGTGAACGATCTTGCGATTGGACGAACGGCTGAAGAACAAATCCGTGGGATGGAAGGCATTGTTCGGAATGCACGACGAGCAAATCCTGACGTGGATATTGTCATGATGCATTTTGCGTGCGCGGACAAGATCGAAGATTACCAAAACGGAAAAACACCAGAGGTGATTGCGAGCTTCGACAAAGTGGCGGCTCAATATGGCGTGCCGACACTTGATATTACGCGCGAGGTGTTTGAACGAATCAATCGCGGAGAGTTTAGTTGGAAAGACGACATTAAAGGGTTGCACCCATCTCCATTCGGGCAGCAACTCTACGCCGATAGCATCGAACGACTGCTCAATGAGGCGTGGGCGGAAAAGCCTCGACCGGTAACCGCCCATCCGATGCCGGAAAAACTCGATCCATCCTGCTATGACAAAGGCCAGCTTTTCCCGCCGCAAACCGCAGTAAGCACGAAAGGTTTTGAAATCCTGACCGACTATGATGCAGATGCGGATGGCGGGAAGATTCGGCGTGGTTGGAACGAACTGCCGCAGTTGGTCGGACAGAAACCGGGCGATAGTTTTGAGCTTAAATTTAGAGGCTCCGCTGTTGCCATGATGGTGATTGCCGGCCCGAAAGCGGGTATCGTTGAACACAGCGTCGATGGCTCAAGTTGGGAACAACAGGATTTGTTTACGAAGAATAGCCCCAAACTGCATCTGCAACGAATCTACATGTTACGGGATGGACTAGACCCTCAAAATGAGCATGCACTAAAAGTTCGGATCGCGAATGAACGAAACGAACTGAGCGTAGGAAATAATTGTCGCATTGTTTATTTCGGGGTCAATGGCGACCCGCGCAAACCAGAGAACATTGACGTGGATGGATTCTATCTTGAAGGCTCGGATGGACATGGGCCGGAGAAATAATACGATGCGACCTGCTTGAGACCGTCCCGAAATCCGCGGCAATACACGATTAGCTTGACCGCGCGTGAGTGTCCGTTTCGCTCAACATCGCCGACGGGAACGAAACACGAACTTGGTGAAGAAAAAGAAAGCGACCGCAGAGAATCTGTCGTGCGAGGTCTGTAAGTTCGACTTTCTCGCGACTCATGGCGAAATTGGGCGCGGTTACATCGAGTGCCACCATACGTTGCCAATCTCTGACTACACGTCGGGGCAGAAGACCAAACTACAGGATCTCGCGATTGTTTGCGCCAACTGCCATCGAATGCTTCACCGGCGTCGGCCATGGCTGAGCATCACGGAGTTGGCAGGGCTAGTGTACGCATCAATTGGCGGATCGCGATCGCACCGTGTTTGGCCGCCTCCGCTGCGCTACGGCGGCCAAACACGGACGAACAAGAAGGTGTTAGAATCCTAACTTGAAGACTGGTTCCCTTCGTGGGGGCGGGTCAACTTCTTCCCGTTCCACAAGTAGTAGAATCATGAAGCAATCCACTGCCCCGAAATTCGTCTGCTTCGCAATCCTGTTGGTGAGCGGCGTTTCAACTTGCAACGCGAACGATGAGATCAAGAAACAGATCCTCAAGTTCTTCCCGCAGGCCGACACCAACAAAGATGGCGTCATCTCCGATGCTGAAGAGGCCGTTGTCAGCCGGCAGGCTCTGAAGCGATATCCCATAGCCGACAAGGATGGAGATGGTGTGCTTTCCGATGCGGAAAAGCGGGCGCTCCTTCGGGCGGCCGCGAATAGGGCGAGGCGGAAGCCGGCCGGCACCGCTACGAACAAGACGAAGAAGAAGCCGAGTTTCGCCAACGTCAAGTATGGCGAACACGAACGTCAGGTCTTCGATATCTGGTTGGCCAACACGGCGGAACCCGCTCCCTTGGCCGTCTACATTCATGGCGGGGGCTTCAGGGGAGGCAGCAAAGAGAAACTCAAGCCAAACGACCTGTCTCAACTGCTAAAGGCCGGAATTTCCGTCGCCGCCATTAACTACCGATACGTCACGATCGCCCCTTTGCCTGCAGCCCATCACGACGCGAGGCGAGCTTTGCAGTTCATGCGATCCAAGGCGGACGAATGGAACATCGACAAAGGACGAGTCGCCGCATTCGGTGGTTCAGCCGGCGCGCAAATCTGCATGTGGCTGGCCTTCGCGGACGAGATGGCCAAGCCCAATAGTCCGGATCCGATCGAGCGGGAGTCTACTCGGCTGACCTGCGTTGCGACCGCGGGAGGGCAGACATCCAACGGCGTCGATTTCTGGAGGAGAACGATCGGTCCTCTGCTGGGAGACAATCGCACACTCGAATCGCTCTCTCGGCCTGTGGGGAACGAAAGGGATCCCGAAAAGGCCCGACTTACGATGTGGGGCGTGAAGACGCTGGAGGAAGCGAACGCAATCGCAGCACGCCATTCCGCACTAGACATCGTCTCCGCCGACGATTCGCCGATCTTCATGAGCTACGGAATGTCGCCAACCGCGAAACTCCCCAGCGACCCCAAAAGAGTGCGCGGCTGGCTCATTCATCATGTGAACCTCGGCATCGCACTCAAGAAAAGAACGGACGCGCTCAAACTTGAGGCTCATCTGAAGTATCCCGGAGCGAAAACCAAGTACGAATCGCTGGTTGAGTTCTTCGTGGACAAGTTGCTTGAGAAGTAACGAAAACAAACCAACACTATCAAACAGCAATCTGTCGCATGCCCCCAACCCGTGGCTTTTGCGTTATCGTCGCCTTAACCGTTCTCTGTATTTCCTCAGGGTCGGCGGCCCCCGCAGGGTCAATAAAGTCGAACGACTCTTTCCTTCTTTAATGGTTTGGTTCTGACTGCTCATAATGGCGCAAATCTGAGCCGAGATTTCTGTTCGCGCGAAATCCTGTGTCGACGGCTGGCTGCGATGGCAATGATTTTGCAGTCGGCGCGCACATCGACGGTAGAAGAGTCAACTGATTCCTCGATGGAGTGCCTACGCCGCTCGATGATAGTGGCGAAGTATTCCGCCGAGACGTTTGCGACACTTAGGGTCCTGTCAGATTGGTTCTACCGAAAGTCAAGTCGGCCACCGACTGCTGGAGTGACGAGAACTCGCTCGCTAAACTCCCGAATGTTGTGGTAAACAGCACGGCTGCCGGCTCGAGCCCCGACAACAAAGCCAAGACCCCGCGACGGGAGACCCTTGCGGTTGTGGTTTCTCACCATCAGTCGAGCCGTTTCGGGCCGGAGAACCGCTCCTTGCCGGTAAAGGAACTCGCCAAGGAACGTCGCCACGTCCTTCGCCGACGCATGCACGCCGCCCCAGGGTGCTCCGAGTTTGCGCCAGTAGAGACTGTTCCAATCCCAGTCCTTGTTGCCCTTTTCGATCTGGCATCGAAGCACCTCCTCGAGCTGGAACCGCCCAAGTCCCAAGGCGGAACGCTTCATTTCGAGCGGCTGGAATAATGCGCCGTCGATGAATTCGAGGAAGTCCGCGCGACTGATGCGCTGAGCCACTTCGCAAGCGACGAGGATGCCCATGTTCGCGTACCTGTAACGGGAGCCCGGCTCGAACAAGAGGGGCGTACGGATGGCTCGAGCAATATGCTCCGACAGCTTGGCCTGGCGGTCCCACAAGGACCCGAACTCGGGCAATCGATTCGGAAGGCCCGAGACGTGCGTAAGCAACTGACGAATCGTGATCTTGTCCCTTGAATCACCGGTAAACTCGGGGATGAACTTCTTGACCTTATCGTCAAGTCGAAACTCGCCCTTGTCGTAGAGCGTCATCAGGGCCGCCACGGAAATCGGCTTCGAGATCGAAGCCAGCAGGAACATGTCGTCCGGGGACTTGGACGCCCCGAAGGACCGGGCCTGCACCTCTCCGCGATGACGAACGTAGAGGGCCCCCGCGTAGATCAGGCCTTCCGCCGCTGCCTTGGTCAAAACCGCAACGGCGGCATCCAGGTCATTCCGCCGCACAGCGGCTAGCAGCGGAGCCGCCAAGGCTGTTCCCAAACCAGCTT
>CAZWOU010000280.1:0-6701 GCA_964635375.1 uncultured Pirellulaceae bacterium | reverse complement strand
TCACCGGATAACGGTGAAGAAGCAGGATGGCATCTGGCAGATTGTGCATGGGGCACTCTGGGGCACTCAGACCGATTTGAATTACCTTCGAGGATTGGTGCGCCCCAAGGAAATGACTCTGGAACTGCTGGAGTTCGATGTCGAGTACAGCGGGGGCTACATCGGCGATCATCCTCATCGAGGAAAGACGAATAAGCCGAGAGAGAATGTCGCTCTCGCCGCGAAAACCAGGAGCGAAGGTCCTCGCGTTACCGGAACGCTGGTTTTGTCAGTGGAATCCGACGGATCTGTTGAGGCGACCAAAGCCGCAGGGTGGTTTGAGGTGAAGCCACCGAAGAAGGATGCGAAACGGAGGAAGTGATCATGAAAAAATGCGTAATGATTCTAGCAGGCGCCTTTCTTGCTTTGCCGATCTCTGCATTCGCGCAGAATAAGAAATTCGCTCCTGTTCGAACCGATATCCCGGCGGGCGGAAACCTCTCGCCCAGGCAGGAAGAGCCCGTCTTTGCGGTGTGCTCGAAGCAGGGAATGCGCATCCTCGTTTCCAGGGACGACGGAAAGACCTGGAAGCAAACCTTCCTCGCCACCAACTCCAAGGAGGACGGTGGCTGGCATGGCAACTACGCGGTCTATGGCATGGCTTACACGGGAGGTGTGATCGGCGTCTTCTCCGGTTGGGGAGCGCCAGGGATCTACATCGGATCGGACGATGGCGAGACTTGGTCGCACCTGAACAAGGAACCTGCGAAGCTCGGAAGCGTCTGGGGAGCGACCGGTGGCAAGGGCGTCATGGTGACTGGCGCCGACCAATGGCGAGGAATAACGAGTTCAGGCGATACCCACTCGACCTGGCGGAAGCACTCGCTCAGGGATCTCCTTAACGGAGGCAAGACGCACCACATCATCTGCGGCTTCGGCGACTTCCAAGGTGGTCGATTCCTTGCGATCGGGGACAATCGTCAGGTCTTTGTTAGCGAAGACGTTTGCAAGACTTGGAAGCACAGTCGGATTCCAGAAGGAGTGGGCGATCGAGGACAACAGGCCATCGCATACGGAAACGACATTTTTGTCTGCAGCTTCAAGGAGAAGGTAGCGCGATCGCTAGACGGAGGTGTAACCTGGACACTTCACGCTCACGGGCTGAAGGGCTCGGCTTCATGGCGCGGACTCAGTTTCGTGAACGGCGAGTTCTGGCTCTCCGGCCGGAAGAGCGGTGGACGGCGAAGCAAGGATGGGGCGACCTGGGAGGATCTTCCTTCGGAAACCCCAGCCGGTCGGTTCGTCCAATCCCCTAACGGAACGATCATCAACGTCGCCCGAGGTCGCTACGACATTAAGCGCAGCACCGATGGGAAGAGTTGGAAAACCGTCTTCACGGCGCCGGAAGAAAAAAACGTCACCTGGGACACCGCCTTCGCGGTCTATGGCAAAGTGAACAAGGTCGCGAAGTAAACCCTAGAGACTGGAGGGCGGTTTGGCCGACTAGGAAAGGCCCGCCGCGGAAAAGCGCTCCGGAAAAGCGCTCAGCCGTGGTTTGTGGTCATTTTCCCCGGTACTCTAAACTAAGGAGCTAAACGTGTTACGACGCCTAAGTCTTTGTTGCCTGTTGGTTGCTGCGCTGGTCACTGGCGGATTCGCGCAGCAGCAGAACGATGGCGCACCAGTGTCTGGTGAGGATCAGATCAAGCGGTGGTTGCGGATGGACAGCAGCGGCGACGGCAAGCTCTCCAAGAACGAGGCCACGGGATTAGCGAAGCGATTCTTTGATCGCGTTGACTCGAACAAAGACGGGTTTCTCGACCAAAAGGAACTCGAATCGCTGCAGCGACGTGTTTCCGGTAATCGCGGTCGACAACTTCAGAGCGCCAACAGCAATCGACAACAGGGCAATCGACAGCAGGGCCAGCGTCCACAACCGCGACACGCTAAAGGTCGCCCCGTTCCCATGCCCTGGTTGGGCTTCGGGCATGACGATCACGCATCGATCGCCAGCGCCACCTATCTAAAATCTGCGGACGCCATCCGCACGATGGCGTTGAACAAGGGGCGGGCCGGCAAACTCAGTTATCCCAAGTCTACGGGCCTGCGCATTGTCGGTACCGGGCACAGTTGGATGAGACCGGCCTATCGCACACTACCTTTGATCGCCAATGCGGCCGGTATCGAACAGCAGCTGCGCACTAGTACGCGAGGTGGCGAAGCGGGCGGGGCGCGGATGATGTGGGAATACGAGAACGGCATCCTTTCTTCCAAGGGCAAAGCCAATCCCATCTGCATGTCCGCCATCACCACCGGCAAGTGGGATGTGATGCTGTGGGGAGGCTACACCGACGACCGCTCGAACTATTACCGCGGCTGGATCGAGTTCTGCCTGAAGCACAACCCCGAGATGCACTTCTATCGCTTCAACGGCTGGCCCCAGTGGGCGCATGGCTTCGGTGAAGATGATCGCGAACCCAAGATCGAAAACTATCGCCAACGCGCCGCCAAAACGCATGAGCGATCGGTCGAATTCTTCGCCGAACTCAACAAACACTACCCGGGCAAAGTACACGTCCTGCCGACCAATGAAGCTATGCTTGGCGCTCTGGAGTTGTACTTTCAAGGCAAGCTTCCCGGCATCAAAGGCCTGAACAGAAGGACCGACGGCGTTAGCCCCTCTATCTGGTCTGACGGCGGCCACCTCGGCGCCGGGATGGACCTTCTCGAAGGCTACGTCTTTTACGCGACGCTTTACAAGCGTTCACCGGAATTGATCGAAAGCTCCGTCGAACACAAGTCCGTCAGCTCGGCACTGGACAAAGTCTTCCGAAAGATCGCCTGGCAGGCGGTCGTCAATAATCCACTGACCGGCGTGGTGGACAAGAATGGAGATGGGGTCGGGGAGTCGTCGGCATCCGACGAATAGCCGTCCCCCGAATGCACCTTAGAGCATGAGGACGATGCAATGACAAGTGATTCGGTTCGGCACAAGAATCCTAGCTTGCAAATGGTCTTGCCATTCGTGATTGCGTTGTCGGTCTTTCAAGTGCGTGATGGGTTCGCCGAAGACGCGGGCATTCGCGTGATCCGTGACGTTGCGTATCTCGGAGAAGACCGCAGCGAGAAGATGGATCTGTATTTACCGACGGGGAAAAGCGAGACGCCTCGGCCGGCGATCCTGATCGTTCATGGCGGCGGCTGGCACGGTGGTGACAAGGCCGCTCGGCGAGAAAATAACATCGGCAAGAACTTGGCGTCGGCCGGCTATGTCTGTGCCAGCATCAACTATCGACTGTGCAAGAAGACGGACAAACTCGCCGAGCGGCTTCGCGAAGTCTGGCCGGCAAACCTTCAGGATTGCAGAACAGCTGTACGGTTTCTTCGCATGAAGGCAGAGACCTACGGAATTGATCCCGATCACATTGGCGCGATCGGTGGCTCAGCCGGCGGACATCTCACTGCCATGCTCGCCGTAACGAACGGAGAGGACGATATCAAAACAGCAGGTCCGCACGTGAAATTCTCAAGCCGCATTCAAGCCGTCGTGCCCATGTACGGTGTTCACGACGTTGTCGCTCAGGCTCGCGCAAAGAACAACTTGCTCGACGGTTCGGACGAGGAGTTGTGCCAACAGGCGTCGCCGGTCACGTGGGTCACTAGGGACGACCCGCCGGCACTCATTTTGCACGGCACAGAGGATCCTCTGGTCCCTGTCAGCCAATCGGAAATTCTGCACGAACGATTAACGAAAGTTGGCGTGCCGTCACAGCTCGTGATTATCGACGGAGCACCTCACAGTTTTCATCTACAGCCCAAACAACGAGACCTTCGACCGATTGTGGTCAAGTTCTTCGACCGACACCTCAGAGTTGCTCAAAGCAAACGCGGCTCCCAACCGACCGAACCATGAAGCGCCACAAGCGCGTTCAAACGCCGGTTGGGATGACAACCGCTTGCTCGGTGCGGGGCGCATGTCTCTGCTCCCGAGTGCACGACCGAACAAACTTGAGTTCGTAAACTGACCGTAGGTTTCGCGCACGCGTGCCCCCATCAACAATCCCGAGCAACCGACGAATGAAACACAAGAACCCTCTGACGCTTGTTATTGCGGCCTTTCTTCTAGGCGGACTTACCGATCTCCATGCACAACAGATGCCCGAGCCGTGGATCGACGGAACGGCGAAGGCACGGCTGAGGTCGGTGTACGAGCTGGGCCAGTTTCGGGCGAAGGGATTTTCGGCGAGATGGTCGAAGGATAGTAGGGGGTATTCGGTTCAGGAGCGGGATCCGAGAACCAAAAAGACTATCTCGGTTTACTACGATGTTCGTACGGGCGAGAAAATTGAGGCGAAACAATCCGGTCAAAAGACAGCGGACTCGCGACCACTTGTTTCGCCGGATGGAAAACGAGAGCTGGAATTTCGGAATGGCCATGTGTTTGTGCGAAATCTCGAAACGAAAGAGCAAACTCAGCTAACGAATCGGGAGCCTGATCGTGACATCTCATTTCGCAACCTATGCTGGAGTCACGACGGAAGATACGTTGCCTTTACCGAAACTGATTATCGCAAGGTGAAGAAGCGGTCGATGCTTGTCCCTAGAGACCCTTCTTATCCTGGAGTTCGTGAGCAGCATTTTGCCAGAGTCGGCGGAAAGATCCCCGCGCTGCGTGTTGCGATCGTGGACGTCGAAAGAAAGAACGAACAGTGGTTGCCGATCGAATCGCCGGACGAGGGATTCTATCTGGAACCAATTGGGTGGGCAGGTTCAAATGAACTGCTGATCGAGCGGCTGAGTCGATCTCGTGACACGCGCGAGTTCTTCCTCGCTTCGACCGACGGCAAGATGAAGAGGATCTTTCACGAATCCGATCCCGCCTGGGTGGTGGCTAGTCAAGCAAAGAACTCGGGCCTCACGTGGATTCGCGACGGGCAGGCGTTCGTCGTGATCAGCGAAAAGGATGGCTGGCGGCACGCGTATCTGTATTCGCGAAGCGGTGAAGAACTATCATTGCTAACCTCTGGTGAATACGACATCATCGACCGCGCGGTCATCGATGAAGCGAATGGTTGGTACTACTTTTACGCGTCGCCGGACGATGCGACTGAAAAGCACTTGTACCGCGTGCCGCTCGACGGTTCAGGACAGCTCGCACGCATCACTCCGAAAAACCAGCCCGGCACACACGACTACGACTTTTCTGCGGACGCGAAATGGGCGTTTCACACCGTTTCCACTTTCGACACTCCGCCAATCGTTGAGCTGATTGAGGTCGAGGGCCACCGCGTGGTCAAGGTAGTGGAAGAAAACAGGAAACTACACGATTTGGCGAAAGTAGTTGTGCATCATCCGACGGACTTCATCCAGCTCGATATCGGCGGCGGCGTCAGCATGGATGCGTGGATGATTAAGCCGAAGGGCTTTGACGAGACTAGAAAATATCCTGTCTTCATCTATGTCTACGGTGAGCCCCATTCACAAACGGTGCTGAACCGTTGGGGCGCCGGCCAGAGCCACTTTCTGCGAGTCGTCGCTGATCTCGGGTACCTAGTGATATCCATTGACAACCGTGGCACGCCCGCTCCGAAAGGCGCCGCGTGGCGTCGTTCCGTTTTTGGAAGTCTCGGCCCGCTCTCAACAGAAGATCAGGCGGCGGGTCTGAAAAAACTGGGCCGCATGCGATCGTATGTCGACCTTTCGCGAGTTGGCATCTGGGGCTGGAGCGGCGGCGGATCCAACACGCTGAATGCGATGTTTCGCAAGCCCGATGTGTATCATGTCGGCATCGCAGTCGTGCCTAAGCCGCAACCGCATCTCTACAACGCATGGTTCCAGGAAATCTACATGCGGAGCAGAAGATCGAATCCCGATGGCTACCAAAGATCTGCGCCCATTAATTTTGCAGACGGCCTAAAAGGCAAGCTGTTGATTGTGACCGGATCCGGTGAAACCAACACCCACATTCAAATCATCGAAGGTCTCGTCGACCGACTGATTGAGCTTGGCAAGCAGTTCGACTACATGGTCTATCCCGATCGCAACCACGGCCTGAGTGAGGGACGCGGGACGCGCGTTCACGTCAGAATGCTAATCATACGCTTCCTGCTGGAGCGTCTTTCTCCCGGCCCGATGTGATGGTTTCATGTCGATACGAACCAGCACAACGAAAGACCAACAACTGACGGGCTTGACCTTCAACCGCTGAATTGGCCTCAACTCCGACTCGCTGAGGTTGGACAAACTTCAGCAGCTAACCCAAGTCTCCAGCGCGCGGAGGCGTCCACGTCCGCTGTCAGGTTAGGGCGTTCACGGCTGAGGCGCCGCCCCGACTAGTATCATCCAATCGGCTGCGCGACGGAAGCGTGAAAACGCGAGACACGACTGTGCTTGCATCCGCGTCGAACATCAACACGAAGGGCAATGAAAGCCTGTTTGAAAGTTGTTACAATGCTGGACAACCGAGTTTGAGCTCATTAGGAGTTCTTCTTGAATTCGGCGGCAAGACGCCGCCACTAGTTAACTACGACATCCTGAGGCGGTTTCAGATCCGTAATAGGCGGCGTCATGCACACTCAAAAACCCCTAGGCCTCCCCTTCCTATTCGCAACGGCAATTCTCCTCGCTGCTTCGGTTGTCGATTCAACCGCGCAGGAGCTGCGCACAGCGGCCGGCAAACCGGCCGAAGGATCGCTGAAACCCTTTCTGGGCAAGCCGGTCTT
>CAZWOU010000279.1:0-6727 GCA_964635375.1 uncultured Pirellulaceae bacterium | reverse complement strand
GGTCCGCAGATACGAGCTTTCGCACGATCCGGTGCAGACTCATCTTGGCAGATGTCCATCAACAATACGGACGTCGATAAGAGATCGAAAAAATTGCGTGCGAGCAACTTCACTGGCTCTTGCAGCTGACGTTCATGTCGTTGAGGCGGGAGAATATTCCATCCCACAAAAGCGGTCAAGACCGAATTTCTCAAGTTGCGGAAAGTCATTCGAAAATTGCCAGTTGAGAAGTGAAATCATTCGTATTGACGCGGGAATCGGAAGTTCACCAAACTGGGGTTGTTTCGTTTCACAAATCTCCTCTTGGATTGAGTTCGCCATGGTCGATTCGTTTAGCGAGTCTATCGAACGCCCCAGGCATCGACTTCGCCGTCTGTTCTTGCTCTCCGTCCCATTTTATTGCCTGCTGTTGCTGGTCTCTTTGTCTCGATTTCTGTATCAGCCAGATTCACGAATCTTTGGGACTGCTTGGAACGCACTATTTCAGATTTTCGCGCCGTCGATCGGGTCGTTTGTGATCACGATCGTGTTGGCCAGCGAGACCTTTTCCAGGCGAATCCGCATCGCTACGGGCATGGGCCTGATCCTCCTCGTTCTAATCGTCTCCGCGATTTGCATGTACTGGTCGTTTCCGGTCCTGATGAGCGTGTAGCGGATCCTTGTTCCCAGCCCCATTTCCCGCCCCGTTCCCTGCCTCGTTCCCTGCCTCCGGAGCTAGGTTTTTTACGGGTTTTTGTGCCAAGACACGCTCGCGGCCAGTGCTAAAAACAGCTATAATTCCGGCTTGTAAATAGCTCAATATCGAGGACGGGAGCAAGCGTTTGTTGGCGACGGATTCTGCCGTGGAGAACGGCGTCTTTTCGATTCCGCTGAAGGCCGGGGCGCCGCCGCGCTCGGTCCGCCCGATTGGGGCCGCGACGAACCCCAACTCTGCCGCCAGCCAGTCCCAGGGACAACAGCGCAGGAGCCGCAATTCAAACGAGTCCTCGTCAAATTCGGGCATGTTGTTCGAATTGGCTGAACGGCCCGCCGCGCCGCTGAACGGTCCGGGACCGCTTCCTGAGTTCATTGCGGGGCGGGAGAATGCTGAGTTGGCCGTCGCGGTGGAAGCGGTGTTTTCCAGGCGGCTGGCCTATAGCCCGCTCTGCCTCTATGGTCCGAGCGGGTGTGGCAAGACCCACTTGACCACTGGCTTGATCCAGCGTGTTCCGCTCGCCGGGAACGGCGCCGGCATGATGCGGACCGGCGCCGACTTCGCACGTGAGTTAATCCATGCATTTCAGACAGATTCGCTCGACGAGTTCCGCAGGCGTCTGGGCGAGCTGAGCCTGTTTGTTCTCGACAATCTCGAGGAGCTCGCAGGCAAACATCATGCACAACAGGAGCTGTGTGGGTTGATCGATCAGTCGCGTGAGCGGGGCCCATTTGTGGTCGCCACCTGCAAAGGGGCGCCGCTTGATCTCGCCACGGTCTCCTCAGCGCTCAAGAGCCGTCTGTCAGGCGGGCTTTCACTGCCGGTTCGATCGCCAACCTCGACGACTCGACGGATGATCTTGGCGCGGCTTGCCGAGCATTGGGAGATTCCGCTTAGTGATAACGAGATTATCCAGCTCGCAGATAGCGCGGAGAACCAGCCGCCGACTTATTTGCAAACCTTGTTGATTCAGTATCGACACTTCGCCGACACTTCGCCGGCGGGCCGAACAACCGGGGCAATCGATTCTCGTTTGTCGCTGGTCGCTCGCTTCCTCGAGCATCACAACAGTCAATCACAGCTTCCGGCCATCAAGCAAATCGCCAGCCAAACCGCCAAGTCCTTCAAGGTTACCCAGCGCGATCTCTGCGGGCCAACGAGGCGACAGGCAGTCGTCAAGGCTCGCGGAGTTGCGATGTATGTCGTGCGGAAGATTCGTGGCGATAGCCTAGAAGCCATTGGCGGCTATTTTGGAAATCGAGACCACACCACCGTGCTTCACGCCTGCCGAAAAACCGAATCGCTCATCGGGACCGACCCCATCATTTCCGAAGCGGTTGAACAACTTTTGAAGAAATGGAGTTAACAGGCCGACGGTTCTCTGTTCCGCGCCGCCTGAATTATGAAGTTCAACGGTGAGACGTTGCGAAAGAGCATTGTGGCTGAACTGAGTTTTTAATGAATGGCGGTGGAAAAGACGTTCAGCGGTTGTCGAGCGTCGTCAACGACCACTGGCCATTGTCGAACGCGATGCCTGGTCGCCGACATTCTTCGGCGCTTATCGACCTCCATCGACAATGGCGGCGACAGATATTCGACATGTTTTCCACAGTGGCGACGATGGGCTAAATCGTTGGCTCAGAAGAGGTGCGGCCGAGGGAAAAGGAGTTGTTGACCGCTTGGGGCCAATCATTACTACTGCTGTTAAAAAAGAAATATAGATTAAGAAGACTCGAACCGTCTATCCGACACAACCGACTTGAATGTCCATCGGCATCGTGTCGCGGTTCATGTAGGACGAGA
Organism: uncultured Pirellulaceae bacterium; assembly: GCA_964635375.1. GTDB lineage: Bacteria > Planctomycetota > Planctomycetia > Pirellulales > Pirellulaceae > CAZMNY01. Next base: position 4,230 of record CAZWOU010000279.1, on the reverse strand, counting down.
AAGAAATCACTCATGAAGATCACATGTGACCGAGAAAAATTACTATCCGCGTTCCAAACCGCCGCCACCGTGGCGCCGAGCCGCAGTCCCAAGCCGATCCTTCGCAATGTTCGTCTCGAAGTAGGCGACCGATGCATGCTGACCGCGACCGACATGGAAGTGGGGATTCGGATTGATGTTGAGGGAATCGACGCCGAGGTGGGCGGGGCCGCCGTGTTGCCGGTTGACCGCTTCGGTTCGCTGCTTCGCGAGGCGACCGACGAACACTTGCAAATCGAGACGAATGACAAGGGCGCGATCGTCAAAGGGGAACGAAGTGAGTTCCAGCTGCCGGCTGAGAATCCCGATGAGTTTCCGGTGGTGGCGGAATTTAGCGAAACGACATACCACACCGCGACGTCGCGGTTTATCAAGGAGCTGATTCGCCGAACGCTCTTCGCCACCGATACCGAGAGCAGTCGTTACGCCCTTGGCGGCGTACTACTGGAGATGGATGAGAACAGCATCGTGGCGGTGGGCACGGATGGCCGGCGATTGGCGAAGATGGCTGGACCTGCCCAATCGATCGAAGGTCACGCCACGGGTGAACAAATGGTGATCGTCCCCACGCGTTCGATGCAACTGATTGAACGCGCTTTGGTCGATGACGATTCCGAGGTTCAAATCTGTGCTCGGGCTAACGATATCCTGGTTCGCAACGCACAGACGACGGTTTACACTCGGCTCGTCGAAGGGCGTTTCCCCAAATGGCGAGACGTCTTGCCGGACAAGCCTGGACAAGCCAGCTTTGACATGGCCGTAGGGCCCTTGCTTAGCGCGATTCGCCAGGCTGCGGTTGTGGCCAGCGATGAAAGCCGTGGTATTGATTTTAGCTTTGGCGAGGGAACTTTAGTGCTTAGCGGGCGGACAGCCGAGGTCGGCCAATCGCGAGTCGAATTGCCGATCCCCTACGACGGACAAGAGGTCGTTGTGACGCTCGATCACCGCTACGTCACCGATTTTCTCAAAGTGCTTGAGCCGAGCGCCACCTTCAAGATTAGCGTTGACGGATCCGAAGCGCCCGCGTTGTTTTCCACCGATGATGGTTATGGCTACGTGATCATGCCTCTGGCTCGGGATCCGCAGTAGGCGCCATTTCGGCTTGAAGCATGGCTGCCCCTTTGGCGCCAAACCACAGTGACAGCAGAACTAGGGCGAGTTGCAAGTGAAAGATGAACCGGACGAGATTGTCCTCCATCGCGTGGCGGAAGACGTTGATCGCAAGCAAGTCTATCATCGGCCGAAGTCAATTCGGTCATTGGTTAACACTTTGCTAGCGCGTCGAGGCTACGCGCAAGAGAACGCCGCGGACCGTTGTCGAGAAGTGTGGCGATCCGCCGTCGGAGAGCGTATGGCTCGCTCTAGTTTGCCTGGCCTGATTCGCAAGGGCGTGCTCAATGTCATCGTCGAAAACTCGGTTGTGGTGCAGGAGCTTTCGATGCGGCGTCAGGCGATTTTGAAACACATGGGAACGGAAGCCCCGGAGCTGAAAGTCGTTGGTCTCAGATTTCGAGTTGGCGCTATCGATTAGTGGCGCGTCGCGAACAACGAGGTTCACAGCGACCCTTTAGAAAGAACGGTTGGATGCAAATGAACGATCCAAATGCGGACAAGCAAGACCCTGCGGACGAAAATGAAAACGAATCAGACTTGAATAATCAAGATGCAACTGCCGACGAGAGAAGCGAGTCTGATGCAGCTGAACAAGATGACGTGACTTACAACCGTCGAGACGACGAGAAGCAGGGCACTTCCGACTACAACGCGGACAACATCCAAGCCCTGACGGACCTGGAACACGTTCGCGAGCGACCTAGCATGTACATTGGCGACACCAATGTGCGAGGACTTCACCACTTGGTTTACGAAGTGGTGGACAACTCGATCGACGAAGCGATGGCGAAATTCGCCACGAACGTCAGAGCGACGATCAACGCGGATGGATCCGTCACCGTAGAAGATGATGGTCGAGGTATCCCGGTCGAAAACCATCCGGAGATATCTGGAAAGGAAGGCCGCGATGTATCGACGCTGGAAGCGGTCATGACGATGTTGAAGGTTGGCGGAAAATTCACCAAGGACGCTTATCAAACGTCGGGCGGACTGCACGGTGTTGGCGTAACGGTCGTCAACTTTCTCTCCCAATGGTGTGAAGTTCACGTCTTTCGCGACGGCAAGATCTATCAACAGGAATATGAACGTGGCGTGGCGATGGGTCCGGTTACGGTCGTCGGCGACTCCAAGAAGATCGGCACGAAAACCACCTTCAAGCCGGACGACCAGATTTTTCAGACGACCAAGTTTGACTATGACACGTTGCACCGCCGGTTGCAGGAGTTGGCTTTCCTGAATCGCGGAGTTCGAATCAAATTTCGCGATAAGCGAATCGACGAAAAAGATGAGTTCTATTACGAGCGGGGCGTGATCGAATTCGTCGAGCACCTGAACAAGACGCGCGAGGCAATTCACCGCGATGTGATTTATCTCGAGGGAAAATTGGAAGACGTCAGATACGACATTGCTATGCAATACACACGCGAGCACTCGGAAAACCTGCACTCGTACGTGAACAACATCAGCACGATTGAGGGCGGCACCCATGTTAGCGGCTTTCGAGCCGCCTTGACGCGAACGCTCAATAACTACGGCAAGAAAGAGGGGCTCTTCAAAAATACTGTGCCTTCGGGCGAGGATTTCCGCGAGGGCCTAACGGTCGTTCTTTCCGTTGGCGTACCACATCCTCAGTTTGAAGGGCAGACGAAGACCAAGCTGGGCAACAGCGAGGTGGAGCGGATTATCACTACGTCCGTAGGCGAGTTTCTCTCCAAGTATCTGGAAGAGAATCCCAAGGAAGCCAAGATGCTCGTCCGCAAGGGCGTGTTCGCAGCCGAAGTCCGCGAGGCCGGGCGAAAGGCTAAAGAGATGCTGCGAAAGCGCAAAGATGTGCTGGGCGGCGGCGGTCTGCCAGGCAAACTGCGCGATTGCATAAGCAAGGAGATGGAGCTCTGCGAACTGTACCTGGTAGAAGGTGATTCAGCCGGCGGCAGCGCTGAGGGCGGGCGACTGAAACAGTACCAGGCGATCCTCCCCCTGCGCGGGAAGATCATCAACGCCTATAAATCGCGCGAAGACAAGGTGCTGGCCAACGAAGAGGTCCAGAGCATGATCCAAGCGATCGGCGGCGGGATCGGCGCGGAGATGGACTTGAGCAAGCTGCGATACAACAAAGTCATCATCATGACGGACGCCGATGTCGACGGGTCGCACATTCGTACTCTCTTGCTCTGTTTCTTTTACCGGCAGATGTATCCACTGATAGAAAGCGGCCACATTTATGTGGCACAACCGCCCTTGTTCCGCGTGCACAAGTCGAAAAAGGAAATCTACTACGTGCAGACGGATGAAGAAATGAAATCCCAACTGCTCGATCGCGGCCTCGACGGTTCCGTGCTTGAGGATCCTGAGCAGGGCATCTCGATCGAAGGCGATGCAATGGAGACGCTTTGCAAGACGTTGACCTCGATGGAGGAGGCGTTGATTGCCCTCGAGCGGCGCGGCATCAGCGTGAAAGTTCACGCTGAACGGATGAACCTGGAATCGGGCCGGCTGCCCATGTATCACGTTATGCTGGGACTGGCGGACGAGTGGTTTGTGAGCCGCCAAGACGTCGATGCTTTCATCAAAGAGAAAGAGACCGAGTTGGGCGTCGATCTGCGCGGCGGCAATGGCAACGGCGATGATGATGATGACGACGCAGAGGAAATGCCAGCCGACGAGAGCAACGGCGCGCCACAATTGCACATCAGCGAGCTGCATGAGATTCGCACAATCAACACAGCCTTGAAGGGCATCGGCGAACTCGGATTCGACATTCAGTCCTTGATCCCGCAGGAGCGGACCGGCATCGAAGCGCCTCGCTATGTCTTGCGGCGAGGCGACCACGAGCGCTCCTTGGACGACCTCCGCGGGCTGCTGTCGGCAGTTCGTTCCGCGGGCGAGAAAGGTCTGCAAGTCACACGCTTCAAGGGGCTGGGCGAAATGAACGCCGAAGAACTTCGGGACACAACGCTCGACCCCGAGAATCGAACGCTGATTCAGGTCAGCATGCGCGACGCCGCAGCCGCCGAGAACATGTTTCGCATCTTGATGGGCGACAAAGTCGAACCCCGTCGCGAGTTCATTGAAAAACAC
>CAZWOU010000278.1:3824-6903 GCA_964635375.1 uncultured Pirellulaceae bacterium | reverse complement strand
CGTCAACCAGCAATTGACGCCCCCTCAATAAATGAAATGACCACTAACCACGGCCGAGGGCCTTTTTCGCACAGGTTTTTCGCGCGCGCAGAGGCCTTTTTCGCAGCCACGATATCGGCTGGCGAGCTTTCGCGACGAGAATCGGCAAGACGCTTTTGATGGCCGAACTGTCCAAGCGGGTGCGGCATGCGTCGAGCGACGCGACACTCCGCTACCGTCGCCCCGACCACCGAAGAACTTCGCTGTGCGCGTTTGGGGTGACACTTTAGGTGACAGTGCGCAAGAAACCAGCTAGTACCGTGCTCAATGGGGTACTACCCAACCTGGATCCTTATAGAGCGTTAGAAAGCGGAGGGCACGGGACTCGAACCCGCAACTCCGTGAAGAGCACCTCATTTCCAATGAGGCCGCTAGCCATTCGCTTACCCTCCAGAACGTCGATCGTCGTTCCAACTCCGCTTGTAGGTTTGTGGGTGATGGGCGAGGAGGCGCAGACAGGGAAGGTTCGAGCTTCTCTAGTCCATGACCGCCGCGCGGCCAATGAGTTCAATGAACTCAGCGTTGGTCTCGTATCTCCCTAGTTGTTTTGTCAGTTGCTCCATGGCTTCAACATGGTGCATCGATGTCAAGGTCCGCCGCAACATAGTAGACGCGTGCAGCGTCTCAGGCGAGTGCAGCAGTTCTTCTCGACGAGTTCCCGACTGAGAAATATCGACGGCTGGCCAAACGCGGCGGTCCGACAGCCTGCGATCGAGCACCAATTCCATGTTGCCCGTCCCTTTGAACTCTTGAAAGATCAACTCGTCCATGCGACTGCCCGTGTCGACCAGAGCCGTCCCCATAACGGTCAGCGAACCGCCCTCATCGAAAGCCCGCGCGGTCGCGAATAGCTTCTTGGGGATGTCCATCGCCTTGATATCAACGCCGCCAGACATGGTCTTGCCAGTGTTGCCGACCCATTTATTGAACGCTCGGGCAAGCCGCGTGATTGAATCCATCAGGAGGAACACGTCCTGTCCCATTTCGGCAAGTCGCTTGCAGCGGGCGACCGTCAACTGCGACAGGCGAACATGGCTTTCGACATCCTGATCGAGACTGCTCGCAATCACCTCGCCAGCGACGTTGCGGCGCATGTCGGTGACTTCTTCCGGCCGTTCATCGATCAGCAAGACAATCACCTTGACGTCCGGGTGATTCTTCGAAATGCCTTGGCTGACATGCTGCAGCAAGATCGTCTTGCCCGTGCGCGGCGGCGCGACAATGAGCGCGCGTTGGCCGCGCCCCAGCGGCGTCAACAAATCGATAACTCGTGTGGTCAACGGCTCTCGGCCAGTCTCTAGTTTGAGCCATTTTTCCGGGTTGATCGGAGTCAGGTCTTCAAACTTCTTGACCTTCAAATATTCTTCCGGCTTGATCCCGCCCACGTCGACGATCTCACGCAAGCGGGGTCCGGTCTGCTTGCGGGCGTGCTGCACGAATCCCCGAATCATCAAGCCTTCGCGAAGCCCGTATCGTTCGATCATCGTGCCCGGGACAAACGGATCCGAGCGTTCGCGGGGATAATTGTTCTTCGGATTGCGGAGAAACCCATAGCCGTTGGGATGCATCTCCAAGAGGCCGAAGCCAGCCTCCAAGGGCGCATCGGCGTCGAACGGTTCGCGATCCACCGAACGTCCCTGTGGACGACGACGCTTATGATGGTGTCGACGTCCTCCGCCGCCACCGCCGCCTCCGCCTCCGCCTCCGCCTCCAGAGTGATTCTGGCGGGACCGAAAACGTTTCTTTTTCCCCATGACTCACCTACGATTCTGCAGTGGGAGCGTCATCGGACACGTCCTAAGAACGAGCGCGCGTTCATATGACTGGCAAGGCCAAGGGCCATAAAACAGCACTCACGACGTCGCATTCCGATGCTCGTACGCATTAGCTAGACACGGAATCTCACGCTTCCCAAAAGCGCTCGTCCGCCTAATAGAATTAACTGTCCGCGCTCTATAGTCGACTCGACTATCGATCGCTGCCAGGTCCTTAACCGCCGCAAGCCGAAACATCCACAACAAGAGTGTGGTCAGCTCCACCGGTTTGAGACACGACTACCGTCGCGCCGCGGAGATTAAAGAAGCCTTCTCAGGTCCCTGATATTCCTCAAGCCGAACAAATCGGATCGGGGAGGAGGTCCAAAAGCTCGTGGACCAGCGGCGCACCATCGCGCCAGACAGAGTTCAAAACTATGGGGAATCTTACTCATGTCTTCGGTCATGTCAAGCGAATCCTTGCAGGGATTGTGGGAAAATGGAGAGTTTTTTTCGCCAATTCGGCCCCAGTTTCGGCCCTATAATCGATAGAAACGGATCATTCTCACGTTTTGCTTTCATCAACGGCGATCGCCGACCGATAAGACGAGTACCGCTCTATTTGGGTGTCGTGATTCCATTTCAATCTGCGGTCCCTGGTCTTTTCAACGGGCGCTCTCAATGCGAAACCAACTGACTCTAGCCACCCTGGCACTCGTTGTTTTGGTCACGCTCGCGCTCCCCGCACAGGCGATCATTCGCTGGGAACGGGATATTGAATCGGCGAAGCAACTGGCGAAACAGACCCGGCGGTTGGTGCTCGTACACTTCTGGTCCGATGATTGCCCACCCTGTCGCCGCCTAGAGAAAAACGTCTTCCCCAGGGCGGAAGTGCAGCGATCGTTGGCGGCCGGATATGTGGCTGTGAAGATCCATGGCAAGCAATCAAGTCACTTGACTGAAAAATTCGACGTTCAAGGTTGGCCCACCGACATCGTGATGACTCCCGATGGCCATGAGCTCTATCGTACGACAAGCCCTCAAGATCCCAACAACTACATCCGCTTCTTGGACGCAGTCGCCGCCCACGCTCGCGTCCATCGTCAACCTCAAAACGCCGCTGTTCACACCGCCCAGACGCCGCAGCCACCCACAGCGCGCTCACAACGAGAAAGCCAATTCAGCTCCAGTGGTCTCGCCCAGCCCCCCCGTCGTGATACTGCGAACAGGCCAATGACGACAAGCCGTTATAGCCCGTCACAGCAAGCCCCCACGCAGCAAGCCCC
>CAZWOU010000278.1:0-3724 GCA_964635375.1 uncultured Pirellulaceae bacterium | reverse complement strand
CAATGACGACAAGCCGTTATAGCCCGTCACAGCAAGCCCCCACGCAGCAAGCCCCAAGACAGCAGGCCCCGATGGCGACAAGCCGTTACAGCCCAACTCAGCAAGCGCCAACTCAGCAAGTTCGGGCGCCAGCGCCGCAGCCAGCCATGCGAACCAATCCATACGTTGCGGCGAAGCCGAGCTCGGGCCAAACGCCGGCGACAAGCCAACCATCGCGCTACTCCAACCAACGCAGCACACAGCCCCAAGGCACTCGCCACATCGCCCAAGATCCTGCGGATCGATATGGCCGGCGTTCGCCCGCTCAACAGTTCGCGGCACGAGCGCGTGGAGGAAACCTTGGGCGCCCAACGCCATCCGCAACCGTTACCTCCAGTGGCTCACATCCCACTGGACCCAGCGGAGGCAGCGGCGATCAGAATCGTGACGCCGGGCCGAGTTCGCAAGCGCTCGCGGCGCCAGCTGGTGGCGGAAGTCGCTACAGCGGATTAGCGTCGCAACCACACCAAGTGACTCGCCAAACACCTGGCCCGAGCGCCTACGCTCCAGCTTATGGCCGACAGTCGCAGCCAAGTCGGCCGCCGAACTATCCATCTCGGTCTGGCTCGTCGGGCAGTAGAGCTTCGGTCACGGACTCGCCAGTTCAACCCGGACCGCGTTCACGAGCCGCCTTGCCGCAAGCTCAATCTCAGACAACTCGCCAACCGGCGTTGGACGGATTCTGCCCCGTCACTTTGCAGGAACATCGAGTCTGGCAAAGAGGCGACCAACGATTCTCCATCTACCACCGAGGTCGTTTGTTCCTTTGTGCAAGCCAAGCCGAACTCGAAAAGTTCAAGGGCAATCCCGAGTTCTATTTTCCGCTGCTCTTGGGGCTCGACCCAGTCCAACTGCTGCAAGAGAACCAAGTGGTTGAAGGAAATCGGCGCTTTGGTCTCTGGTACAAGAAGTCGATGATTCTCTTTTCCAGCGAAGCTTCACTGAACACCTTTTGCAATCAGCCTGAAAGGTTCATGCCAGGCATTCGACAAGCCATGGTGACTCATCAAGCTACAGGCCGCTGGCGATAAGATAACGAGAGAGATCACTCGACGTCGACGGATCCATCAGCAAACGCAGCCAGCTTTTCCCAGGTGAAGAGTCCTGTGTCGTGCCCGTCGGACCATTTGACGCGCAACGCGTAGGCGCCGACGAGTTCCATTTTTTGGATCTGAATATCCTCGGGTATGTCCGTCAGCTTCACCAGTTTCTCCCCGGTCAATTCGTGCACGCAGTGGGCGCACGCACAGGCGTCTCGCAGACGGCGAAGAGGGATGTTGACGACGCGACTTGGCCAAACCACTTCCAAGCAGCCATGCTCCGCTCGGTTGTTGATGTTGCTCGGCGCGGGCGTCTGTTTCGGGGCTGCCATCGCTGCTCACTCCAGGGCGTCCGCTACCAGTCCTCGACAACAAAAAGAGCGTCCTCTTGTTCACGTTGGCGGGCCTGGGCGACCAGTTGTTGCAATCGGACCAGCTGATCCTGGGAAAGTTCATGCGGCTTGATCTTGGCGAGAACATGCTGGGCCTGAGTGGGCCTGCCGGCGTGCTCGAGCAAGACGGAGGCGAGTTGAATTCGGACAGCGTCCGAGCGTTCGTCAAACAACCGCAAGTATTCCACCATAGCTGGTATCGCATCGTCCCACGACTGCTGTTTGTCAAGAAGTCCAATCAGTCTCAGCAAATCGATCGACTCAGATCGCCAGTCGGGATCGTCGGCCAAACAGCGTTGATAAGCGGCCCAAGCCAGCGGCCCTTTGCGACTGGCCACGAGTTGTTGCAGCTCATGTCTTCGCCGATCGGATTCCATCGGGCTAGGCGATTCCCTCTCGGCAAGCTGTTGGCTGAGACTGGATGATCGCCCGTGAAAATCGATCTCGTCATCCTCCGGCGAGGCCCCGCGGATGATCGAGAAGATATCGCGACGATCCGTCTCGACTTGGCCAAGACGCAGCATCGCGAGTGCAACGCCAAGGCCGATGGCCGCACCCATCAGATGGAGAGCAGGGCCGCTGAGATAGCCTGCCTCTGATGGAAAACTGTGGAATGCCACTCCGGCCTTCATCAGCAGGAATTGGATGAAGACCATGCCCAGGCAAAACAGGGCGATTGGAATGTCGAAAAACGTCGGCAAATGGTACCGCCAACAAAAGAAGGCCTTGAGGTTGCAATTGGGAGCCCAGGTAACAGCCATCATCATTAAGCCGAAGATGACTGCCGAGACCCCGCATGAACCTACTTGCTGGGTGCCGAACATCGGCATTTGCTCGAGTACCTCCCGTTGACCAACGCCCAACATCAGGGTTTGCTCGAGTACGTTCTGCGTGACGCCAATGGCGAGGAAAGCCAGCGTGAATCGCCATCAGCCGATTTTGCCTTCAACGACCAGTCCAAAGCAAAACAGGAACATCAGGTTGATGACCAAATGGGCGATGCCCACGTGGGCGAAATTGGACGTCACCCACTGAGTTGGATGGTATCCGTCCCCCCAAACCAGAATATAGTCCGTGCTTCCCGTTGTGATGGCACCCAGGCTGAAAACAACGCATAGAAGCATGGCGCCGACGGTGGCGAACGGGTAGTGATAGAGGGGCGTATCGGATGAATAGACCAGCAACATTGCAACCGCCCTTTTTGGGTGGAGATGAAGTCCGCCTCTCTATCCGGCCGAACGCTGACTAAAACTGGGCGCGGTCGAGTCCAATCTGTCGCGGACATCTCGATCTGGACGCCTCGACCCCAGCGCACGCTGATCACAAGACGGCTGCTTGCAGCGCGTAGGCCGGTTGCCGGCAAGCGTGTGGAGTGGAGCGCGAGTATACGCGGATTCCGGCTGCGATCATCAGCCCGAGGAGAATCAGAAGGAGTCCGGCGACAGCGAAAGCCACGCGAACGCCGTTGCGGCCCCATCGCGATTCGAGCCAAACGACTCGTCGTGTCCGGAAGAAAAAACTCCAGTTGCCCACGGCGGCTCCCAGGGCGACTGCGCCGAGCAGGATGGAGAGGCCTCCCACAAAAAGATCTTGCCCATTCACGAACCATGTTCCTCCCAATCCAGCGAGCGTTCGACAGCCTTCTTCCAGCGAGCGTAACGCAACTGGCGAATTTCGTCATCCCATTGCGACTGAAACTCTCGGTCAAGCCTCCAATTGTCGCGAACATCATCGAGTCCCGACCAGACGCCGACGGCAAGTCCCGCCAGGTAGGCGGCGCCGAGCGCGGTGGTTTCGACAACCTCCGGGCGCCGCACGACGACGTCAAGCAAGTCCGCTTGGAACTGCAGGAGAGGGTTGTTCGCGGAAGCTCCGCCATCCACCTTGAGTTCCGCTAGTCGAGCGCCGCAATCTCTCTCCATTGCCTCGATTAGGTCACGAGTCTGAAACGCCATGGCCTCGATTGCAGCGCGAGCGAGGTGGGCGGCCGTAGAGCCTCGCGTCAAACCGAGAATGGCGCCTCGAGCGTAGGGGTCCCAGTAGGGCGCCCCCATGCCGACAAAAGCGGGGACAACGTAAACGCCGCCACTCTCCTCGACTTCGGCCGCCAGTCTTTCGACGTCGGCCGATTCGGCGATTACGCCCAAGCCGTCGCGCAGCCATTGCACCACGGCGCCGGAGACGAACACGGACCCCTCCAGACAATAGGTCGTCGTGCCGCCGAGCGCCCAACCAATCGTCGTCAGCAGATTG
>CAZWOU010000277.1:0-6974 GCA_964635375.1 uncultured Pirellulaceae bacterium | reverse complement strand
TTCGGTTGGTTTGCACTCTCGTTCTACGCGGCAAGCTACGTGCCGATCTTCGTCGCCATCGGTCGACAGGGTGTGGCCAAATGGAGACTGCCCCTGATTCTCGTCGCGCCCGTTGTTTGGGTCGGCTTGGAATTCGCCCGAGGCTTCTTTGCAACCGGTTTTTCAATCGGCTTGGTTGGCCATCCGTTGACGGCCTGGCCGGCAATGATCCAAATCGCGGATCTCGGCGGAGCCTACGCGGTCAGCTTGGTGGTCATGATTGCGGCCTCGAGCATCGCCGAAGCAGTCGCGACCGCCGAGACAAAATGGAAGCCCTGGCCCCTGATCCCGCTCACGATCGCCCTTGGAGCCAGCTGGCTCTACGGCTACGACCGACTGCGAAACTTGCCGCCGCGAGGTGACGACGAGGGAGTTTTGGTCTGTCTCCTGCAGAGCAACCAGGACGTGGTGTTCGTCGCCGATCGTCAGCGGAACGTTGATCTCTTCCAGCAGTGTCTCGGCCAGGCGCAGCGCGCCAAACGGGACCACCCCGATCTGCAACTGATCATTTGGCCTGAGTCGACTTTCTCGGCCAACAAACCCGATGTGATCGTCGACGGAACGCCACAGGCGCCGGCGGGCGTCGAAATCACTCCAGAGAAACTGAGCCTCGCGCTCGCTGTTGGCGCGGAGGATTGCGAACTGCACCAAGTCCGGACGGCGGCGGCGATTCATGAAGCTGTGCCCGGCAGCCGACCCGATGCGGCCGGCACTTGGCAATTCGTGGGTACGACCTCCATGCGATACGGGGAGCACCCACCTGAGCATCTCAACACCGCCCAGCTGATCAGCCCGCTCGGAAAGACAGAAGGCCGCTACTTTAAGACCCACCGGGTGATGTTCGGAGAATATGTACCCCTGGCTGACCAATTGCCTTGGATCTACACATGGACACCGATGGCTCGCGGCCTGACAGCAGGCCATTCGCCGATGTCGTTTCCGCTCGATGGGGTGGTGTTTTCCCCCACCATTTGCTTTGAAACGACCGTCCCACATCTCGTCCGAAGACAGTTCCGGCGTCTCGCTTCGGAGGGCGATCGGCCCGACGTGCTGCTGAACCTGACGAACGACGGTTGGTTCTGGGGATCGTCCATCCTCGATCTGCACTTTGCCTGTAATGTCTTTCGAGCCGTTGAGTTGCGCCGTCCGGTCTTGGTCTCGGCCAACACGGGGATCACGGTTTGGCTGGACGATTGCGGGCGAAAGCGACATCGGGTTCCTCGACGCACGCCGGGCTATCTCGTCGATCGCGTCGCCCCGGCTCGCATCGAGCAAACGGTCTACTGCCAAACCGGCGATCTGGCCTGGGCCGTCTGCCTGTTGATCTCCGCCGCGCTGGCCCTCAGCCCCCTGATGAGCCGCATTTCGGTCTCTCGAGAGCAAGATCTTTAGCCGCGGGGGTGGTTTCTGCTTGCCCATTTGGTCGAGGGGAATTACGATAAACTTCCTGAGCGGCCTACGTTGTGTCGTTTCGTTTCCACATTCGGGACGCGATAAAGGAGCGAATTCCGATGTACCGTAAAGCGGTGATGGGTGCGGCCTTAGCCCTAGTCTGTGCGTTTATTCCCAACACGTGTCTTGCTCAAGATAATCTTGCAGCCGAACTCTATGGACGGGGCGTGCACGCCTACTACGCGTCCCAGTTCGAACAAGCGCTCGGATACTTGAGCGAGTCGATCGAAGCAGAGCCCACTGACCCACGACCCTACTATTTTCGCGGTCTGGTTCAGTCCAATCTCGGCGAAGCCGAGAAGTCAACAGCCGACTTCAAGTTGGGCGCCGAGATGGAGGTCTCCTCCGACGAGCGGCACTATGACATCGGGCGCTCGTTGCAGCGAGTTCAGGGACCTCTGCGGCTCGCGATCGAAGGCCAACGGGCCGACGCGCGTTTGACTCTAAAGCGAGCTGCGCTGAAACGGAAGGCTGCCCGTTACCGTGATCTTGAGGCAGCGGAAAAGCAAGTCCTTGTCGATCCCGACAAGCCGGCGCCCGCGCCACCCAAACCTGCTGAAGCTCCAGCAAACACTTCAGATCCCTTTGGCGATGGTACGCCCGCGCCGCCAGCCGAGACTGGCGCTGAGCCCGCGCCGGCCAAGCCCGCGCCGGCCAAGCCCGCGGCAGACCCGTTCGATACGCCCGCGCCGACGAAGCCCGCTGCGGACCCATTCGATACGCCCGCGCCGGCCAAGCCTGCTAATCCGCCGACGGAGCCTGCGGACACGGACGGAGCGGCGGTGAAGCCCACATCGGGCGGCGCCAAAAGCTTGTTCAGCGCCCTGCTGAAAGTAGCGACTCCAAAGATCCCCACCACGATGCCAAGTATTCCCGGCATTGGCGGACCCGGCGCGCCAGCGCCTGACGGCGCCCCGAAGGTTGACCCTTTCAAATCCGCGCCTGGTAGCGATCCGTTCGCTCCGCCGGCCAAGAGCCCGCCAGCGGCGGATGACGCCGCCGACCCGTTCAAGAACGACAACCCTCCAGCTAAAGACCCGTTCGGCAAGCCGGCGGGTGACGATCCCTTTGGTGCGAAGGGTTCAAAACCGGCCGAGGGCAGTAACCCCTTTGGCGACAACTAGACAACACCCACTCGTTGGGTTGGACACACAATGAAGGCGCCCCGGTCGCAATGGTCGGGGCGCCTTTTTTTGAACAGCTGTTCAGCCCGTGCAAGGCCGGAAAGACGATTTGGCTCCAGTGTGCACAGTCTGTTCTCGTCCCACACGCGTCATGATTTCCTTGGCTCGCGTCGTCGCGAAGTGCATTCTAACGGAACATTAGTTTACCTGCTCTCACATGGCTGTTGACGCGCGTGCTGCGCTACCAGCGAGACCAATGCCTTTCGGTCAATCGGCTTGGTTGTGTAATTGTCACAACCGGCGTCTAGACATTTCCGCCGGTCGCTGGCCATCGCGTGCGCGGTGAGAGCGATTACAGGGCCAGCGTAGCGGGCCTCACGGAGTTTTCGGGTCGCCGTGTAGCCATCCATGACGGGCATTTGCATATCCATGAGGATAACATCAAAAGGTGTCCTTTCGCCGCTCGCCCTCAGGGCAAGATCGTGCGCGACCTGACCGTTGTCTGCGACAGTGACTTCGGCACCGGCCTTCTTGAGGATAAACGAAATCAAGCGTTGGTTGTCTGGTCCATCTTCAGCCAATAGGATACGGATGTCTTGCAGATCGGATGAAGAACTCTGCGTGAGATTGCTTGCGGTGTCAGTCACCACGGTCGCCGACCTGGGGTCAACGACCATACTCACGCCATCGAGCGACCCGGTCTTCACAGTGGCGCGGAAGGTGCTTCCAACCCCCGGTTCGCTTGCGGCTACTGAGATGTTGCCGCCGAGCATCTCGGCAAACCTCTGGCTAATCGTTAGGCCCAACCCCGTGCCTCCGAATTTGCGGGTTGTTGATGTGTCCGCTTGGACAAAAGGCTGAAAAAGCCCGTCTATTTGCTTGAGGTTCATGCCAAGTCCCGTATCAGTCACATCGAATTGCAGATGGAGTTCGTCGCCTTCGTCCAGCAAACGTGTCACAATCTGAATCGTTCCAGTTTCGGTAAACTTGATCGCGTTGCCTACCATGTTGAGGAGAATCTGGCGCAGTCGCGTGGCGTCGCTCTGGATCATTGTCGGGATCGCGCCACTGTAATCATATTCAAGCGACAATCCCTTCGCATCGGCTCGCACGGACATCAACGAGGCCACCTCCGCGATGACCTGACACGGCTCGACGGGCGCCAGTTCGACCGTCATTTTTCCCGATTCGATCTTGGAGAGATCAAGAATGTCGTTGATGAGGCCCAGCAAGTAGTTCCCATTGCGACAGATGGTGCGGATACAGCGCAACCTCTCCGACGTTGTCTGTTTGTTGTCGAGCATTGTCTCTGCGAAGCCGATGATTGCCGTCATTGGCGTGCGAATCTCGTGACTCATATTTGCCAGGAACTCGCTCTTGGAGCGGGTGGCAAGAGCCGCCTTTTCATATGCTCTGTGCAACTCGACTATTCGGTTCTTCTCGCACGTGCTGTCTTGAATGGTGAGGCAATAGAGTCTCTTTTGATCGCGTGCGGATTGCGGTACAGCGGCGACTGAAAACCGGCCGGGAAAGACTCGGCCCGTTTTATGCGCTAGCTCCACTTCTACGTCATGGTACTCGGGGATTCCTGTACTCTTCTTGACGTCCCATGTAACATCAACATTGTGCTGCTTCGGGATCAGCGTGACCGCGAGTTGCCCAATGATCTCCTCTGCTGCGTACCCGAAGATGTCTGACGCGCGTTGATTGAACGAGTGGATGACACCCGTCTCATCAAGGGTGATTACAGCGTCAGCAACCACGTTGACCAGAGAGGTTGATAGAGCTGTTGCTTCGGCGCGTTCCACGTTAGCTTTGCGTCGCTTCATGGCCATCACGAGTTCGCGGTACAGTGCCGTCGGCGAAACCTCGCCCTTAACAAGGTATCCGTCGCAGCCGGCTTCGATGCAACTCATCAACATGTTGACAGAGTCGTTCGCTGTATGAGCAACAATCGGAGTGTCGGGAGTAAGAGAGGCGAGCGTCACGATCGTCCCGACGCCACTGGAGTCGGGTAGCCCCAAGTCCGCCAGGATTACATCGAATCCTCTTTCCGTGATCAGCTCTTTCGCGCGCGCCATCGTGGTGGCGAATGTCACCTGGCAACTGCAATGAGAAATGCTCTCCAAGGCCTCAGTCATCGTGGAAACACAAACCCGACTATCTTCTATAAGAAGAATGTGCATCGTTTTCATAATGTTATCGTCTCCACGACAGGGCTATCACCCTGTGGCCAGTAAAGGCGTTGATGTGCAGGTGGGGGCGCACCCGATACCCATCTAACCCTCTGCAGCGGCAACAGGCTGTGCAGCTTGAGTGGGTGCGTTCGGCATATCAATCAGACCAACTTCGATAGAAAGCGAGCCCCATTCTGAATCGAAGGGAATCACGATCGTCGTCGCATGGGATGGGAATGACAGGCTGTGGTTCTTCCCGCAGATAACGCTGGGCAGGCTGACGCTCATCTCCAACTCTTCGAGTTGCCGCTTCGCGCCGCCCGCGATCATGTTGGCGATCTCACCCACGGCGTCAGTCACATCGGCATCGATTTCTAGGGGCCGTTCGCCGAGCATCACGCCTGCCGTCTGCAAGGCCATTTCACGGGACAGGCTTACCACGACGGTGCCCATCGCCTTTCCGGATAGGCCAATGATGCCGCTGACCTCATGCAAAGGCGCAAACGAATCTCTGGTTTGCAGCGGACCGCGCTCGAGAGTGCAGTCCACCATTGTCGAAAAGACATTGACGGTGGACTTGATAAACGGGTTGATGTATTCGGCTTTCATCGTCTCAAAGCAGGGTAGGGTAAAGTGAATAGGCTGTGTCACGCGGCGTTAGGTCTCCGAGGACTACGCGACACCGAACTTGTCGAGTTTCTCCCGCAACGTATCGGAAGTGAAGGGTTTGAGCAGGTAGTCGGAAACGCCGGCTTGAATAGCTTCCATGACTCGACTCTTCTCGCCTTCCGTCGTGATCATGACGACGGGAACCGTGGACTTCTCGCCTCGGATGTCCCTGACGAGCTCGAGTCCGTTCTTGTTGGGCATGTTCCAGTCGGTCAGAACGAGGTCAAATACCTCGCTTTGAAACTTCGTGAACGCTTCTTGGCCGTCGACGGCCTCAACGACGTCTTGAATGCCTACAGCGTTCAAAGAACGAATGATAATTTTTCGCATGGTTCCGGAGTCGTCCGCGACGAGTACTTTTGGCATGACTATCCCCTTGGGTGAGCAGTTAAATACGATGTTACGATTTGTTTATTCGCCTGGTAGCGATTCGCCGCAGGCAAGCCGGGCAGGGCGCCACTAGACTCAAACACTGGCGAGCCAATGATGCACAACGATCCTGTTAGCCTCCAGCAGCAGCCTCTGTATGTTTCTGATGCCAAGTTTGCGCGAGCGCTTCTCGCCAACGGTGGTGGCGATCGTGGGCTTGCTTGATCAGTTCGACAAACTGGCTTTGGTCGACCGGTTTTATCAGATAATCCGTAGCTCCCCGCTCCATTGCCTCAAGCAACGTCGCTTGGCTGGAATGTCCAGTAATGAGCAGCACTTGGGTGGAGGCGTTGCGGCTCTTTGCGGCCACGAGAATGTCTAGCCCCGACACTTCCGGCATGTCGAAGTCTGTTACGACGATGTCAAAGACTTCATTGGTGATCTTCGCCAGAGCCTCCGACGGGTCTGTCACCGATTCCACGACCAATCCGTCTTCACCGAGCGATCGCTCGAGAATCCGGCCCAACAAGCGAACCATGGCGTCGTCGTCGTCGATCAACAACACTCAACTCTTCGTGCATATCTCGCGTGCCATCTAAGTGCCCCCCGATGAAGTTATTCGGTTCTCGTTGTATTCCTGATGGTCCAGCTCGCAAGCGACGAGCGCTACTGCAAGTGTAGGTCAGGTTCTGATAGTCGCGACGTCATTTTGTCGCTTCCAGACGCCGTGCGGAATCTCTGGCAAACATGTTGTTCGCCTGTCGAGTCAATAGTTCAGGTAGCCGATCAAGCGAAAACTGACGGTCGACATGTCCTTCAGTGAAAGCCACTTTATTCATGCCGTATACATCAGAGGACGATTCGTCTTGGCCCAGGACGTACCCGCCTCGCAGGCGGATCGCCCCACATCCATCGGCGCCGTCTCGCCCCATGCCCGTCATGACAACGCCCAGGCAACGATCTTCAAAGATCTTGGCCGCACAGTTCATCATCACATCGACCGAGGGCTTGTGTCGGCTTACTGGCTCGCCATCACGAACCTCCGCGGTCACGTTGGAGCCGGTTCGACGCAAATACAGGTGCTTTCCACGGCCAAGCAACCCCTGTTCTGTAAATTCGGTTTTTCGTGTGGGTCTTTGAGTCC
>CAZWOU010000276.1:0-7093 GCA_964635375.1 uncultured Pirellulaceae bacterium | reverse complement strand
CCCTTCAAACCCGGCGAGGGTTCTTCAATCGGCGGCTTAGCTTTCGGGACGTCGAGCCACTCTTCATCCCGGCTCAGTCGCGTCTCGATATCGCGGATGCCCTGGAAATATTCGTCCAGCTTATCGGTGTCGGTCTTCGTGAGACCGCGCTGCACGCGATTTGCCTCCGTCACAACGGCATCCAGCACGCTGCGTTTTTCGGCGATGGCGGCCTGGCGTTGTTCCAGCGGCAGGTCGTCGGCGGAGAACAGTTTGTGAAACACCCGTACTGGCGTGTCGAGTCCCGCGACCGGTTTACCGCGCTGGTTCCAGGCGAGAGATAGCCCAGGGCCGTGACCGGAGCTTCCCGCGTCCGGACTGCCAATCTGTATAGAGGCAAAACGCGTGTTCTGACCAAGTTGCCCGGCTGCGACCTGATCGGCGGAGATGCTATTGGACATACTTTGCCCGGGAACGGAAAACCGATTGGCGCCGGTGAGCCAGAAGGTGCTGCCCCAGTGGGCATTGTCAGTGTATTGGTTCGAACAACCCTGCACGACGGTGAAGTCCGCCTTGTGGCGCGCCAACGGGGCGAGACCCTTCGGCAAATCGTAACCGGCTCCGGTCTGCTTGACGTCCGGAAACCAGGATTCCTTGGTCACCCCAAACCCGAAGCCGAGGAAGACCATGCGTTTGGGTGGCGTGGCAGGTGCTTGAGAAGCTGCTGACGCGAAACGGCGAAAGCCAATCGATTCCAACGCTGGCAACGCAATAAGCGTTCCCATTCCGCGAAGAAAATGTCTACGACCTAATTGTGTTTTCATCAACCTATCCAAATGTTCTATCTGGCCATCTTGTTCGACCAGCCGTTAACGTACGACTGCGGATTGCTGCTTCAATTTGCTTAACGCTGTACGGCCCCACCGACCTTCTTGTCTCTCGCGATGTAGTACTCTGATTTTGGCTTGTCATTCATCTTGGATTCTCAAGTATGGTCGGAAATATGACCGAATGTCGTGTTTTTTGAGATAACTAGAAGGCGGCATGTCCTGCTGTTGGTTTATCAATCATCAGCAGCCCAACGAGGGCAAAAGGAGTACGCCATGAAGAAGACTACGACAGCGGGCGCGAGGGGCAGCGGGATCAGGATGAATGCGCACTCGCCAGAGTGCGGCCAAACGTCGTAGCTGCGTTCTGGCGAACGCAGCTACGGCGAAGTTGGATCTTGACATTCGCTCTACTTAACTTCACGAATCTTGATGTTTTTCCAGCGAACGGAAAGTGGTTCGGTTTTCTTGCCAACGCCATGGACTTGGAAACCGAGGCGGCCCTCCGTAAAGTGTGTGCGAGTGTCTTTGCCGTCAGATATCTTTGTGCCGTTGACCCATACCTGGATATGCTCGCCCTTCGCGAGAACTCGATAGTTGTTCCAGCCGTCTTTCTTGTACGCCTTTTGGGTGACTTCGGGTTTCGGATCCAGCAGCCAGCCACCGACGCCTTCGAACCAGACACCAGCGGCATTGCCGTTCGCAGCGATTTCCACCTGCGGCCCGAAGAGCGACTTCCCATCGGCTTTCTTCTTTGCCTTCACTGCATCTTTTTCAGACAAGCCGGCTGGGATTTCATCGGCATTGGAAATGGAACGGATTTGTACGCCCGAGTTGAGGGCTGGGTCACACTGAACCTCGAAAGTCAGTTCAAAATCGCCGTAGCTTTTCGGTGGACAGAGGAAGGTATTTGGCGTGCGTGGCTTGGTGGTTCCGACAATGCAGCCGTCCTCGACCTTGTATGCTGCTTCGCCGCCTTTCTTTTCCCAGTCCTTGATGTCTTTGCCGTTAAAGAGCGTGGCCCACTCACCGGCACTGGCGCTCTTTCCAAAGGGGCTTGAGGCAGCCAAAACGATAACCAGAATCGCCGTCAAGATCTTCTTCATAGTCTTTGTCCTTGTCATTGTCATTGTGTGTTAGATGCAGAGGTGTGTTAGATGCAGGTGTGTGTTAGATGCAGGGGCGTGTTACATACAGGTGTGTTACATCGGGGGAATGAAATCGTTGGTTGAGGCCTTCAGTCGCCGAGGCAGCGGACGGCGCCGTCGACACTCGTGATGAAGAGCTGCTTGTTGGCTGCGGCGATTCCATCCCACACCGGGGCGGTGGCGAGTTCGTAACTGGTGAGGGGCCGGCCGTCGGTTGCCGAGAGGACGGAGATGACTCCGCCCTTTGTGCCATCAAGGGCTTTCTCGGTTACACCCCCCACTTTGTTCGGCATGCCGCCGACGTAGAGGCGGTCAGCGGAGAGTAGAATACCGCGCGGTCGGACCGCGATGTCGGCTTCCCAGGCGGGAGTGGCTTTCTTGCCGTTTTTCGAAACACGAAAATCGGGTTCGGAGGCGTCGGTGAGGAACTGGTCGCGAAGATCCCATCCATAGAGTCTGTATCCGCTATGCTCGGCTCGCGCCCAGAGACTGCGGATCGAATAGACCATGTTCTTATCGAAGGCCATCGTGACGCCGTAGGGACGGGCGAGTTGCTTGCCGCCATAGGAGCGGCCATCGGCGAGCCAGGAAAAGGCCACCGGCGTGCGGGAGAAGTCACCACTGCCGTAGACCATGTAGGAGCGCTGACTCTCGTGCCCATCGACGAGGCGGGAGGTGCAGAAGAGGTGCATCCCGTTATCGGCCTGGGCGATGCCGGCGCTGTTGTAGCGGGTTTGCCGGAGGTAGATCGATTCGCCGTCGCCAACAAGGATGTCACTCATCGAACCGGCCATAGAGAAGGCATCCGAGCGGTCTGGTGCGGTGAAAGTTTTGTAGTCGGTCGCATTCTGGGTGAGTTTCTTAGGCTTGAATTGGTCGCGCGCTTCGATGTCGACACCGGCGTGGGCGCTCGTAATGGGTTCGTTGGATTTGATCGCGCCGGTTCGCGGGTCGATGGCGAAAAGGTGCAAGCCGCCATCGAGGTAGGAGTTGCGACCGGCCGTGAACCAGGCAACGTCATTCTGTATGAGGACACTGCCGTGGACGGGCCAGACGGATTCGAGTTGGTCGAAGGCGATGGTTTGACGCTCGGCGGGAGCGGCGCGGAAGGTCCAGGCGTTGTCGCCGTCGTTTAGGCGGAGGCAGTAGACGTGGCCGTCGGCGCTGCCGAAGAGGACGAGGTCGCCGTGAATGGTGGGAGCGCTGTCGATGCGTCCGGCCACGGCGTATCGCCAACTGATCCTGCCGGTAGCCTGGTCGAGCGCGACGACTTCGCCGGCCTCACGGCGTGCGAGGACGACTTTGCCCGCCGCGGCGACCGGGGCGGTAAGGGAACCGCCGATCCTAGTGCTCCACTTTTCCTGCAAGGTCTCGGGCACCGCAGTGGTGGCGGCATTCCCGCGGCTCGATCCCTGGCGATGCATGGGCCAGCCTTCGGGATCGGACTTGAGTTCGGTTTTCAAAGCGGATTCGTAGGCGGGGCCTTTTCGCAAACGCGGTCCAGGCGCGGGTAAGTTGGAGGCGCTTTGGGAGGCGGGGGCGACGGCCCAGAATCCGTAGAGCTTCGATTCCATGAAGCAGGCACACTGATGCGGCGGTGCGTAGACCAGCCCGTTGCTGGGCATGACTCCGTACTGGCAGACGCCGCGAATCCAGTTGTTGCGGGAATGGTTGTCGCCTTTGAGGTCCATGAATTCGATGCCGCGATAGCCGCCGAGGAGAAAGTTGGTCGTGGCCTTGTCACGGTAGCAGCGGTGATGGTGTCCCGCGGTGCGCAAATCGTTGAGGTAGGAAATCTGTCGCACGACTTCGCCGGTTCGGAGGTCGCGTCCGTCGCCGAAGTTGGGTCCCGCCCAGACGACGTCATTGACGACGAGCACATCGGGTGGAGATCGGAATCCAGGTTTGCAGGCGGCTTGCCAGAGTTTTTTGCCGGTGGCGGCATCGATAGCGTGGATGGCGGATTGGTTGGCAGTGAGGACGACGCCGCCGTTGACAACGAGCGTTGCGGTGGACCAGCCGATACCAACTGTCGGTTTTGGTTGTCTGGGTTTCCTGCCGTTCTTTGCCTTGGCGTCTTTTTTCGGGCGGGCGGGTTTGGCGGTGACGGTTGCCCAGAGTTGCTCTCCGGTTTTTCCATCGAGAGCGATCGCTTCGGTGAGGGTCTGGAAGTAGATGTTCTCGGTGTCCGCCGCGAGGGTCTGCGAGATTGGTTTGGCCGGGCCTTCCATCACTTCCGCCCAGATCTTCTTCCCGCTCGTGGCGTCGACGGCAACGATGGTCTTGGCCACGAGGTCACGGGCGCTGATCGCTCCTCGGCGGGCCATCTTCGCGGCCCTCTGTTCCGACACAGGCGAGCCGGTCAGAACGTAGAGAGTGTTTCCTTGCAGGATGACTTCCTCGGCTTTCTCGGTTCCCTCGCAGACGGCGACGATGCTACCGGTGGCGGCGTCGAGGATGGAGACGGCTGCGTCGAGAGCGAGTGTGACGTAAACGCGTTCGTCCCTCGCAACGAGGATGCGCTCGAGTTGAACGGGGCCAGAACGAAACTTCTGGGTGTGGTCGGCCCATTCTGCGATGGGGTGTTTCCAAAGCAGCACGCCATTGAAGGCGTCACGAGCGTGGACGGCCCATTTCCCCGGAGCTTCAACAGCCGCCCGACTACCTTCGTCGGCAATGAAGAAGATCCGCCCCTTTGTGGAGACGACCGCGGAGACGCTGGCGAGGGAATGGTGGTGGCGCATCCAACTCGGCGAGGCGACCCACTGCATGTGCCGAGGCGGGCCGACCTTCTGGTCATCGGCGACGGCGTTGCCGGAGGCGTCGTGAAGGTAGTGGGTCCACTCGTCGATGTCTTCCGGCCACGGCTTGACGGTTTTGGCCCATTTGCCTGAGCGCTTGAGATAGGCCATGCCGCCAGGGCTGAGGACGCGGTTGATTTCATCCATCGAGATGTCGCCCTGATCTTCACTGACGAGGAGGGTAACGAGATTGTCGGTGAAGGGAAGCGTGGAGCCGGTGAGCAGGTTTGCGCTGACGCGACCGTGGAGGCTCTGAGATTGAATTCGGTCGCGGAGCAACTTGATGTTCGCAGCGCTGCGATCGAGACCCTGCACAACGAACGATTTACCTCGACATAGCTCGGTCGTCAGCCTTCCATCGCCGCAACCGAGGTGAACGATGACTCCGCCAGTGACGCCAGTGTCTGCGATAATCTCCTCGCCCGTCTGCGCGAAACTCGTTGCGCAGAGAGAGAGGGTGATTGCTGTAACGAGAAAGAAGCGGTGGATCATGGTCATTGGGCAGGGCCTCAACGGCTGGAATTTTGACAATGTGTCGTCTGTTCAGTACTCAACCGACGAAAGGTGCAAGTAATAGAACTAGTAATAGTAACTAGCGGCCTCGAACTTTTCCGCCCTCCTTCGCCCGGTCCATCATCTCGCTGAAGACCTTCGCGTAACGCTGGCCGAGCAATATGTAGGATTCACGGTCGAAGTGGACCATGTGGCGATCTGGAGACGAACAACCTTTCGACTCGACGAACCCGGTATTCTCGACCCTATTTGGCAACGCTCGAAGAATTGCACGAACCTTATCGATTCGTTTCACGCGCTCGGGTGAACTGTGGTCTCTTGATGTGCCGTAGAACTCCGCCAGATTGCCTGCAACGAATGGAAGTTGATCGTCAGCGAGGTCTTTTCGCAGGTCTGCGATTAATTGGTGCAACTTCTGCTCGTAAGAGCTGGTCCGCGCGTCACTAACGGTATCCGATTCACCCTGATGCCAAAGGACGCCCTTAAGCTCGCCATGTTTCAAAGCGAGCTTCGTCTTTACGAGGGCATCGTCATAAGTTGGAGTACCCTTCTTCAGCATGTCGATGGGAGCGCCACCCCAGGCAAGCGGAATCAGACCAACAACAACATCCGGTTTATCCTTGAGATATTCAATTGCGAAGGGAAGACCGAGGCCGAATCGATCCGATCGAAGCCGGTTGTGCAAAGGATGGGCCGCAGGTAGCCACTTTAGCTCGCCTTGGTGTTTGGTCGGAAGCTTGACAACCCGATCGACAGGCTTCCTGTCTTCAGGCAAGAGTTTTCCAAATCCAGACATGTTTGATTGCCCCATCAAGAGGAACACGTGAAAGTCGTGTCTGCCATTCGGTATCTTCCAGTGGTTCGCGTCGGTCGGCTCTTGGCAATGGCCAATGCTGATACCGGTGAGCAACACCGTAGCGGAAAGCAGGTAACGGGCCATCATGCATCTCCAGATCTTGTCAGCTAACATCTGCGTTCACACGCGCGGTCTACCTATTGACGATTGACTTAACCGGCACGTCGAACTTGCCAAAGCGCGGCGACGGGCCACCGCCAGAGACGGCGTCGGTTACTTACTTCTTGCGATTCTTCCCGGTCTTCTTTCCAGTCTTCTTTCCAGTCTTCTTCAGCTTGGCCCGGGCCTCTTTGTCGACGCTGGAAAGACGCGTCTTGGCGAGTTGCGCCAACGTGGCCTCGAACTGTCCCTTGATGGCGCGCTCCGGTTCCGAAAGCGCGGAGTCCGCAAGTTCTTGCCCATCAAACGGTCCCTTGTAGCGAATCAGCTTGGCGTCGCTGCCGTCGGTTTTGGCCAGCAGAGAATACTGCTTGTTGCGAACCATGACCTGGCCTCGGTACCAGATATAGATCCAGTCCTTTTTGCGGGCGCTCGCATGGTCGTGCAGTACCGGAACGATGCTGGAACCGTCGCCCGAGTAGTTTGGCGGCAACTTGGCGCCGGTGACTTCGCAGAGCGTCGGCATCATGTCAGAGAACTCGACCAGATCATCAACGACCCGTCCGGTCTGCTTAATGCCTGCCGGCCAACTGGCGATGCACGGCACACGCGTCCCCATGTCGGTCATGCTGCCCTTGCCGCCGACGACCTTGGTGCCGTTCCACGAGGTAACAATCGGCTTGTCGGTGCCGTTGTCGCCCGTGAAAAGCAGCAGCGTATTGTCGCGGACGCCGGACTTCTCAAGCTGCGCCACAACTTGTCCGACGAGCTTGTCGGCATAGGCGACCATGTCGCGAAAATGCCGCTGCGGATCGTTGCGATCGCCTTTGTAGGTGGTGGAGCCGAGCCGCTTCGGATCCCAGTCGGTGG
>CAZWOU010000275.1:0-7147 GCA_964635375.1 uncultured Pirellulaceae bacterium | reverse complement strand
GCGATTCGGCTACAACGTACGCATTGGGCATTATTGCGAGGATGGGTCGTCCTCCATCGAAGGCGTCTACTTCGGGATGATCGCCGATGTCTCCGAGTTCAACGCTTATGGCAGCAACATGGTCGGGAACCTCGACTCGTCGCTCGTCTTCGATTCGCTTGAGCACGACGACGGCGGCGGACCGGCGGCAGTTTCCACATTCTTCAACGACGCCGAGAGGCACCAGTTGTTGCGCAGGAGATCCACAACGTCGAGCTGAATCGCTGGAGGCACTGCGTCACTGGAGACTGCGACACGGCTCGCATCAGCTGGATGATGGGTTTGAGATACTTCAATTTCAGCGAAGGATTTCGATTTCGCACCGACCCCTGGGACGTCGTCTTCGGCAATCAGGCTGCAGAAGAATTGTATTACGACGTCGACATGGACAATCACATGATAGGTTTCCAGATCGGCGGCATGGGCGAGTTTTGCGTTGCCCAGTGTTGGCAGCTCTCCAGCACCGTCAAGCTCGGCGTCTTCGGCAATCACATGGTTCACAGTTCCTTCATCGGCTGCGACAACGCCGCCGCCACGGTCAACAACGCCGCAAGTCCGTATGACGGACTGCAGTACAACGTGGCGAGCACCAAAAACGACGTGGCCCTGCTCGGCGAAATCGAGCTCGGAGTTCGATACCAGTGGAACGAATGCTGGAACCTTACCACGGGTTACCGAGCCATCGGAGTCAGTGGGATTGGCCTAGCCACCAATCAAGTGCCCAACTATTTCGCCAACATTGGCGGTGTACGACAGATCGCCTCGAACGGAAGTCTCATTCTTCACGGCGTTTACTTCATGGGCGCCGAGTATAACTACTAAGCGTTGCTCAGAAATGCCTGGGCGGTTTGCCATCCAGAATCGTCGTTTGAGTCAGGCGATTGGGGCCAGCCAGCTCGCCGCGGTCCATCGCCTTACGGCAACGCTTTTTGAGCCGAAAGAAACTCGACCAGGTCTCGCAAATCTCCGTCGCTCAGTTGCTTGACCAGGTCCTCGGGCATCGCCGATTTTCCGCTTCGGCGGTCTTCAATTTCATCGAGAAGAATAGTCATCCTCTGACCATCGGCGGTGATGATCTTAATGTGTTCTTCCGTTTCTTCTTGAAGAACGCCTGAGCGCAAGCGGCCGTCCGCATCGAGCACCATTACCGAGTCGAAGTTCTTGGCGATTTCCTTGTTGGGTGCGACGATCGCCTCCAGCAGATAGTCTCGTTTCTTCTCCAAGCCAATCTTGCTGAGGTCGGGACCAACCTCGCCCCCTTTCCCGCCCACTTTGTGGCAACGAACGCAGGAGACGTTGGTACGCTCAAAGAAGATTCTCCTCCCTCGCTCGGCGTTGCCGCCCGCCAGGGCCATCCCGTACTTTGATGACGGCTCCTCACCCAGCCGTTTTCTGATTTGCCGAATCAGCTGTTTGTGTCTCTTCGTGTTGCGGATTCGAGCGGCCTCAACGATGTCCAATTGCGTATCGAGAGGAATCTTGTTGTCGAGAATGTCTTGCAAGAGTTCGGCCAGTGGAGCGTCGGACACGCCGTTTTGCATTGCGCCTAGGTCGGCCGACGCCGACTGCCGCTCGTCAGTCCCTCCCTCGCGAATCGCTTGCACGAGCAACGACACAGTCTGCTCGGGCTGGAGAGTCGCCAATACTGAGCGGGCCGCCGAACGCATTACGCTCGACTCGCTCGCCAGAGCTTCCTCGGCCAATCCTTGAGCCTGAGGATCCCTAAGCGTCGACAATGCCGACAGCGCCTGGGCTCGAAGCGACATCGACTCGCTCTCGTTAGCCAATACACGCTTGAGCCGCTTCCCCAAGCCGCTGACGCCGAGCATCGCCGCGACCTCAATGACTCGTTTCCGCAGTGATTCGTCACCAGCCAGTAAGCTCGGTAGATGCCTGCTTACCGCCAGCGTCGCAGCTGTTTGCTCTCGAGCCTCGATGGGGCGCCACATCCCCAACACGCGGTCGCGGCTGGAGGGCGATCCCCAGGCAGCCAACATCTCCACCGCTTCCTTTCGCATAGAGGGCGAACGGCCAGGATCCGCCGCAAAAGCGGCCAGGCGGGCGGCGTTGTCGGGATGGCCGATTCGGTAGTTCGCATTGAGAACACGCCGAATTAGCGCCTGATCATCGCCCATCGTCGCAAGTAGGTCGGCCAAGTGAGGCATGGCGTCAGGGATTGGCAAATCGTGAATTGCTCGAGCCGCTTCGACAACGACAAGCGGATTTGAATCCTCCAGAAAGCTCGCCACAAGCGGGCTCTTCTGGCGCCGCAAGGCCACCACGAGAGCTCGTCGCACCGCCACGGAGGGGTGAGTCGAAAGAGCGTAGAGCTGCTCCGAACTGGCAGCGCCTGTAAGGCCCATCACACCCGCATGCCGCAGCGCCGGGTCGACGCCGTTATTCTGCTCCAGCATCTGCACAAGCTCATCGACCGCCGATCCAAAACGGATCTTTCCCAATCCAATCGCGGCAAAATAGCGAACGCGATCCGCCGAATCAACCAATCGGCCCAGCAGTATTTTCGCGGCGCCAGCGCAGTTCAGTTCGCCCAGCAACCGACTCACTTGGGCGCGAATCTCAGGTTCGTCGTCCGCGGAGAGCTTGAGAAAAACCGAACCGACCGAAGAGAGTTCATCTCCGCGTCGTGCTATCTGCCCCAGTCCCCAGATGGCGTGCAGACGAGCCAGCAAGACTTGTCTCGCGTCTTGGCAAACGGAAGACAGGGCGGCGTGATCGTTCCGTCGAGCCAATTCGAATTGGGCCTCGAAACGAACGCGTTGATCCGGATGAGCAAGTAGCTGAAGCAACTTCGTTGTTGACTGACTGTCGACGCCTTGGTTCAGCAAGACTTGTGTTGCCTTGGCAAGCGGCGACTCGGCATCTGTCGTTGAGAACTGATAGATGCGCCCCTTGCCTTCACCGTTCCAACCATCGACCCAGTCGGTGACGTAGAGTCTTCCATTGGGCCCCATGGCGATGTCGGTGGCAAGGATGTTCCAGAAAGGTTGTTCCGCATCGACCATCTCGAAAGACGCGCCTTTCGGTTGCATACGAAACGAACGAATGCCGCTCCGATTCGCCGTCCCACGAAAATCGCACAATAGAAATCGACCTCGGAATGTGTCGGGCAAGCCGACGCCCGGATAGTACATCAAGCCCGATGGGCCGTCGGCAAAGTTGGCGATGGGGGGCGCCACGTAGGCGGGTTGCTCGGGATGATGCGGATGCCAAATCTTCTCACGATTGAACGGACCCCGATCACTCAAATATTGATAGGCCATTCGCCAGCCCGCGTCTCCGCCCTCCATTACGTAAACCCAACGAGCTCGGTCGCCGCTGTCGGAGTTGTTGTCGCCGGTGAACAGATTGCCAAAATCGTCAAACGCAAGCTCCTGAGGGTTTCGCAATCCCGTCGCGAAAACCTCGAGATTGGACCCATCGAGCTCACAGCGAAACACGGCGCCGCTACCCGGATCATGAAGCAGCTTGCCTTCGTGTTCGATGTGGTAGCCCCGGTCGCCGATACTGAAATACAAACGGCCATCGGGGCCCATGCAGAGGCCGTGAAGATCATGACCTCGAAACGCGACGCGCACGCCGTAGCCGCTGTGCAAGGCCTTCCTGGTGTCCGCGACCCCGTCGCGATTCTTGTCCTGCAGCAAGTAGAGTTTCGGGATGCAGGTAAAATAGACGTCACCGCGTCGAGCCAAAACACCCGCGCCTGTGCCGTCGACCAGCTGATTGAACCCTGCAGCGAAGACTCTCGCCTCGTCCGCGGAGCCGTCCCCATCGCTGTCCACGAGCAGGCGTATGCGGTCATCGTATTTGGCGTATTCGGCCGCTTTGTCGCCGAGATGTTTGAGGTGGTAATCCCGTCGATCAGCGACTGTTTGTGAGGCCAAGTCGTCGTCGAGCCAAGCTTGATCATGTCCACGATTGTCGGTCACGCCTCGATTCTGCCGGAATGACTCGCAGACAAAAAATTGGCCCTGGTTGTCGATGCAAAACGCGACCGGATTGGCGACCAGTGGTTCAGCGGCGAATAGCTTCACCTCAAAACCGTTGGGCTTGCGAAATGCCGAGATTGCCTGCCGCCCCTCGTCTGACGCAGCGGCGATGACCGGCGCCGTGGTTGACGGCTCACCCGCCTCTTCTGGTTCTTGCCCCAGCAAGTAGGTTGCAGCCAGGAGGAGAGCCCCAAGAGAAGTAACCATCAGCGTGAGCGGCTTGGCCATCGAAAATGCCTGAGAGGATGGGTGGGTGAAAATATCAGACCAGTCGAGAGGAACCAGGCCGGCGGGAATCGGGCCGGCGGGAATCGGGCCGGCGGGAATCGGGCGGGGAGGATCGGGCGGGGAGAAGCAGCTCTTCCACGGTCTCCGACCTACGTTGTAGGCTAGTCAGCAAGACTGAATTGGGCAAGCTCCACCCATAGTTTGACGGCTGGGGTTTGACGGCTGGGGATGTTGGGCCAGTTGCCGAGTGGCGGTTCGGCGTCGATAATGGGTGATCTGGCCCAGTCGACCGGTTTGCCCACTGGTCGACTGAAACCGCTCTAAAGAGGAAACGAGAAGATGGCGGTCAATTGCGGCTATTGTGGCGAAGAGCTGATTGGCTCGGTCAATTGTTGCTGGAAGTGCGGACGCGCCGTTGAGTCGCGACCCGACCCGGCGAACCTGCCTCCGGTGCGGAGGGAGAAGCCCCTCGCGACGCCGGCGGAACAAGCAGAGCTGGCCGACGAGCAAGCGAACGAGTCCGAAGTTGTCTTGGCCACTCCGGCAGAATCGGAAGCACCGGTGGAAACGGGGGGCTCAGACCAACCGCCACACGTGTCCGCGCCAATAGCCAGCGGAACCGTCTACCACGGATCGCCTTTCGCGCCTCTCGTAAAGCCGTCGGCGCCACGCACGCCGGTGGCTCCGCCCTCCTATCCTCAAAATGCGGCCGCCAGCGGCGGCGCTCTGGCCAGCTTCTGCCTCGGCATCATGAGTTTGGCTATCGCGATGGTTTTCTGGCGCGCACCCGCCATCGCCCTCGTCATCTCGCTACTTGGCATATGCATGGGCATTTGGGGGATGTATTCCAACCGCCGAAGCTATGCAGGCATGGGCTTGTTCCTGTGTATCGGCGCATTCGGCCTCTCTAGCTACCTGGGAGTCGTCCAGCTGTATGTCTTAGTCCATGGCGTTAGCCCTTTTGAGCAATTGGACACGGACGAATTCCCGCTGGAGTGAGCGAGAATTCAAACATCTTTGTCCGTCGGGTAAGCACTGTTGGCATGGGCTGACTGACGCAAAACCGACGAAGAGCGAAATTACTCGGTCGATTTGAGCGAGCCGGAAGTCGGCCCGACTTGTCGGCGACGGCGGTTGGGCCTATCGTGGCGGGTTGGGATTTTCCTCCCATTGGCCACCGGGACGCCCTGGCGCCAGCCCATGTGACCGAAAACGAACGATTCCGCTTGGATCCAATTTCCGACTGCAAGCCGTCATGCGATACCAAAACGTCTGCATTGAATCCTTCGGCTACACGCTTCCCAAGGAAGTCGTGACATCCGATGAATTGGAATCGCGGCTGGCCCCACTCTATGAACGGCTGCGATTGCCAGCGGGCCGACTCGAGTTAATGACGGGCATTCGCGAACGTCGTTTTTGGGACCGAGGCGTGACGCCCGGCGATGTGAGTATCGAGACCGGGGAGAAGGCCATCGAGTCGGCTTCGATCAGCCGTGAGGAGATCGGCTTGCTCGTTCACGCGAGCGTCTGTCGAGACCATTTGGAGCCCGCGACGGCCTGCCGAGTCCATCACCGTTTAGGACTGGGCGATTCATGCTTGGTCTACGATGTGTCCAACGCATGTTTGGGACTGCTCAATGGTATGGTGCAAGCGGCTAACATGATCGAACTGGGGCAGATCCGAGCGGCTCTGATTGTGGGCACGGAGAGCGGCCGAGCGTTGGTGGAGACGACGATCGACGAACTCAACGCGAACGAATCACTCAGTCGCCGCGACATCAAGCTGGCGGTCGCCTCACTCACGATTGGCTCAGCCAGCTGCGGCGTCTTACTCACCCATCGCGGTCTCAGCCAATCGGGCAACCGCCTGACGACCGCCGTGGCCCGAGCGAACACACAACACCATGCATTGTGCCATAGCGATTCGGACGAAGCGTCCTCCGGCTGCCATCCTCTGATGAGCACGGATTCCGAGCAATTGCTGCACGCTGGAATCGGAATTGGGAAGAGTACATTTATCGACTTCCTCGGCGAAACCGGCTGGGGGGCCGACGAGCTACACAAGACTTTCTGTCATCAAGTCGGCTCGACGCATCGCAAACTGATGCTCGAATCAATGGGGCTCAATCCGGAAAACGATTTCGCCACCTTGCAGTGGCTCGGCAACACCGGTTCTGTCGCTCTGCCGATTACCATGGCGATCGGAGTCGAGCAAGGGTTCGTCGGCAAAGGCGATCAAATCGGCATGCTCGGCATCGGCTCCGGCCTCAACAGCATCATGCTCGCCGCCGAATGGAATCAAGCTCGCGTTGCCCAGAGCACCAGTCGCGCCTCGGCCGAATCGCAGACTGCTGCGGCGCCGACGTCATAGCGAATTCCATCTTCCCAGCCCAACTTTCTCGCCTTTGCGAACGGTCCGCGCGGGTGGTAGATTACGGGCCTGCCCGCGTGCAACCAGCGACACCAGCTTCGGCGTTCGGCCAACGCTAGACTTCAGTTCGACCCTTCACCTAGCTCCTGTTGGAACCGAACATGAAACGTCACGTTTGCTTCCTCTTGTGCAGCATACACTTGCTTGCGTTGGCGGTCTCTACTTATGTCGCGGCCTTCCACATCGAGTCCATTCTCACAACCGGCGTCATTTGTTCGGTCACGGGAATTGCGGCCGGCATCGCAGCCATCAAATGCAAGCGACCAGTGCTGGCGGTTGCCGCCTTCCTCACGCCGATTTTGGCCGTGGCTCTGTTCCTCCTTGAAGCACTCGTCTTGCACCTGGGGCCAGGCAAAGCAGCTACGCCGTTTTTGCATCATCTTCATCACTAATCAACTATTCGCCACGCTCGTAATACTCGTGCAGCTCAATATTCTTCTCG
>CAZWOU010000274.1:0-7439 GCA_964635375.1 uncultured Pirellulaceae bacterium | reverse complement strand
TTCCAGAGGGACCTTGCGTTCACCTATACCAATCAACGGTTTTGAGAACTACTGAGACTGGGTTGCAAAGCCGCTTCCTGCTGTGACCGACTTTGACCACACGGGTTTTTCCGGGTCGTCCACGTGCAGTTCGACGCGTGCTCCGATCGCATCGCGGTGTGATTCGGCACCCTCTAAGTGCAACGCGATGAAGTTCTGTTTCGAGCCAACGTTGTTTCGCATGAAGCGAATTCGAGGCCGCGTCCGATTGAGCAACCAGACGTCGACGTCGCCGTCAAAATCCCAATCGGTCAGCGCCACACAACGAGCGTCATCGGCGAACCCAATCCCGGCGACGTCCGATACGTCGGCGAATTGCGCGCCGTTCATGTTGAGGAAGCAACAGTTGCGTTCACGTCCGCTCAGCGACCGTCCCGACCGCAGCATGCGAGCCAATTCCTTAAACGGCGCTCCGTAGGCGTCGACTTCTCCCTTGTTCGCAGAACTGTTGTCCGGTGAGTGCGACACGACCTGCCGCCAATAGAAACTTCACAAGTCGTGGGTGTCCTTGTGGGTGACAAATCCGTTCGCGACGATCAGATCCTCCCATCCATCGTTGTTAATGTCGACGAACGGAGCACCCCAGGCCCAACGGCCTCGGGCGACCGATGCTTGCAGACTCACGTCGCGAAACTTCCCGTTGCCGAGATTCTGATAGAGCGTGTTTCCCTTGGACATTCGCCGATAGAGAGCCCGCAAGGCTGGGGCGGTCTCGGATTTAAACTGCTCTTGTTCAGTAACGCGGCTTCCTGCGGTGGAAAACATGTTGCTGACGTACAAGTCCATCAAGCCATCGCGATTGAAATCTCCCCACGTTGCCGACATGCCCGAGCCGACATCTTCAACGCCGGATTCAGCAGCCACATTGCGAAACTTGCCATCGATGTTTTGATAAAGACAGTTTTGACCGAAGTCGTTCGCAACGTAGAGATCGGGATCCCCGTCGTTGTCGTAGTCCTCCCACGCCGCCGCCAAACTCCAGCGGTTGTTGTTCTCGTTCATCCCACTCGCCTCGGTGACGTCCTCGAATCTCCAGTCGCCGAGGTTTCGCAACAGCCGGTTCGCACCGCCATTCGTCGCGTCAAAGTACGGAATCGGAATGGGGAACTCCTCGGCCCCGTAGGCTTCCTTCGCGTAGGAGCAGACATAAATGTCGAGTAGCCCGTCTCGATCAAAGTCGGCGGCCGACAACGCGTGAGGACTCGCCGACGTGAGACTCTTCGCCTTCAGTGTGAACTTGCCGGCGCCGTCATTGCCCATCAACAGGACGGCGCTGTTCACCGCAACCACTAGATCCTGATCGCCATCGTTGTCCAAGTCGACAATCAACGCCGCGCGCGTGTTGTCAAGCCAATCAACGCCCGCATCACGGGAAACGTCTTTCAGTCCGCCATCGGCCTGGCGCAGGAACAGACGATTCGGAAGACCTCCCGGCTCACAGACATAGATGTCGTCAAGGTAGTCGCCGTTGACGTCGCCCAGCGATATTCCGTTGTCAGCCCAAAACGTGCGGCCGAAGACCTTGGGCGTTTGCGCATACCACTCGTCGTAACCGGGCGATAGTTGCTGGGCGTATTCGCTGCTGCCTGCGAATAGGGAACTTGTGCATTCGGTGAAGAAAGACGCGGGTGCATTGCGATTACGGATCTCTTCGAACGTCAACAACTTGGCAGCCAACAACTTCTTGACGCCGCTGGACCAACAGCACTGAACGTCTAGCTGAATTTGCACATGCTCGTCGCTCGCTATACCGCTTGCCTGAAGTCGGATGTCGGTCGTAAACTCCTTGTTAGCCTCAAACTGGGCGCTGAGCACTTTGACTTCGTAGCGAGGCAACTGCGATTCGCGAAAATCGGCCGAGAACTTGTCGAACGCGGCGATCCACTCCTGGCGATTCAATTCGCCTTGCTCTGCCGAGTCGTTTGGTCCCCAGCGGCGTACGGACAGTCCATCCGAGTTGTAGACCTCAGATAACTTGGTTGGACGCAGACCGTGACCTCGAAACGACTCGGCCAGCAACTGCTCCAACAAGTCCAGCTGGCCAGCGGAAGGCGTCGAGTCACTCGGTTTGAACATCAGCTTGGCCAGCCTCTTGAATTGCTTGCCCGCGTTCTCGCTCTGAACTTCACTCTCCCAGCCATCCTTACTCGGGTCGTCCCCAATCGCAACCAGAGGAGTTGGCGACGGGGTCGGAGGCGAGTCGACTGGCGCGTCGCCCACCGGCAAGAGCTGGGCGATGCCGAATGTGAGTGCAACACCCACCACGATGGCCAGCGGAATCAGAATCACGAATCGCAAAGTCGCCTTTGAAACTGAACTCGGCGAATCGTTAGCCGCGCCGGAGCGACGCGCATCGGACGAGCGAGACGTACTGGGGCCAGGCAATGACCGTTTCGGTTTGCGTTTTTTCTTGCGTGACGCCATGGAACTCGACTCGCGATCTCAGTGCATCAACTGGAATTCAAGTCGTTGTATAGAAGGTGAGCATGTCATCTTCCGAACGAGATGTTTGCGGACGTTCAGTGCAGCGGTCGCTCAGTTTCAGGAAGCCCAGCTTAGCTCCGCGGATGCTCAAACTGCGAACCTGTCTACCAGGAACGGTTCATTGGCGAATCGCCCGGCTGAATCACATCCTTAAAGTGCAGCGGCTGGCGCCTGAATAGTGCGCCAGGTTGCTTGCGAGAATAATAGCAGGCCTTCCCGGTTTAGCCTAACGTTTAGTGACTGCTGCGAGGTTTCGCTGGATTCGTTTTTTGCTAGAATCACCGATCGCAACACCGTTCGCGCCCTTACGGGTCTGCAGGTGGTGCGGGCGCCACGGACATATGCCTGTTGACGTCGCGCTTGTGATGGAATCATCCTATCAGGTGTAGTAGGGGCTAGAGCAGAATCGAGAGAAGCACAGAAAGCGTGCTTTTTCTCAGTCCGGATGGGTGGCCGAGTGGACGAAGGCGGTAGTCTTGAAAACTACTGTACCCGTGAGGGTACCCTGGGTTCGAATCCCAGCCCATCCGCTTGTTGGGCCCGAAAGCGCTGCGTCGGCAGATCAGGCAGCTCGGCGAACGCTGGTTTCCCAGGTTGAATCGGCTGCGGTAAC
Organism: uncultured Pirellulaceae bacterium; assembly: GCA_964635375.1. GTDB lineage: Bacteria > Planctomycetota > Planctomycetia > Pirellulales > Pirellulaceae > CAZMNY01. The sequence goes on along the minus strand of CAZWOU010000274.1, from coordinate 4,303 downwards.
GAGCAGCAATGCTCCGTCGACCGAGAAGACCTTCAGTTCATTCTCCTCCACGAACCACACGGCTTGGAGCCCTGCCCCGCAGAATCGCCAGCCACAAAAATAACCGTCCCGAATCAAAATGGATTCGCGAATCGAATCCAAGTCGGGCGACGGTTCAGCGCAGTACTCCGCGAAAATATGGCGCACATTCTCTCGCACTAAATTCGTTTTCAAGTCGGTCATGCGTGCCTGAGCGGTGTAAGCGGCGGGGTTCTCTTGAAGTCGATACTCGTCTCACGCGAAAGAAGGTCGCGACCTCCATAGGCGAGACGGCGTCAGACTAGTTCCTCATCGACATTCGCCGCCCGCCGCGTTGACGATCTTATGCGGACCGACAAGTATCACGCAGTTTGCCCAATGTTTGCCGACTGAGACAGCAAGGGTAGGCAGCCAGAAGCAGGGGCCTGAAAGAGGCTGAAGCAGGGGCCGCCGCTCCTGACAAAAAAGACCCGACAGCAAGTTGCTGCCGGGTCTTCTTGACTAACTGATACCTATTGACCTTTGGCCATGCGAGACTACCAAAGCAGGATGGCGTCGATCGCGTAGGTGAACTGATCGTCATTGCTGTTGTTGTCAAACGGAAGTCCAACTCCGTCGAACCAGTCCCATCACATTTCTTGACGAATCGTCCAGTTTGCGTTGGGCATCCAGTTCAACCCCATCGTGGACTGGTAGAAGTGTCCGACGTAGGGCCCGTTGGCCGGGTTGCCCGGTCGAGGGCCGGCGACACGCGTGCCGTCGTCATCTCGGAACCACTCAAAGCGACCGCCCGCCGACCAACACTCGTTGATCGAGTAGAGCAGGTATTGGTTGATTCCGTACCACTCAGCATCCACGCCGAGGGCGGTGTCGCTGTCCTGCCATCCGTTGTCATGCTGGAGGATGTAGGTCCAATCGTCTGTCAGATTGGCCGTCACCACCAAACTGTACATCGTTCGGTTCGAGAACACGCCGAGGCTGTTGTACTCGTCGCCCATCGTCATCATCGCGGCAAGCGAGAGGTCGCCCTCATCGTTCGTCCACGTGAAACCGCCAAGGAATGCAGCGCGACTGCTGACGGGATCAAACGCGTCCCATCCATTCGTAACTCCGCCAATGAGGTCGACGTTGTCGCTGTAGTCCCACGTCGCCAATATGCCCGTGTGAGTAAAGGGCTCGCCGTACTGCATGGCGTAGGCGTGCGAGATGAAGACGTTATCGGGAGCGGTTACGACTTCGTTGCCGATGACGGTGTAGAAGTGGCCCATCTTGACGCTGACGTCATTGACAGCAATTTCAGCATACGCTTGCGGCAACGCGATGCCGTAGTGTTCGTTGGAATTCCACTTGCGCGTCCCGTCTCGACGAGTCTCAAGGCCAGTGGCTTGAGTGAAGATGTAGTCAGAGCCGTAAAGCACGTCAACGCGCCCGCCCCAGCCCCAGCCGCCGCACTCATCCGTCTCCGCAACTCGCTCAAACACAGCATAGACTTGGTTGACCTTGAGGTCGTCTCGGTCGTTGAACGTCTGCGGTCCATTGTAGCGCGATGCAGGTCGGCCACCGGTGTAGGTGCCGCTCCCGTTGATCCATCCAGTGAGGCTCCAACCGCCGCGCTCCTCAAACAAGCGCCATGGCTCGCATGGGTCACAGCCGCCCTTGCCGCCCTTGTCTCCCTTGCTGCTCGCGTCACAGCCGCAATCGGACTTGGCGCCGCAACCGTCGCACCCTTTGTCAGCACCGCCGAAGTAACTGACGTCGGAGACATTGATTTGTTCCTGAGCGTTCGCACTTGGGGCAGCGCCTATGAAAGCGGCGCCCAAGAGGGTTAACGCGGACATGATCCATCTGACCTTCATTCCAGTTGTCTCCTACCAATGGCTTGTAGTGCGGCCTACAAAATCCCCACGCCCCAGGCGTGCGTTCAAGGCGAACGGGCGTTCACAAGAAGTGAGGAACGCGCCGGTTTGGCCCACGTCTCTTACATGTTCGATCCTGAAGGGGGGCAAAATTGAATCGAGCCATCCGCAGCGGAAGATCTTGCCTCCCTGAACAGGGGCGCCCGACCGGCAGAGTTTAACAGCTGCACCAAACCGCAATAAAAGCCCTAAACTACTGCCAAGTAAGGCCTTATCCCGCGAGTTCGGATGCAATTACGATCTTAGCGATCTCCAAAACCGGCCGAATGCCCCTATTGCATTCGCTGCATTTCACAAAAAAAGCCGCCAGACCTTTCGGTTTGGCGGCTTGTTTTCGATTGTCGGCGCCCTGGGGGCACTTGCCGGCTACGCTAAACCTGTTTTGATTTGCCTGGAACAGCAACGGGATAGGCGAGTGAATCGTTGGGCTGGACCGGCGCATCATCCTGCATCGAGTGATACGCGTCGACGTTGGCCAGGCTGATGTCCGAATTGATAGCCTTTTCCCAGCTGATCTTCTTGCCTGAGTAGGTGCAGAGTCGGCCCAAGATCGATGTCATCGAGCTCTTGGCGCCGTACTCGGCTTCGTTGGGCAGCTTGCCGGCACGCAGGTCCGCAAAGAAATCGTGGTGCTCCTGCTGGTGCCCGCCTCGCCCGCCTTTGGTGCTCCATTTCATCTCGCCATCGGAGCCGTAGATTTTGCCGCGGCCAATGTCGACCCAACCCTTTGAGCCGTGGGCGTGTTCGGAAACTGAATTCCAACACCCCTTGATGTGACGGCATTGGCTAAACAATTTCATCCCGCTCGCATAAGTGAATTCAACGAAGTGATGGTCATAAATCTGACCGTGTTCGTTGCTCGTGCGAACCTCTCGACCGCCCATACCATTGGCTTCCACGGGGAAATCGTCTGCGAGCCAATTGATGACGTCCAAGTTGTGGATGTGCTGCTCAGTGATGTGATCGCCGCATAACCAGTTGAAATAGTACCAGTTACGCATCTGGTATTCCATTTCAGTTTGGTCGTCTTGTCGCGGTCGAGTCCAGACGCCGCCGCCATTCCAATAGGCACGTGAGAGAATGATGTCCCCAATGGCGCCACTCTTCAACTCAGCCATCGTCTCCTTGTAGGCGACTTCATGTCGACGCTGCAGGCCGACTTGCACACCCAAGTTCTTCTTCTTCGCGACCACGGCTGCGTCGAGTACTCGCCGAACGCCGGGCGCGTCAACGGCAACCGGCTTTTCCATGAAGACGTGCTTGCCGGCGTTGACAGCTGCCTCGAAGTGCATCGGACGAAAACCGGGCGGCGTCGCCAAGATGACCAAATCGATGTCGCTTTCAAGCACGTTCTTGTAGGCGTCAAAACCGGTGAATTGCCGATCCTTCGGGACATCCACCTTCGTCGGGTGCTTGCCCTTAGCTGCTCGAAGCGCAGCCTGCATGCGGTCGCCAAAGGCGTCGGCCATTGCGACCAGTTGGACGTCGCCGCTGGTTGTGTTAAGGGCTTGCACTGCGGCGCCTGTTCCTCGGCCTCCACAGCCAACGAGCCCAATCTTGATCGTGTCGCTACCTGCCGCATGGGCGCCCTGTGCCGACTTCAATGTCGAGGCGCCGATCGCTCCACCCGCCATCAACAAGGATGAATTGCGAATGAAGTCGCGGCGTGATGAATCGTTCTTCGCTTGCGAATCTGACATTAAAAAGCTCCAAAGAGAAACGGTTTGCTCATAGCCCAGGTAGTTTCCACCCGGGATTACTGTCTCATGATTCCCTATCCATCGCTGCCCGCTTAGGCTCCGACATCTCCCGCAAACCCAACTCGCCGCCGCTAAAAGCGGCGCCTATGGGGTTGCCCAAGCCGCGGAGCCAGTGTCGATAGTCGATGAGAGATAGCATACCCTCCCTCGCCGATGTCTTCAATCAACGCAGCCCGCGGGTTTCGGCTAGAATGGCAGGGAGCGTCTCAAGACCAACGGCGAAACCGGTTGCGACAAAGGCCTTCTGTTGTTGAATCGACCCATGAACGCAACTCCGCTTAAGTCCGTGGCAGCCAGTATTTTACAGGCGATTGCCTTGCTGGGAGCTTCCATGGGGGGGCAAGCGGTCTCGGCTGACGAATCGGTTGTTCGTTTTTCGCGTTCTGAGCGCCGGCTGGGAACCCTGGTCACGATCGTCGTCGATGTGCGAGGCGAAGATGAGGCTGCTGGCGTTCTTTCCGCCGGTTTCCGGCGAATCGACGAACTCGACGCGATCCTCAGCGACTACCGGGCGGATAGTGAGGTCAACCGCCTCTGCCAATCGGCGCCGCACAAGGAGCTTGTTGATAATCTGGTTATTCAGGCGGTAGAAAGTCATCTCAAGGTCGG
>CAZWOU010000273.1:0-7471 GCA_964635375.1 uncultured Pirellulaceae bacterium | reverse complement strand
TTGCGAATGATGCATGTGCTCAACGGCAAGGAAGTACGAAGTTTCGCCTCCGAATTCATCCGCCGCGCGTGAAACGACTCAGAGCTTGACGATCCGCACGGTGACGCCGCCGATGTTGTCGTTCCTTTCGGCGGGTGAGTCGTTGAGCTGAAGAAACAGATCACCATCTTGGTTCGGCGTCAGGAGACCATCGCTCCCCAGCACGATCGGCTTGATCAGCGGCGTCGGTTCAGAGCTTCGTCGCTTCCAATTCAGCACGGCGCCGAGCAGGCAGCCGAGTGGGCGGTCGCGGTGATAGCGAATCGTCACGCCGTTCGCTTCCGACGGCCAGACAGCTGAGTCCTTCGCAATCTGAAACTGGCCGCTCGCCGTCACTTGATATTTGGTTCCGGCTTTCAGTTGGATCCCGCTGGACTGCCAACCGCGTTCAGCCGAAACTTTGAACTCGGCCCCTTCATCGGGCAACGCAGTACTCTCGCGGAAATCGATGGCGGACCTGGCGACGTCGTAACCGTATTGCATGTCGTCAATGTAGACCTGCCATTCGTTGTCCAGCCGCGTACGATCTCGGCCGATTTGGGATACGAATTGTTCGTTGAAGAAGGGCCCGTTGTCGTTTGCGTGTTTGTACATCGCACGAAAACTGGCCTGGTAAGCCGGGTGCTGGTCGAAGAAACTGGCCGCCGCCCACGACCAACCGTAGGGCTCGACTTTCAAGTGAGCCTGAGGGCCGTAGCCAAACACTTCATCGATCGGCAAGCCGCGACCCGCCGTGTAATCGTCCTGGATGATGCGGACTCGGGCCCAGTGCGGCGCTTCCTCTCTGGAGCGAGGCGAATACCCGCTGACCAATTCCCCGTTTTGCCAGCGGTGGGTCCCCAGCAATTCAGCCATGCCTTCCATGTACCACGGCGGTCCGCAACCGCCAAACCGCCAATTCATGAAACCATGCACGCCTTCGTGCAGCAGCAGGTGCCGCCGATAGTAAGGCGTCGGTTGCTCAAACAGCCACAACTCATTGCCCTGCTGAAACCCGTGCAAGAACGCCGGCAACTGTTTCGGTAACAATCGAGCTCGAAGGAATCGCTCCTTATCGACGATCAGCGAGCCGATGAGTCGCCATCCCTTAGCCTCGCCCACGGGCACGTTGAAGTACTCGCACCATTGAGGCACCGCGAGGTCAAAGACGCGAGGCAACTCATCCACAGCGGGGTTTGAGGGGAGGTCGGTATAGAGAATAAGATGGTCGGCATCCAAGCGGCGAAGTCCGAGCGCCCGAGCCTCCTCGGCCGAAAGCGGCGGCTCGGCGCGCGGCGCCTGTTGTGGTCGATTGGGCGGCGCAGCATCTGCGGGATCGACTCCCGGAAGACGCCCCGCAGCAGACGTTTCGGTACCCCCGTCATCCGGAAAGGCCTTCTCAAACGCCGTTCCGCCCGCGGGCCGCTGTGGTTGCTGTTTCGCCGGTTGCTGCTTCGGTGGCTGCTGGCTTGGTGGCTGCTGTTTTGGTGGTTGCTGCTTCGAGGCGTTGCCTGCAGGTGCTCTGGCCGAGCCGACCGAGGCGGGCTGCTGATCGACGCTTTGGCCGCACCCAGTCAGCGAAACGACTGCGATGAGCAGCGCTCTGCAAGCTCTCGAAGAGGGACGCGTGAAGGACGCGGCTCGATCCCTCGTTGGTTGATTCGTTCGTCGGCCCATCAGATCTCTTCACATTCTCGTAGGCGATAGAGCCGAGTTCTTAATCGGCAGGGGCGCTGCGAAAGGTCTTTCGCACGAAATCGGCCGCCGTTTGCCATTCGTCGGCGGCGGCTCGGTAGTCGACTTTCATCCATCGTATCGTTTTGTCGGACGTTGCGCGCGAAGTCTTCGTCGCCTTGGCGCCGAGGGGGAACTGTGCGCTCGCCCCCACAGCCAGTCGATCTTCGACTTCCGGCGTCAGCAAGTGGTCGACGAGCCGTCTTGCTTCTGCTGGATTAGGGCCTCCGCGAATGATGCAAATCGTGTTGGGAATCAGCAGCGCGCCCGAATCTCCCTCGGCTTGGTCCGGAAAAACGAAGGAGACATCTTGCCCATTATCCCGCTCAATAATCGCGTCATCCGTGTCAGTTAGGCCCCAGGCAAGTTGCCCAGCCCCGACTTCGAGCGCCACTTGTTTGTTGCCGGAGAGCACTTTTGCATTCGCATGCACATCCGCAAAAAACTGTTTGGCCTGTTCTTCGCCAAGTGTCGAAAACAACACAGCGGCGTGGGTTGCAGTGGTGCCGAACAACGGCAATGCAATGCCGCACTTGCCTTTCCATTTTGGGTCCGCCAGATCGTGGACGGAGGTCGGTCTCTGATCGGCGGATACGAGTTTGTTGTTGACGATCAGGACTCGGGCTCGCGCGCCGATGCCGACCCAGTGTCTGCTGGGTGATACAAACTCAGCTGGAAAGTTCGCCGCATTGGGGGACAGGTAGGCCTCAAGTAATCCCTCGCGTTCTAATCGCAGCGTGTTGAGAATTTCATTATTCCAGAAGACGTCGCACCTCGGTCGCGCCTTTTCTAACCGAATACGATTTGTCAGCCCGACGGATTTGGTTGATTCGATGTCATAGTTATCTAAGACCTCGATCTGGGTCGCCTTCGAAAAGTCATTCAGTATCGGCTCGGAAAACTCGCCGTCCAGCGCCGCGTAGACGACCACTTCAGGACCGCTGCTGGAGAACCAACAGCCGCCGTTTGTGAGCAGCAGGCACAGCGCGATCGCAATCGAGCACGCCTTGATCGCGTTGTTCGAAGACTGAATTCTTCGCATCAGACGATCCCCTGTTTCCCAGTGAGTCGCCAACGTCCACGCCGAACGAGATCAAGGAGAGTTGCGTTCGAACCGATAGATGCACTTACCGTTTGGCGCCGCAACGAAGTAGTAGACCTCGCCGCGCTGGTCTTCGCCGAACGCGAGCACAGGCAGGCCATCGTTACGAAGTCCGTAGTTGGCCACGCCTTGACCCGATTTCGCGTCATACTTCAGAGCCCAGATTCTCCCCGAAACGTAGTCGGCGTAGAGATAGCAACCTTGAAGTTCCGGCAAGCGGTCCCCACGATAGACATATCCGCCGGTGATCGACTTGCCGACCTGATGATCGTATTCCCAAATCGGCTCAAGAGGCTCATCGTCGGCGGTCGGTTTGTTGTTATTGAAACCATACGCGGCTTCGCGGACGCTCCATCCATAGTTTCCGCCAGCTCGGACAAGGTTGATTTCCTCCCACAGATCCTGTCCGACATCGGCCGCCCAGAGGTCCCCGGTTTGGCGGTCGAAGGCGAGCCGCCAGACGTTGCGAAAACCGTAGGCGTAAATCTCCGGCTTGGCGCCTGCTCGGCCCACGAAAGGATTGTCCTTGGGAACCGAATACCGCCGGCTGGACGTAGGCTTGTCGATGTCGATCCGCAAGATCGAGCCCATCCATGTTCCCAAGTTCTGCCCGTTTTGAAGCGGATCATTCCGCCCGCCTCCGTCGCCAAGTCCAATGTACAGGTAGCCATCCGGGCCAAAGGCGATCGAGCCCCCGTTGTGGTTGGCGAACGGTTGCGGAATCCGCATCACGATCTCTTCCTTGGGATCAGCCTTGTCCGGGTCGTTCTTGGAGACGCGGAATCGCGAAACAATGGACGTGCGAGGCTCAGCCTTGGATGAGTAGTAGACGAAGCATTCGCCTGTCTCAGAGTAACGCGGATGGAACGCGAAACCGAGCAGCCCTTCTTCGTTCTCAGTTGACCAGGGCATCACCTTGGAGCGCAGGTCCAGGAACATCTTGGATTTCTTCGCGTCGTCAGTCAGCGGCAAGACGTGAATGCCCCCGCCCTGCATCGCCACGAAGACGCGTTGATCCGACTTTGTCGCGTAAGTTAGCGTCATTGGCCTCAGCGGCTTGACCTTGCCGGAGTCTTGCCCGGTGTCCCAGTCCGCCCATTCGACGTGGGGAAAGGCGACCGTTGGTTTTAGCGAAAGCGATTTGTCGATGGGGTTGGCGACGCCGCCGTCAGCCGACAACGTGCGAATCTTGATGTTGCGATATGCCACATGGTTGCCGTGATCCTGCAGACAGATGTGGCCCTTCAGGTTCTTTCCAAACTGCTTGAATTTGGAAAACTTACTGGCCGCCACTCGCTCGTCCCACTCGTCGCTGCCTTTGCGAAAGTAGTAGTAGCTGACGCCGTTAAGAGCCACTTCCGACTTGTCTTTCGAAACTCGCAGATAGATATGATTCCATTGGCCAGCTGGTCTCGATGCGTCCACGACCTCTGGCGACTTACGACCAACTTGTTTTTCGAATCGCGTAGCCCATTTGGGCTTGGCGGGTTTGTAGAGTTGATAGAGCCAGCCCGAGAGTTGGGGGTCGTGCCCGCCGGCATTGTCTTGGATCTGTATTTCGGGGCCGGTGTGCCAGGGCCGTTTGCCGTCTTCGCTGACGTGGAACATGATGCCGCTGTTGCCGCCCGGCGAGATCTTGTACTCCAACGATAGCTCGAAGTCTTCATATTGCGACTTGCTGACGATGTCGCCAGCGCCTCGGTCTCGGCGGACCAGAGCGCCCTCCTCCACCACCCAGCCTTTGGAGATGGTCTGCTTCTGATAGTTCCGCCACCCGCCCGTTGTCTTACCGTCAAAGATCATTTTCCATCCGCTGCGCTTCTCGGCATTCGTCAGGCCGTTGACCGAATTCTCGCCCCTGGCGATTGTTGGCGCCAGAAAGGCCATACCGAGTAAGCAAAGGACCCAGGGGTGGAATGGCGCGCCGCGTGTCGCAGAGTCTGGCATCGTTGTTCATCCTCGTTTGTGTTGGCTCTCTCGTGCGGCGTCGCGCACGCGTTGTTTCCGCCAGGATACCACAAACGCCGAGGCCCCAAACGAAGTCGGCCCTTCCGTTTCGAGCCGCCCTTCGTCGTCGGTTCATTCCGTCATCGGTTTGGCACTCGCCCCGAGAAACCTCGAGCTTTCCGCGAAAATCGCGTGCCCGTTGCCTTCCTGCAAGCGGGATTGCCGTGAGAATGCAGTGGACGGCCGTTGTTGGATCGGCGGCCTTTGCAAACCAGTAAGGAGACGCCTGCCATGCCCTATCGCGAAAACGAAGAGCGGAGCCAACGCCAAGACGGTTCGGATCGACTGCACAATCAGGCGCCGGAACAGCCGCCGTATGAGCCAAAATCGCCGGAGAATGCGCTGGAAGATATCGACCAACGAATCCGGATCAATGAGCTGCGGGAGAAGGCGAGGGAGGCGGGTGGCGGCGACATGGATGACTGGACGGCTGTCGACTGTCCGCTGGATCTTCAGGAGGCCTTTTGGGAGAGCGTCGTGGCCTGGGAGACGGCGCCCGAAGCGACCTATGTCGCACTGCTGGCTGAACTGGATGTCGACACTCCGGCGCCCGAGACACTCAGCGACGACGACCTGCACCAAGTCTTGTGGTGTGTCATTCGCGGGCTGGCGAGCATCAATGTCTACCTCTCGCACACGGATCACCTCAGCGATCGCGATTTGTACGGCCTGCTCTGGGGAGACATCATGCGACAACCCGTCAAGCATGTGTCCACCTCCGAACTTTGGCACTGCGAACTCGACCTGCTCGGCGGCTGCTCGCGAGAGGACTTGATCACCCTGCAAACCTACTACCCGGACGAATGGTGCCTCGGCGACTGGGATACTTCGTTCTTGGGTCCCAAACCAGAACCGCTGAAGCCTGAGTATGATCGCGATCGGCGCTTGCCCCGGGACATTCGAGAATCTACCTGATGGGTCGACTCCGCCGAGGCGAGTGAGGAGCGGCATCCGCGCTGAGCCACTGAGACGCTGCTTCTAGCGACATCGGCCGCTGCCACGCGTCACTTCCGACTCAACCCCATTTCGGACATAAGCATCTGCATATCATCCCAAGTCGCCCGTTTCGCGGATTCGTTTCTGAGCAGGTAAGCGGGGTGATAGGTCACGATTGCGAGGGCCGAATGAACGTCAAAGAATCGGCCGCGCAGTCGCCCGACGGAGAGGTCGGTATCCAGTAGTGTTTTGGCGGCGTAGGCACCCAGGCAACAGATGAACTCTGGCTGCAGGATCTGCAACTGGCGTTCAAAGAAGGGGCGGCAACATTCAACTTCACAGGGCTCTGGATTTCGATTGCCTGGCGCTCGGCACTTGAGCACGTTGAGGATATAGACTTGTTCACGCGACAAGGTCATGGCCTGGATGATCCGAGTCAGTAGTTGGCCGGCTGCACCCACGAAGGGCTCCCCTTGAACATCCTCGTCACGTCCAGGGGCCTCCCCAAAAAAGCAGAGTCGAGGTCGGATGGCGCCGACGCCAAAAACGGTGCGAGTACGCGACTGAACCAACTCCGAGCACTGGGTGCAGGCGGCGACTTCCTCCATCAGCAACCGCAGTTGCTCGCCCCGATGCGAGTCCGTGTCTTCAGATGGCGTTGGGTTGGGCGAATCGCCGTCCTGGTCGTCAGCAATTGGCGCCGCCAACGGAAGGGCGTCCAGGCGAGGCAACTGCCCGACTCCGGCCGAGTGCAGACTCTCGAGCCGCTGGGCCAGGATGCGGCGGACCCGGTCTCTGTCATCCGAATTGGAATCGGGCATGGCGTAGGCCTTCCACCGTGGGATTCTGGCGCCTATTGGGTTCGTCCCCAAACAGGCGATAAGCCGAAGAATGGCGTCATCGCCGCTGACCGCCGCCGGCCAGCGGAGACAGGCTGTGCGGGCAGACAAACCTCGCACATCGCATTATCGAACATCGCCTTGGTCCCGAACAGCCCCTGAGAGGATCGGGGGCTGGGCGAGCTTTCGCACAATTTTGATGGTGGGTTACCGATTCCTCAGCACCGTTCTGTTAACTATCATAAGCGGTATGTCTGTTTCTCAAGTGGTTATTGTCGGTCGCCCCAACGTGGGCAAGTCAAGCATTTTCAACTGGCTGGCGGGTCGCCGCCTAGCCATCGTGGACGATGTGGCGGGAGTCACGCGCGATCGGATGGTTCATCTGATGTGCGAAGGCGAACGCTTTTTCGAAATCGTCGATACGGGTGGCATCGGCATCGACGACGTCGATGACCTGACATCCGAAGTGGAGGAGCAGATCCAGGTTGCGATGGACTCGGCCGACGTCATCCTGTTTGTCGTCGACTCCCGAAACGGAATTGCGCCCCTGGATGAGGAGGTCGCCAAGCGTCTCCGCTATGTCGATAAGCCGATCATCTGCGTCGCCAATAAGACGGATGACGAGGTGCTTGAGCCGCAAGCGGACGAGTTCTACAAATTAGGCCGGGGCAAGCTGGTCAAGGTCAGCGCGCACCAGGGCCGCCACAAACAGCTCTTGATTGACGAGATTCTGGCGAGGTTGCCGATCCAGAAGATCGAAGAGAAGGAAATTGAAGAGCCTGGTATGAAGGCGGCCATCGTGGGTCGCCGCAATGTTGGCAAAAGCACCTTTGTC
>CAZWOU010000272.1:0-7587 GCA_964635375.1 uncultured Pirellulaceae bacterium | reverse complement strand
CCTGATTCAAATTGCTCATCAGGCACGAGCAACTCACGCTCATCGCCTTTCAATTCATCCTGCATCTCTTGCGGAATTCCACGAGCGGCAAACCGTTTGGCAGCATCGATGGTGAATGCATCCAGTAAGTTGGCGAGCACCAACTCATCGAGCACCGCCAGTTGTTTCGGCGTGGGGTCGACAATGGTCCCCTCAGCAGGCTGCCAATCCGATTCCTCAGACAGTAAATACACGACAATATCCGCAGCCGGATCTGAGCGAGTCGCGTTGCCTTCGGCGTCCTTGGTCTCGATCGGGTCGAGAATCGTATCCGGCATCGCGGTGCGAACGTGGTATCGATTGGGCTCTTTTAGCCAGGTGTACATCCAAGCCCGAGCGTTCGTATTTCGCCGTTTGTCAAACTTGGCTGACAGCGACGAAAGATCGGGGCCTTGCTGCAATTTTTCTTTGTCGCGGTAATTGGCCACGTCGGGGAAATCGTTATGGCTGTGGCAGGCAACACAGCGAAGCTGAAACGCGGTCTTACCTCGATCAGCGCTGGGCGGATCGACCTTCCCCTCGAACGGTATGTACTCGAACGGCTGGGACCTGGCCTCCAAATACTTGACTGCCGCGAAGATCTCCAACGACTCCAACCTCTCCGCGGTTTCCAGCGACTCACCTTCCAGATGACTCGAAAGGCCGAAGAACTGGGGCATCGATGAAGTCGGGCGGAAATGGTCCGGCTGCCGAATCCAATCGTAGAGAAAAGTCGAATCGAGCTTCGACCCGACAAACCGCAGGCTTGGACCGGCTCGGCGAAGCACACCTGGATTCTCTACGTCTTTCAGTAGCGGCGCGATCCTCTCGAGCGTGTCGCTGCTGAACCGCTCGGCCGCCTCGTCCTCGAGAAGCACCTGATAGAGTCTTCTCCGCACATCATCGCGACCCGGTTGAGCAATCAAATCGTCAACCAGTTGCTTTTCCATGTCGGCCAGCTTCGGGAAGCCGGGATCCGCCTTGATCTGCTGAGCTGCCGCGAAGTAATTCGGTTCGGCTCGCAAGTCCGGGCCAATCCGATCGCCTCCTTCAAAACCGTTGATTTCATGGCAACCGAAGCAACCATATTTCTTGATCAGCATATGCCCACGCGTCACTTTCGGCGCTGGCGAGACGGCGAATCGCTCGCTCTTTTCCAGTTCCGTAACATCGTGATGGCACTTGAGACAACTGCTCTCCATGAACCGCTGGGGGTACATGGGATAGATCCAGTGGTGATTGTCGAACCACCCCAAATCCTGTTTCCAACGCTTCATGTCCCTGGTCGAATTGGGAGTGTGCGAGGCAAAGCTGAAATCTGTGGCGCTGCCCTGCCCCTCATGACAAACGGTGCAGGCGAACACAGCCTGAGGGTGAGGACTCAAGGACCCAACAAACAGGTCAAGTCGAGGGTGGCTGACGTAGGGATGCGGCAGGCCTCGCCTGACCGTTACCAACAACGACTGACCATCCAGCGCGGCGTTTCGCAATCGGTGAATAGTTCGCGCGGACGACTCGACAGGATCACCCTCGATATGAGTGATCACATCGCCGGGCTCGAATCCCGGTTTGTCACTCTGAGAAGGCGAGATCTTCGAGTTCGGCTGCAGAGGCAAACTGGCGACGGCCAAGCCGGGCAGATCCTCGACTGCCGCGGAAACCAAAGTCGCTTTCGAGCCTCGTGATTTTGGCTTAATGAAGGCAATGGTCAGCTCATTCGGGTGGAGCAAGCCTTCGGCCGCGAACTGGAGACCGAAGAAGGCCTCGATGTACTCGGCGGATGTCGGCTCTCGTTGTTCAGAATCCTCAGAGGGAGCAATGCCGAGTTGGTTGTTCCTCGCCTTCACGAGGGCGTTCGCCATCTCAACAGCGGCTTTGTCGACCCCCTCTTCGACGACCCCGTTCAGCTGAAGCTGAACATCGCGGTCGCGAACATAACCCTGCTCGGCGGCGTTTCCTGGCGCCGTCTTGTCCATCATCCGGTGGCAAGTCGTGCAGCGATCAAAACGCCGCACTTTCTGGAAGTTGTAGTCTTGGACAAGATCGTCATGCCACAGGTTGTCAATCTTCAGCGGCGAATTGAAAGCATCCAAGATTGGCGATTCAAGCCACTTCTTGCCTGGAACCGGCAGGAACCCATACATCTCGATGTAGTTGGATCGTTTCTCGACGAGCGAGTTGGCAATCCGCAGCGAACCAGCGTTCAATTCCTCAAGTTCTTTCAAGATCTCCGCTTCGCGGTTTTCCATCTTCTGGGCGAGCTTATTCAGCGTGTTGTAACTGGTCGACAACCGCTCCCACTCGAGGTTCAGGGAGCTGTACTTGCCTTGCCATGTCGCAATTTCCTTTTCCAAGTCCGACATGGCGTCGGGACCGAGACCATCTCGAACGCCGAGCCCCGCATTGGCTTTTGCCACATCCAGTTTGGCCGAAAGGGTCTTGCGTTCGACCGAGCTGTTTTCCATGCGATTCTTGGCGGCAACTACATAGGTCGCGACCGAAGCAAGAAGCCGGTCGCGAATACTGGCCGATGCAGCCTCAGCTTCTACGGCGTTCGCCAGCAAGACGGCCGATTCTGCCTTGTGCTCTTTGTGGCTGGCAACCAACGCCGCCAGAGACGCTCGCGCTGAATCCAACTCGTCTTGGGCTTCCGCCTTGGCAGTCTCTTCAGCAGACTCCAGCACGTCCGCAGCAGCGGTCACGGCTTCTTCAGCCGCTCCCGCGTCGCTCTCGAGTTGCGCAAGTTTCAACTCGTGGTCGTTGAAACTAGTTCGCGCCGATGTCGCTTTTCCACTGGCTTCGGCAAGCGACTCGCCAATGGCCCCAAGGCCAGACGAATCGCCGACTTCTGATTCGACTTTGTCCCCTATTTCGCTGCGGAAGTTGAGCAGAACCGCCGAATCAACGCCATGGCCTCGTATCTCAGCCAAGGTGTCGTTCAAACGATCAAGTTGCTCCTGGTGGTCTGCGGCTTGAAATTCCAGCTCGCGCCACGCAGTCGTCGCGCTGTCAATCGACCGGGCTTTCTTCTGGTATGGCTTCCATGGCCGTGCATGATCGACAGCTAACATCCACACCGTCGAAATCAGCAGTAAGACACTGCTCACCGCGAAGATGATGTGCATCAGCTTCTGATCACGCCATATTTTTTCCGTTGCTGGCATGCTCGAGTCTCCCCCGCGAGGGGTGCTGTTGGCGTCCTAGTGGTTTGGGTTGACTAAAGGTTGGTGAAATACTCGGGGATCGCGATGAAATACTTGAGGTTGAACAACCAGCGGAGCACCATCTTCAGTGGCAGCAACCCCATCAACAGAAGCAGATTTGAGAGCACCATGAAACGCAAGAAGCCCATCTTGAGGAACATGTCCCGCAACCCGCGAATGTAGAGCACCATCGCTGGAGGCAGAACGCCAAAATAGGCGCCCAAGAGCAAAAACCCTGGCGCCTCGCGCAACAATATGTAGCCCAGCCCAACAATCGCGCCCGCCCCGCTTGGCGCTACTGGCTTGCTCCTTTCCAGCCACCAAATCCAGAAGTAGTCGGACAGGTCGACATTGTTGAGAGCCTCGACTTTATGGGCGTCCCACGTCTCGTAGAAACCGAAGAAGTTCCAGTTGGGTCCCCGCAAAAAAGTCCCCATGACAATCAAGGTGACCCACAACACGAGGAATCCGAACTGAAAGGTGCAGTAGGCAAACTTGCGCTGATCGATTGTGTAGTAGCCGTTGCCCCGCTTGTTGAAGTCAAGGAACGGAATCGCCATCAGGCCGAACACAACCAAGCTGGGCAGCACAACGCCTGCCATCCAAGGATCGTAGTAGACCAACATCTCCTGTAGACCCAGGAAATACCAAGGCGCTTTGGAAGGGTTGGGCGTCTTCACGGCGCTGGCTGGCTCTTCGAGCGGAGCGCGGAGCACGATGGCCCAGACGATCAGAATGGCGCACAGCAGCACCATGCAAATCAGTTCGGAATAAACCAGGTCCGGCCAGACCAAGACCTTCTCGTTCTCGAGTTTCTCGAGAGGCTCAAGGCCCTCGCGATCACGTCGATCGTTCTCCACCGCTTGCGAGCCAGCCACCCAGGTAAAGAACCCCAACAAGTAGATCATCGCCACAATCGGCACATTGTCCGGCTTCATCACGATTCGAGCGAAGTCGACGTCGGTCATCGACAAGCCCATCACGAGCAAGGAGAGATTGAGGCAGCCCCAGGCTATCGCCGGCTTCACAAAGAACGTTCGAAGCAGGTAGATCAACCACAAGATAGCCAACGACCCAACCGTGTAGGTCATTGGATTGAGAAGTTTCTGGTCGATGAAAGTGCGCACGGATTCGGGCAGCGAAATCATCCATATCGTTGACGTGTGAGCCCCCAAGGCGAAGGCGGCGAAGACGGTAAACCCGGCTGCTGCGAATAACCAAACGAGCACATTGGTGACTTTCACGGAACCGATTTGGAACCATGTCTTCTGCTGGCCGCTGCGCCAAAGATAGAATGAAGCCAGACCGTTCATCGCGGCCAAGAAGAGGTAGTATCCGCCGAGAAAATGGCGAATCCCATTGAAGAACTCTTCGATATTTACGTGTCCATGCATTTTGCGAGCACCAAAGGCGTTCGTCGAATCCAAAGCGAAGCGATCGTCGCTTCGCAACATCCCATTCCTTCTGCGGCCGTCCGCTAGAGCGGCCCACTAATGCCGCCGTCCTTGCGGACACGCCAAAAGTGAACAGCCATCAACAGCGCCGCACCCAAGGGGATGGCGACACAGTGCAAAACGTAAAACCGATTTAACGTCTCCTCACCCACGAACCGAGCCCCAAGAAGGCCGAAGCGGGCATCCGAAGCGTTTGTAATCATACTGATACCGTCCACCGCTAAGAACGCAGCGCCTGGACCCTCGTATCCCAGAAATGGTGTCGCCCGAGCCATGTTGGACCCGACCGTGATCGCCCAGATCGCCAACTGGTCCCAGGGGAGCAGATAGCCGGTAAACGAGAGCAGAAGAGTCAAGAGCAAGAGAATGACGCCAAGCACCCAGTTGAATTCACGAGGCGGCTTGTAGCTTCCGGTTAAGAACACACGATACATGTGCAGCCAAACGGTAATCACCATCGCGTGTGCGCCCCAGCGATGGAGCTCGCGAAGAATCCCCAAAGAGGTCACGTCGCGGAGGGCCAGAATATCGGCGTAAGCCCATTCCAGGGTGGGGCGATAATAGAACATCAACAACACGCCGGTGATCGTCTCAACCAAAAACAGGAAGAAGGTCACCCCGCCCATGCACCAAGTGTAACTGAGCGCAATACCCTGCTTCTTGATCGAAACCGGATGAAGGTGCAGAAAGAAGTTGGTGAGCATCACCACGATACGATTACGTCGATCCACGGGCGCCGGATGCCGGAAGAGACTCTTCCAGATTTGCGAGCCGCGAATGATCTCACTGAGGCTTGGCATGGCTTCTGACTTGCTGACTTTCGTTCGTTGCGTCTGAGACTATTTCTGGGCGCCCCCGAGGCCGCACCAGACCGAAATACAATTGAGCTGAGGCGAATCTAGGCTGAGTAGAAACTCGCCCCATCCACCCACTGCCCAAGCTCTTCATTGAATTTCCGGCTCTTATCCACCTCTAACTGCCCGTCGTCCGAAAGCCGAATCGCATATCGCTCCAAGGGGCGAGGCGCGGGGCCTTCGAAGTTGATTCCGTCTTTATAAAAGCCGCTCCCATGACAGGGGCATTTGAACTTCTGCTCGCCCTCCAGCCAGTTCGGCGTGCAGCCCAAATGGGTGCAAACTGCCTTGAGCGCAAAAATCTGTGATTCGCCTTGATACTGGTCTCGCACAACCCAAACACCGAATTGCGCCTTGAACTTAGACTCAACCTGCCCCGCTGCGTAGTCGTCGGGAAAACCAACTTTGAACTGAGTCGGCGGCTCGGTGAGGATGTTGGGAAACATGAAGCGAGCGAGGCCAAGCAGCCAAAGCAGGTTGGTCAGGGCCAGCGAGGAAAACCCAACCGCCAGCGCAGAGCCCAAGAAAGTCGCCATCACTGTGGCGATAAAACCTCGGCGATCTTCCGCGGCGGGAGCTGCCGCCGGAGCGGCGACTTGAGCGTAGGCCGGCCTCTCAGGCATGGGAGGCGCCACAATCTTGGTCTTCCCGGCACCCGGCTTCCCTGACGCTTTCGCCCGCGCGGCCGCTTCCGCCTTGGGAATCGGGCCCGGCTTGGCCGAAGTTCGCGCGGCGGCCAAAATACTGGCCGTGTCTTTCGGCCCAGTGGCGGCCGGCTTGGCGACTGCGGCTTTCGCTTTTGGCTTGGGTTTTGATTTCGCTTTGGCCGCCGGACTGGCCGCGGGCTTACCCTGGCCACGAGCAGCCGCCAACATGTCCTCCACAGACATAGCCGAACGATCCAGCGGACCAGAAGCCGGCTCGGGTGGAGAGGCTGAGGATTCCGAGTCGCCAGCGGCCGCTGCGGCCGCAGGCTTACTCTCGCCACGGGCGGCGGCCAACATGTCCTCCACAGACATAGCCGAACGATCCATCGGACCAGAGGCCGGCTTGGACGGAGAGGCGGGGGCTGAGGATTTGGTGTCGTCAGTGGTTGCTGCGGATGGCGCGTCAGGCGGCGCGGCGGTATCGCCATCCGCCTGACGGCAATGTGCGACTATTTCCTCGACCGACATTTTGCTTGAATCAACCATGGATCGCTCGCTATCCCTCGAGCAGAAAAAAACGCAACCAACGGCGAAACGTGAAGACAAAAAGACCTAAGGACCTGTCCACAAACAACTTGCGCAGAGGAATTCCGCACAAAGAATTGACCGTCTGTGACTTATTTCACGAGTTCCACCAACTTTGTAACCGAGGCACATACAAAGTCAACCTGAGTGGACCGACATGCGATGCGGCAAATCGTCTCAGGGTTCATTGGAGCGGGCTGAGCATCACCGGTCCGCCAGTTGGGCCGGAAGAGCCGAATCGGCGTTGGAATCGGGCGCTGGAATCGGTCCGCTGGGGCAACCTCTATCCCCCACTCCCCTGCAGTCGGCGGTAGATCTAGAATCGCCTTGGCGTTACTTGGGCATCCGGAGCTAGGAAACGGGATCATGAATGTTCTGATAGTTGGAAGCGGCGGTCGTGAGCATGCGTTGGCCTGGAAGCTGTCTCAGAGCAGCCGGGCCGACACGATTTTCGTCGCCCCCGGTAATGCTGGAACGGCCATCGACGCGGTCAACGTCGATATCGGCGGAGGTGACTTCGACGCTCTGATTGCGTTCGCCAAGAACAACGCGGTTGGTCTAACGGTCATCGGCCCCGAAGCGCCGCTGGCAGCCGGGATCACTGACGCCTTCCAGCAGGAGGGACTTAAAGTCTTCGGCCCCAGCAAGTCGGCCGCCCAACTCGAGGGCAGCAAGGTGTTCTGTAAGAACCTGCTGCGGACGGCGGATGTCGCCACAGCGGACCACCACGTTTTTCGCGATGCGGATAGCGCTGTCCGATTCGTCAAGGACCGTTATCCTCTCGACGATGAAACCGTTCCCTTGGTCGTCAAGGCGGACGGGCTGG
>CAZWOU010000271.1:0-7602 GCA_964635375.1 uncultured Pirellulaceae bacterium | reverse complement strand
CAGTACTGGGCTAACGCAGTCTGTCTCTTTCAGCCGCTCCCGTTGTCACGAAGATCAGCCCTGACTCGCAAGCTCCTTCCGAGATGATCACGATCGAAGGCAATGACTTTGGCGATGCTGCGTTGGTCGAGTTGTGGTTTCATCCCAAGTCCGAGCCATCGTTGCCGACTGTGTTGAACGAAGACCGCACAGCGTTTGCCGAAGTGCGCAGCGATACGCAATTGGTGGCACAAGTGCCCAGCGCGCTAGTTTCTGGCGATTACGTCGTAGCCTGCAACCGAAACGGGCGCCTCAGTAACTGGGTCGATTTCAAGGTTCCCTAGGGTGACGTGCTAGAGCTACGCGCGGTTCTCTTCAGGGCGTGATGGCCACGCAGGCGTAGGCGCGAAAAAGTCGAACGACGCTTTCGCTGTTTGAAACCTGGTTTTGAAGCCGCAACAGGCTCAGATTCGGGCCGCACCGGGCAATGGGACTTCGGGAGGAAGCGGCTTCGGCTGAGTCCGTGGTTGACGTGCCGTTTGGACTGGCGGCTTCGTTCGTGTTCCTCGTAGTCGCTCGGCGAAGTGGACTTTCATGGCCTTTGTGCTTCCTGTTTTTCTGTTTTCGGTTTTGGGAACCGTCTGTTTCAATGTGCTGAGGCTGATCGGTTCCCTCGCACCGACACCCAAAAGAGACTTGCAGTTATCCAAAGAGGACTTGAAGTCGAGGGTAGAGTCGAGCACCTTCGTGAGGTTTGAGCAGATTGTCGTGGCTAAACTGCTCAGCCACCACATGCATTCCGATGACATCGAGGCCCTGATAGCGAACGCCGAAGTCGATGTCGAGCATACCGGGATTGGTTACTTTCTCACCGTTTCTCATCCGGCTATTCCGCATCAGCGAGTGGTCTGCAGCAAGCCGAGGCTGCATGCTACGTGCGAAGGCGTTCTCTGCGGGTTCGTGGTTTTCCTTGAGGGCGGCAAGCTGAATCTCGAGTGCTTTTCGTACGCCGACAGCATTCGGTCTAACATTCGCGGCCGAGACTTGCAGGTTGAAGAGGCCAAGAACTGAGCCATCGTCGGTGAGATTGGTTGGGCATGGCGTAGTTTGGCACACGGCAGCGAGTGTAAATGTTACAAAGCCTGTAGATTGAATCGCATGGGGCGCGCCCCGATGTCAGATGCGGCGGGCTTGGTCTGACCGCGGCGACAGAGCCAGCGGGCAGAAACAGCGATTAGGCCTGGCGCGAGAAGGGATGCATGGTTGTCATGATCAAGAACGTGCGAGCCGAGAACCGCGGCCGCATCGTCGCTTGAGTTGAAACCGCGACCGCTTGCTAGTTGCTAACACCAAGGGTTACTTTGCCATGACGCCGAAGACTCATCCGTTTGTTCCGCTAATCGTCTTCATCACTGCCGTGTTCGCCAGCCCGCCAGTGCACGCCGACGATTTGGCCGCCGATCTCAGTGAATATATGCAGGCCTGCGTGAAGGTCGAGCACTTCAACGGATCTGTCCTGGTTTGCAAAGACAACGAAACCGTTTTCAAAAGCGGATACGGAATGGCAAACTTCGAACACGACGTACCCAATGCGCCTGACACCAAGTTTCGGATCGGATCGATCACCAAACAGTTCACCGCAATGGCAATTTTGATTTTGGAAGAACAGGGCAAACTGAAGGTCGGGGATCCCATCCACAAACACATTGCCGACTCGCCCGATGCATGGGCCGACGTGACCATCCACCATCTGCTCACCCACACTTCGGGGATTCCCAGTTTCACCGGGATGCCCGAGTATCGTCGCGATATGATGTTGCTGCAGTCCATCGACCAAATGCTCGCCCGGTTCAAAGACAAGCCACTGAAGTTCGCACCGGGAGAAAAATTCAAGTACAGCAACTCTGGCTATCTCCTGCTGGGGGCAATCATTGAGAAAGCGTCGAACGTCTCCTATGAGGAGTTCCTTCGCGCGGAAATATGCGATCCGCTCGAGCTGAACGACACGGGCTATGATCGTTTCCGCACGGTGCTCAAACATCGCGCAACCGGCTACAGACGTGTGGCGGATTCCATTGTGCACGACGCCTATCTCCACATGTCCCAGCCTCACGCGGCGGGCGCTTTGTACTCCACCGTCGAGGACTTAAATCGCTGGGATCAAGCGTTGCGGCGTCGAGAGCTTATTGCCGACTCACGCTACCAGAGAATGTTCACGCCCGAGAAGAACGGGTATGCCTACGGGTGGAACGTGCGGACGAAGTCGGGCCGCAGGTCCATCAGTCACAGCGGTGGAATCAACGGGTTTGTCTCGCATATTCTTCGCTACCCGGATGAGAAACTATGTGTCGTTGTGCTCTGCAACGCACTCCCGGCAAGTCCCCCACGCGTGGCACGCGACCTTGCCGCCATCATGCTCGGGGAAGATTATGAACTTCCGCGAGCAAAGAAAATTTCTCTAGAGGCCACACTTAACGAGCTAGTTAAGGACGGTAGTTTGGTTGCCGCTCAGGCTGTGGTCGGTCGCGGCGACCGCATCCTGATAGATCATGCCGTGGGCGTGACAAATCCTGGAGGAGATCAGAAGGTTAACGCTGAAACACTGTTCTGCATCGGCTCCTGTTCAAAACCGTTCGCGTCGGCCGTAGTGATGTCGCTGGTTGAGGACGGTCTACTAGAACTCGAACAACCAATCAACAAACACTTGCCCGCATTCGACAATCTGAAACTTTCCCATAGCCAGCAGAGCGAGCGCGCTCCAACGATGAAGGAGTTGCTAGCCCACCGCGGAGGAATTTACTCGCAGAAGAGAGGCATGACGGCGAAACAGACGGTTTGGATTCGCAACTTTGGTCAGTCGCTGGAGGAGTCGGTGCAAGGCATTGCTGGTGAGCCTCTTATCAGCCCTCCGGGCTCCGAGTATGCCTATAGCGGCGCTGGGTACTGTGTGGCTGGGCGTGTCGCAGAGGTCGCGGTCGGCAAGCCGTTCGAGCAGTTACTTCAAAGGCGAATCGCGGCCCCCCTGACGTTGAAACGCACGACGTACTTTCCCAATGCAAAGGACAGGAACGTCGCCGCAGGAGGAAACAAGGGTAAGGCGAATCCGAACACGCCGCATTTGACCAAGCCGGCGCTGCGATTCGCGCTAGTTGGCGGTTCATTGCACTCAACAGCTCAAGAGACCGCTCGTTTCCTTCGCATGGTGGCGCAGCAGGGAAAGATTGGAAAGAACGAAGTGATGAAGCGCGACTCTTGGCGGACTTGGACTTCGCGTCCCTATGCCGAAGGAACGTACGGATTTGGCTGGTCTCTAACAGCTGGGCAATCCACTGCACAACCAGCCTCCCTCAGTCATTCCGGAAGCCTGGCTTCCTCCCGAAGCAGTATGGTGGTTGAACTGAATGCCGGCGGATATTCAGTCGTCCATTACACCGTGGCCAGCGACCGCGCCGTCGGCGGGAAGATCAGGAAGGCCATGGAACATGCGATGAGAAATCGCCTTCAGTAGCATGATGCAAAACCGGCCAAGTTGATGGCGAGATCGCGGAGTTGACGGTTTCTTGCGTCTCGCCCCTTTCCTGCCGCGAGCGGACGCTCCGCGAAAAGAGCGCGGAAGGGAATGATCCAAGAAAAGCCGTCAATCAGAGTAAGTTCGTGTCATTGGCGGATTTACTCGTCTATAATCGCACCGTGTCTCGGCGTTCGCCGGTATCAGGGCACAGGCTCAAGAATCCAAAAGGGGACCTAGATGGACACGCTTCGCTTCTCATGCCCAAATTGCTCGACGACGCTCAACGCCCCAGCTGCCGCGGTTGGCAAACAACTTCCCTGCCCCAAATGCAGCGAGACGGTTGTCGTGCCCGCTCAAGAACCAGTCGCGGATCCGCTTGCCGCCGCCAATCCGCTGGGTGTGGCCGATCCGCTATTGGCTGAGGTCGTCGCGGAAGCGCCGGCAGTGAAACAGTGTCCCTACTGCCTTCAACACGTGCCGTCAGCAGCCCTGAAGTGCAAGCACTGTGGCGAATTTGTTACGCAAGGCGATGAAGCAGCAAATCGCGGGTTGGGGAAGGCCAAGCCGAAGCCCGAGAACACCCCTGAGTTGACTTCGGCCGAGTATGCCGTTGCCATTCTTGTCGCGCCGATCGGACTGCTCATCGGACTCATCTGGATGATGCAACGCCTTGACAAATCGACTCGCATGTTGCAGAGTTCGGGATTGATTTGCGTGCTAGTCGTTTGCGGGGTGACTGTTACTTACAACTTGCTGCCGGAACGGTACGAGTCCTCCGTCAACGAATACGATGAAGACTCGTATCGGTTCCCCCCCGGCTACGAGTTTGACTTTCCCGATCAGGTGCCCCCCGTCGCCGAAAAGCCGAAAATCACCAAGCCGCCCAAAGAGGAAGATCTGCTCAAACAGCCTTCCGAAGTCCAACGAGCGATGCGAGCGAACGTGCGTTTGGATGTTGAGTCGCGTGGGAAGCGCGCCATGGGGTCGGGTATTATCATGCGAATCGACAGCACAACCGCATACGTTCTGACGAATCGCCACGTCGTGGACATGGTCTACGCGAGGACTTCGCAACTTGGCGCCAGCCGACAGTCGACTCCGCTCAACCTGATGCCGCCGATTGTGGTCAGTTACGTCGATGACGTCCACGAGCCGGGGAAAGTGATCTGGGTGGCTGACGACAACGTCGATCTTGCCATCGTGCGAGCCACTTGCCCCGGAAGTCGAATTGCCGAAGCCGATTGGGATTTTGGCGTCAGCATTACTCAAGGCGAACCCGTGCTGGCCATCGGCAACCCGGCCGGCCTGGGTTGGACGTTGACGCGTGGAGCCGTCAGCGCATTGCGCACGAACGAGTTCGGTTCTCGCGAAGTACCGATCATTCAAACCGACGCCACGATCAACCCGGGCAATAGCGGCGGCGGTCTATACAACGAAAAGGGCCAACTCATCGGCATCAACAACTTCATCATCAATCCGCAAATTGCCAACAACACTGGGTTCGCCCTGAACATATCACTGCTCGCCGAACTCGATCCCGAATCGATCCGCAAGCCCAAGGGCGAGTAGCGACTCGCCAGTCACAACACGCCAATGGTTGAGCGCCGAATGGAGGCGCGCCTATGTTCTCTGCATCCTAAAGGCGGGGTGGCGAGCCGACGCCGGTCGTTTGATGGGAGAGTGAACCTCACGGCAAAAAGCGTGTCGTTAGAGAAACGCCTCTTCCACCACAGGTGCATCCATGTTTTGCGTCATCTTTCGGAATTGCTGATTCCCACTCTCTTGAAGGCTCGGATTGCGCCGTGCGAATGGCGCATCACGACCAGTGCGCCGCATTGTTGCGACGATCCGCACAGGCCTTTCATGCGACGGTACTGCGCACTCGATTTGCGCACTCCCACCCAGAAGTAAATCACAAATCCGAAGAGTGATTCCATGCGCCACATGAACCGAAAAACTACGCCGAAGGTCGTTGGGGGAAAGACTCTACGCAAGAACCGCTGGAAGCCGACTCCGAACTGCTATAACACGACGCAGGACGAACCCGCCATTGATCGCCGCAGGTCCGGCGCTGGATATCGGCATGTCTTGAAGAAGCGGGAGGTCCAGAGGTTTATCCGCCTACTGCCGAATTGGGATCAACTGTCGATTGGCCTCGACGTCATCTCGCTCGCCCCGGGTAGCTCTACAGCCGACGGTTGGCACCGACCGGGAATCGTCGCCGTCTGCGCGTGGAGCATCAATCATGTGATTCGCGTTGAAAGCTGGTACTACCATGCCCATCGAAAGATCTTTGAGAAACTCGGCGTGCCTTGCGCCGAGGCCGGTGAAGGCGAGTATTTGTGCGAGTTCACTGGCTCCACGATTCGAGCCTACCAGTTGTTGCATATTCTGCTGCATGAACTGGGCCACCACCACGACCGGATGACGACAAAGTACAAACAACGATCCAGTCGAGGCGAGCGGTTTGCCGAGCGCTACGCGATCAACTTTGCGGATCGAATCTGGGAGAGTTACCTTGAAGAGTTCGGTCTTCCCTAGGTAGCGTAACTCCTTGCATGTCGCCAGATCCTGCAACCCAAAAGACCAACGAAGCGCCAATCCTTACATGTGCGAATGTCAATCCATGCTGGGACTGCCGATTATAGAGGCGAGGTACCGATAATCTTCGCCACGATGCCGGTTCCCGTTGCCTCAGATTCCAATGCAACCCGATGACTCAAACAATCGGCACAACCGCCCCGGCGACCACGGAGGAGGCGACCGAGGAAGCATCGCGGCAGAATAAGAAACGAAAGAAGGAATCGCGTGCCAAGGAGTATGCCCGACAATGGGCGACAATCGATGTGGCTCAAAGCATCGATTTTCGCCCGGTTGCGAGCCAATTGCCGTTCCCAGCGGATTCTCAAGACTTGGAATTCGATGCGACGTTTGACGACGTCGGGCTGAAGAGCAAGTCGTCGTTGACGGAACTCTCAAAGTTTTACCGAACCGAAATGGCCAAACGCGGTTGGAGCGAGAAAAAGAAGAAACGCAAAAAGAAATCGATCGAAATAACATTCACCCATGGTCAGGCTGAAGTCGAGTTGGTTTTGGATCAACGGTCTGACGGAGTCGAAATCGAGCTGGATTGCGAAGGGCTTTCCTTTGAAGGCACCAACGATCCCGCTGGACTTGACGCTATGGGGATTCCGCAACCGCGGGCCTATCTGTTCCTTCAAAAGGAATTCAAATTACCGGCAGACATTCGCGATCTAGAATTCGACGGCGGCAACCGCTGCCTGTTCAAATCGAACATCGGCCTGCAAGAGACGTTCGATCAACTGGGCCAGCAGCTTCAAACCAAGGGCTACCGCGAGAGTCGCCAGCCGATTGTCACTGCCGATCGACGCTACACCCGGTACGCCAAGGGCCGAGTGCAAGTTAGCGTCAATATCTTTTCAAACGAAAGCGGTTCCAGAGCCATCCTGGAATACCAGGAAATACGGTAGTTCGCGCAAACTTCCGCACAGGAAGATCTTGCTCCTCACATCAGTCGTTCGGTCAACAAGCTTAGCCGCCACGTCGTCTAAGCACTGCGATCGATCCGGTAACCCGAAGCCTGCAGGCAGATGGCGAGTTGAACTTTGGGGCCCTGCGAGCTGACGATTCTACTTGTGCACTGGTAGCGATGGCAAGTTTTGGCTCAGCGGCTCATCGTGCGAGAGTTGCCACTGTAGGCGAGATCAAATCTTCATTGGCATTCGGCGTTTTTTGAACGAATTGCATCTATGAGATCATTTAGGGAATCAACCATCGGGACGTTGAACTTTGCGCAGACAACTTCGACGTTGCCCTTTCGCCAGAAGCCGTCTGGGCAACAAACGACCACCTTGTCGCTACGTGCGAACAACCCAAGTTCGAGGAGAGTAACTGGAGATTTTGTTGAAGGTTCGAAGTAGATGGCAACCATCGAAGCGATTTCCAAGGCAGAGAGTTCCCATTCTACCTGGTCCCGGAACTTCGGATTGCTGATCGTTTGTTTCCAAGTTGAATCCCATTCATCGCGCCGGGGATTAAGAACAGTCATGTTCTCGTTCTGTAGAGACTGCGAGACAGTGGATTGCCAATCC
>CAZWOU010000270.1:0-7648 GCA_964635375.1 uncultured Pirellulaceae bacterium | reverse complement strand
CGCCGCTGGGGATGGCGCCAAGGAGATGATCGCAGTGAGGCCCACTGGCAAAGGCATCTACTTGATGCACACTGGTTGGTCGCGGACCCCCAACACGCGTTTTCCGGAGATCGGCGCCATCGTCGCGAAATACTGTGGAACCGCTGATTCCGATTTGCCAAACTTCGTCAAGATCTCGTCCAATGGCGACGCCGGGTCTGGGATTCTCGGTCCTCAGTACTCGCCGTTCAAGCTCGGACGCAACGGCGAACTGCCGATATTCTCCACCTCGCCCCTGTCCGCGGAACTCGAGAACCGGCGTCACGAGCTGCGCGACTTCATCGAGTCGCAATACGCTCAGGTTCACAAGGCCGATCCGGTGCGGATGCACCGTGAGGCCTATGACCAGGCACGGCGGCTGAACCACGTCCGCGACGCGTTCAAGTTGGACCAGGAGTGGGAGAAAGTGCGCGAGAAGTATGGCAACTCGAATATCGGCCGCCGCATGATGGTCGCCGCCAGACTCGTCGAGGCGGGGGTCGCTTTCGTGGAAGTTGGGCAGAGCGGCTACGACACCCACGCCGATAACTTTGAAGGCCATAAGTCGCTGGTGCCGCCGATGGAACACGCTTGGGCGGCGCTGATCGACGACCTGGAGCAACGAGGTCTGCTGCAGGACACGCTTGTCGTCTGGATGGGGGAGATTGGCCGCACTCCGAAGATCAATAATCGCAGCGGTCGCGACCACTATGTGCGATCTTGGTCGACCGCGCTGGCCGGATGCGGCGTGAAGGCGGGCCTCGTGTACGGCGAATCGGATGAAGATGGGATGGACGTCAAAGAAAACAAGGTCACCGAAGGAGACTTTTTCGCCACCGTCTACACGGCCCTGGGCATCGATCCGGAATCTGAAAACTACTCCGGCGTTCGCCCTATCCCACTCGCCCAATTTGGACACAAAGTTGTCAAGGATATCTTGGCTTAGACCCATCATGCATATCAAAGACCCAGCGCCTATTTGGCGGTTATCTTTCGAAGGCGATTGGCCCACGTCTGTCACGTTCCTTGCCGATGGCCGTCATCTCGCTGCGGCAAATCGCGGTGGTCAGATCTACCTTTGGGAATTGCCAGAGCAAGCGCCTGAACCGGAAGAGGTTAAGGACGGCAAAAAGGATAAACAGCCGCCTGACTTCGCGCCCTCCAAGCGACTCGACGGACACGAGAACGGCGTGACCCATTTGCTGGCCACACCGGATGGGAAGACATTGGTTTCGTCGAGCCTTGATCGTTCGGTGAGAATTTGGGACCCGGCCGCGGCGGCCCACGGCCAGGCCGAAGTCGTGCTCGACCGGAAACTGCGCGAGCAGCGGGCTCGCCGCAAACCAAAACAGGAAAAAGAAGAGATCCTCAACGCCCCCGGAATCACCGTCAATACACTGGCCGCGACTGATGTGCTCGAAGGACACAAAGGATGGGTCCTCGGACTGGGCCTCAGCGCTGATGGCAGACGCCTGATCAGCGGCGATGACACCTGTCTAAGCATCGTTTGGGATCTCAAGTCTCGCCAGCCGGTTTCGCAATGGCGAGGCTACGACCGAGTATGGGTTCGCTCAGCCGCGCTTTCACCCGACGGCAAGAGAGCCTTCACTGCTGAGTTCGCAGATCGGAGAAGCAACTTTGACGTACCGGCTCCGCAAGCTCGATTCTGGGACTGCGAGAACGGCGAGATGGCTCTCGATCTTTTGCGGGTTTGGACGCCCAAAGTCAAGGACAAGGATCGCGTCGATTCGTATGGCTACCGCAGCGTTTGGAGCAAGCTGATCAAGCGCGGGCTCGTCTGCGCCGCCTTCTCACCCAGTGGATCCTTACTGGCGGTTGGCCAGGGAGGTGAAACCGACACGGGCAAAGTTCATCTCGTCGATGTTCAGAGCGGCGAGATCGTTCGCACTGTCTCCGGTCACCGCTACGGCGTCTGCGATGTTAAGTTCTCTGCGGACGGTAAGTACGTGCTTTCATCCGGAAGAGACACCATGGTGCGAATCTGCCAAGTCTCCGACGGCAAAGAGGTGGCCGCGCTGGGCGAGTCTCGGGGCGGTCAATTCAAAGACTGGATGCACGCCATCGCCATCTCGCCGGATCAAAGTAAGATCGCCGCCGCCGACATCGCCGGTATGATTCACATCTGGCAACTGGCCCCGGCGCCCTAAGGATGACACCCACTACTGCATGCACTCGAAGGAGCGGATACCACGATGTCAGAAGTACTGTTGCGCAAACACACGCGTCGCGAGTTCCGTCAACGCATGGAATCTGGCGAATTGAAAGCCTGCGTTATTCCCATCGCTGCCATCGAGCAGCACCTCGAACATCTCGCGATGGAGCATGATTGGCGCAGCGCTCAACATGTGGCTACCTTGTTAGCCGAGCAGCTGAAGCCCAACGTGCTTGTGGTGGAAGGTGTGATGGCTGGAATCAGCGAACACCACATGAAACACATGGGCACAGTGACAATCAGCCCAGGCGCTTTCATTGCTGTCCTGAACGACATCGTCGACAGCATGGTTCGAGCTGGGTTTAAGAACATTCTTGTGCTCAATGGCCATGGCGGCAACATCGTGCCGCTGAAGGGCGTCTGGGATCAGTTTGTCCGTCGGCATCAAGTCAATCTACAATTCATGTCGTACTGGGACGCCTATACGGCCAAAGACGCCGAGGATATTCTCGATAGCGGCAAGCGGTTGCCAGACGACTTGCCCGGTCACGCGCAAGAATTTGAAACCTCATTTGCCCTCGAGGTCTTCCCAGAGAACGTGCGGACTGACATGTGGACGGATCAAGAGGATCCAAATCCAGCGATGGCGACTGCCGGCAAAGGACGTGAGTTCATCGATCGGCTGATGCCCCGCTTAGTTGAAAAACTAGGAAACATGATCGCCGGAGACGATGTCGTCGCCATGCCCCACTTCCATTGAGCCACCACTTCCATTGAGCCAGGCCGGATTATTGATGAAGCTACTGCTGCACCCTGCCGTTGACGAAACGAGATGGAAGACGATATGCGAAGCGGCGGCGGGCGGAATGCAGGTCGTCAATGCAGATTCGCTTGAGGAAGCTCTGCTACACGTTTCCGACGCTGATGCGTTCTTCGGCAAGATGACTCCGCAGTTGCTGGCGGCTTCCAGTCGTCTGAAATGGGTGCAAAGCCCAACCGCTAGTCTCGAGCACTTCGTCTTTCCGGAACTGATCGAACACCCTTTGATACTGACGAACATGCGGGGACTGTTCTCCGACGTCATCGCCGATCATGTGTTTGGCTATATCCTCTGTTTCGCGCGCAACCTGCACCATTACATTCGTCAGCAGGAGCGAGGCTTGTGGGCGCCTGTAGGGGGCGAAGAGTCGCGCGCCGGATTTGTTTCAGGCCCGGGACACGTGAGCGCTTTGGATCGAGCCCACCGCCACATGTCGGACCAAACTTTGTGTGTCGTCGGCTTGGGAGCGATTGGCAAAGAGGTGGCTCGACGGGGTCTTGCTTTTGGTATGCGGGTGGTCGCGGTCGACCCGCATTGCTCGGACCCGCCTGAGGGTCTCGACCGCGTGGCAGGCATGGAGCAGCTGAATTCACTGCTTGGCGAGTCCGATTTCGTGGTCGTCGCGGCGCCTCACACGCCGCAGACCGAGGGGATGTTCAGCGAGCCCCAGTTTCGAGCGATGAAACAAGATTCTTATCTGATCAACATTGGCCGCGGCGCTATCGTTTCCCTGGATGACTTGGTCGCGGCCCTGGAGGGCGGCCAGATCGCTGGCGCCGGCCTGGACGTCTTTGAGCTTGAGCCCCTGCCGCCTGAGCACCCGCTTTGGCGGCGGGACGACGTTATTCTCACGCCCCATATAGCGGGCGCCAGCCCAAGAATCGCCGAGCGCCACTTGTCTGTCCTGCTCGAAAACATCCGCCGTTTCGTCGCGGGCGATTCCCTGCTCAACGTCGCCAACAAATCCCAGTGGTTCTGAACGACTGAGATTCCCGCCGCCGGCTACAATTGCGAATTGCCCCGTGCAATGGCTCGGCCGCTCGGATAAGATCATAAGGACCTCTTCCACTCGCGCCCCAGGAAGAGTCCCCCCTAGTAGCAGCCCTCCCAACAAAAACCCCTATTGGAATAGCAAAATGATCCGAACTGTTTTCACTGCTCTCGTCATCTCGGTAACCGTTGCCTGCGCCCACATTACGCAGGCCCAAGACTGGCCCCAGTTTCGCGGCCCAACGGGGCAAGGCGTCGCGGCGAGCGCCGCGCCGGTCGAGTGGAGTAAAAAGGACGGAGTGAAGTGGCGAGTCGCTTTGGACGAAGTGGGTAACGGCAGCCCGATTGTCGTCGGCGGGAACGTCCTGATTTGCTCCGCATCTCAAGACGGCAAGAAGCGAACCTTGATCTGTTTTGATCGACAGTCTGGTCAACGCGTCTGGGAACAGTCGGTCACGTTCGATCGAGAAGAGGAGACGCACAAGACCAATCCGTTTGGCGCCACCACGCCCTCGTCGGACGGCAAGCTTGTCGTCGTCTCCCACGGTTCGGCCGGCCTGTTCTGCTACGACCTCAGTGGACGCGAGGTCTGGAGCGTGAAGCCCGGCGTGATCAGGCACGAGTGGGGCTATGCCACATCGCCCGTGATCTACAAGGACCGTGTTTTCGTGAATTGGGGTCCGGCGGAGTCAATCTTCCTGGCCGCCTATAGTTTGAAAGACGGCTCGGAACTGTTTCGTACGGCCGAACCTCAAGAGGGAGATGGCGAGAAGAACCCGGCCGGGAAGCCCATGGGTTCCTGGTGTACGCCGATAGTTGCTTCGATCAATGGACGAACAACCGTCGTGGTCGCTTTCCCGACCCGAGTGAACGGGTACGACGCCGATTCGGGCGAACTGATTTGGCACTGCGATGGAATCAGCGGGAAGAAGGGGGACCTGGCGTACTCCTCAGCTCACATCGACGGGTCTCGCTGCGTCGCGATAGGCGGCTACGCAGGGGCAGGAATCGGCTTTGACATCGGCGAGGCAAGCGATTTGACCGATAGTCGATTGTGGCGACTCGACAAGAATCCGCAATCTATCGGCTCAGGAGTGATTGTCGACGGCAACTTGTACAAGGGTTTCGCTGGCCCCAACTTGATCCAGTGCATTGACACCGCAACCGGGAAGACCCTTTGGCGCGAACGAAGCTCGGCTGGCGCCCATTGGGCCTCGGTAATCTCCGCCAACGGACTGCTCTACGCGACGGGGCAAAAAGGCAAAACGATAGTGTTCAAGCCGAATCCCAAGAAGTTTGAGGAGGTCGCGACCAACGACCTCGGCGAGACCTGCAACGCCACGCCCGCCGTTGCCAACGGCCAGATCTTCATTCGCACCTTCGACGCGTTGTATTGCATCGAATAGGGAGGAGCGGGAAGCCATGGTGAGGCTCGCAACGCGCGGGCCTCTTCCATTGGCTCCGAGCACCTCAAACTCAAGTTCCGCCTGAGCTGTGACCGAGCCCGGTTGCGGCGCTGCGCACCTACTCGCTAAGCAGCCGGCTCTGGCAGTCGAGCGAAACCTGCACGCTGGGTTTCCCCAACCGGCTTGGAGTATCTGTAAACTCAAGCCTTGTTGAGCAAGAAGCGTTACCACGAACACAAACCTGGAGGAACTGCCATGCGCCGCTATGGTGTCGCCACAATGCTATGTTGTATCCTTCTGTTGCCGGTTATTTGGGGTCAGCAAGGCAGCGACGCGGCGCGTCAAACTGACCGGGCATCGAAACCAGTCTCGACGGTTTTCGATTTCGGCGCCGTTGGCGACGGCCAAACGGATGACACGGCAGCCATCCAACGCGCTGTCAACGCCTCGATCGGCGAGATCCGTTTTCCACGTGGCATCTTTCGTATCACGAAGACGATTCGCGTTCCGCTGGACGAAGTCGGACCGACATCGATTGTCGCCAACGGCGTCGCGCGAATTGTGATGGCTGGCTCCGGCCCTGCCTTCAAGTTCGTCGGGACCCACGAAGGCACCGCCAGTCCGCACACCGTGAAGCCCAATGTCTGGCAGCGGCAGCGCACGCCGATGATCGACGGAATCGAAATCGTCGGCGGACACCCAGAAGCGGTTGGCGTTGAGGCGACAGGGGTCATGCAGCCGCTATTCAGCCGAGTCACAGTTCGCAATGCGCTGCACGGCATCCACCTCACAACTCGAAATCGCAACGTGATCATCTCCGAATGCCATCTCTACGACAATCGAGGCGTGGGGCTCTATCTCGATGGACTCAACTTGCACCAAGTCAATGTTGGCAATTCCCATATCAGCTACAACAAGATGGGTGGCATCGTTGTCCGCAACAGTGAGATTCGCAACCTGCAGATCGCCAACTGCGACATCGAAGGCAATATGGGCGAAGCAACCGATCCGACTGCCAATATCCTCATCGACACCTCGAAAGGTTCGGTCCGTGAAGGGGCAATCATTGGCTGCACGATTCAGCACACGCACAACGCGCCCAACTCGGCCAATATCAGATTCATTGGGACTAGCCGGGAAGTCGCCAACAAGGTGGGTCACTTCTGCATCAGTGACAATGCGATGAGCGACGTTGCGATCAACATCCATCTGCAGAACGCGCGCGGCGTCGTTGTCACGGGCAACACGTGTTGGAAAGGCTATCAACACAACTTGCTCGTGGAGGGTTCGTCTAACGTTGTGATTGGCCCCAATCTGTTTGATCGCAATCCCGACTACAGGCCCAAAGGAAGCACGAACGGACTTGTCTTCCGGGATTGCCGCGACTGCACGTTGAGCGGACTGCATGTCAACAACGTTCTGGACGCATCGGCTGGTCTCCTGCTGGAGAATTGCAGCTGGATAAATGTCACCGGCTGCTCCATCCTAGACTGTGACAAGATTGGGCTGTTGCTCAAGAATTGCAACCACTGCCGCGTGTCGGACTGTATCATCCGCGACACTCGGTCAGGCGTCGCGAATCCAACATCGATCTCAGTTGTGGGCGGCGGGGAAAACCAAATCGGCCAGAACTTGACCGTTGGGCGCAACAACATAGACCTGGAATGAGGTCAGGCCGCTGAACTGAGGCCGCCATGAAACAACTGGCTCCGCTCAGCGCCCCCGGGTTGCCAGCGCGGCTCCCGCTGCTTGCGGGCTGGTATGGCTGTCGATCAGGGGAGAGCGAAGTCTCAACAGCTGAGCGCAAGTCCGTTGGTAATGTGAAGCTATGACGGTTATGCCGCAGGACCGGGTTGGGCGCCCCAAGATTCCCAGTTTTGGCGTCGAAGTTGCGTAATCTCCATTTCTCGCGATGGCGTTCATTCCGAAATAACCCCTATAGACGAAACAACCGTGTAATGTGGGCGCATTGAGAAACTTGTGAGAGTGCTCGTCGTGAAAGCTAGCCTTGCCCTCAGCGCCATGCTGGTCGTGCTCGCGGTGAGTTCGAGCCTCTCAGCGGAAGAGCTCAGCCGAGCTGAAGTGCGGGACTTGCTTCGGCGACTCGACTCGGCGGAGCGGCGGTTGGAGGGGCTCGAGACAAGACCGCTGGGGGCAGGCGTATCGGCCCAATATTCAAGTTACCCAACGTGGGGTTCTGATGATGGCGATCCGAACGGCCTAGGTATTGAAGCCAAGACC
>CAZWOU010000269.1:0-7760 GCA_964635375.1 uncultured Pirellulaceae bacterium | reverse complement strand
GTTCGCAAACAGGAAGAGGACATCGTTGAAAAGCTGAGCAAGATCATCAAGCAGATTGAAGAGCAACTGAAGAAGCAACAGCAACAATCGGCAAGCGGCGGACAGGGCGGCCAGCCGCTCAACGATAGTCGGCCTGTCGGCCAAAAGGGGCCTGGCGACGTTGAGAACCGAGAGCACAAGAATCGTTCCACCTGGGGCGATCTTCCCCCCGAACAAAGGCGTTCCACACTGCAGCAGATCTCTCGTGAACTCGGAGCCCACTATCGCGAGGTGGTCGAGGAGTATTTCCGGAAGATCGCGAAGGATAGTGAATAGCGTGAGGAAAGCACCCATCGGGTGTTTGCCGCCAACGTGACGGGCGACCGGGCCGAAGGATCGATCGCAAAAAAGTGTACAGTTGAGATGGTGATATTAGACTGAAGTGCAGGCTCAAGGCCCGGCGTTAGAGCCCGCATGGTCCGGCCCACCGGAACAGCGATCGGCCAATCCTTGCCAACTGGTGGGTTTCTGCGACCGTTGATCCCAAGGTGGTTGCGGCAGTTGGCCGGCTGAAGGTCGTTTGTCCTAGGATTCATAACGCGGCGATGGCGTCAGCCAACGAACCGCATTTGCTGAAACACGGGAGCTGCTTATGTGGGCGATGATCCTGGCAACGATGCTCGGAGGAGTTCAAGCGACCGCCGCGCCGCATACTGGCGAGGCGATCACTGGCGAATTGACGTCGATTGACTCGGTCGGTTTAGCCCTCAAGACAAGTGATGGCGAAAAGAAACTGACATTTGCCAGCCTCAAAGGCGTCAAGTTTCCGCTCGCAGAACGCTCGCCCGAGCCGCATTCGGGACCAGTCGTCGAACTGATCGACGGGACATTGCTCCCCGTTGAGTCGTATGTCAGCCGCCGCGGCGAGGCGACGATCGGATTCAGGATGGGCGAAATCAAAACGTCCACCCGCAACATTCGCTCCGTGTTGCTCCGCAGCCAACGAAACCTCGCCAAGTTGCAGGCCGCCTGGCACGAAATCATTGAAAGCGACAGGCAGGGAGACGTGGCCGTCGTGCGGCGAACTCGTTCCACTGAAGGTGAACGTGTTGAACACTCCCTCGATCAACTTGAAGGAGTCCTCCACGACGTCGATGCCGAGCAGATTGAGTTTGCTCTGGACGGCGAGAAGCGCAAAGTCCCCATAACCAAATTGGAAGGCATCGTCTATTTTCACTCTCAGCAAGTGCACATCGAAAACGCCGCAGCAAAGCTCTTCACGACCCGTGGTGCTGAGATCTCAGTGAAGTCCATCGCGCTGGCCGGCGACGCTGTGACCATCACAACCCCGGCAAGCGTCCAGTTGACGATTCCACAGGGTGACCTGCTGTCAGTGCAATTCAGCGGCGGCGACGTTGTCTACCTGAGCGACATGAAACCTCAAAGTTCGACATGGCAACCGTTCATACCAACACGAATCGGCGAGCGACTGAACAGACTGTACGCGCCGCGAATGGACGAGGCAAGCGATGGCGGGAAATTGAGACTCGAGCCGGGTGGCGACGTCTACGAAAAAGGGCTCGCAGTACACAGCCGAACAGAACTGGTTTACCGACTGCCTGACGCGTTCGCTCGACTGCAAGCGGAGGTCGGTCTCGATCCTCGCTTCCGCAACGCGGGTGATGTTGAATTGGTCATCAAGACCGAGACCGCTGAACTCTTCCGGCATCGGCTGACCCCGAAGAATCCCAGAATGAAAGTCGATGTGGAGATCTCGGGCGCGCGCCGATTGACGATCTTGGTCGATTTTGGCGAAGGTTGGGACGTTGCTGATCACCTTAACTTGTGCGACGCGAGAGTAAGCAAATGAGAATAATGAAGCGTCGAATTACCCCACTCGCAATTCGATCCGTTTCGGTCGCTGGCGGACTCGCGTCTTGCTTGCTTTCCGTCATGCTCGCGGGTGCAGCTGAACCGCCCAAGTCGGTGTTGGAAGCGGAGCAGAGACGAGTGGAGGCGATCGAGCAAGCGAGCCGAACTGCGATCTGCGTGTTCGCCCGAGGCGGCCAGGGCGGGGGTAGCGGCGTGGTGATCACACCCGATGGCTACGCTTTGACAAACTTCCACGTCGCCAAACCTTGCGGTGAATTCATGCAATGCAGCATGAACAACGGCGTCCTTTACGATGCGGTGATCGTGGGTATCGACCCAGGCGGCGATGTGGCGTTGATCAAACTGCTCGGCCGCGACGATTTCCCCACTGCGGAAATGGGGGACAGCGACAAACTGCGAGTAGGCGATTGGTGTTTTGCGGTCGGCAACCCTTTTCTGCTGGCCACCGACTTCCAACCCACAGTCAGTTACGGACTCGTTTCCGGCGTGCACCGCTACCAGTATCCAGCCGGCACGTTGCTTGAATACGCCGACTGCATTCAAACCGACGCTGCCATCAATCCTGGCAACTCGGGCGGCCCGCTGTTCAACGCACAGGGCCAATTGGTGGGCATCAACGGGCGGGGAAGTTTCGAGAAACGAGGCCGCGTCAACGTCGGTGTCGGCTACGCCATCTCGATCAACCAGATCAAGAAGTTTCTCGGCCATCTACGTAGTGGGCGAATCATCGATCACGCGACGCTCGGCGCGACGGTGGCCTCGTCGGAATCGGGAAGCGTAGTCGTCAGCAATATCCTCAACTCGTCCGACGCCTATCGTCGCGGCCTTCGATACGGAGACGAAATCGTTGCCTTTGGCGGCCGCCGAATCACGACCGTTAACGGATTCAAAAACGCCTTGGGTATTTTCCCTCGAGGCTGGCGAATCCCGCTGAGCTACCGACGCGACGGTGAGAGCAAGGAGATCTTGGTTCGGCTGGCTGGCGTTCACTCGCCCGAAGAATTGATCCAAAAGGTGCAGAAACGCCCCGCTCCAACGCCGCCTGACCACAAGCCCGGAGACGAGCCGAAGAAGCCGGGTGAAAAGCCTGGCGATCAGAAACCGGGCCCCAAGAAACCTGGTCGGCCAACTGGCCCGAAGCGCGGACCGCCGCCGATTCCGGAGCATGTGAAACCGCTTATTGAAGTGCGTCCTGGATTCACCAATCGGTACTTCAATCGGCTTGAAGTCGAGCGGGTTTGGAAGGGCTTTGTTTCCACTGGTGAATTTGAATCGCGTAACGGCGAATGGCAATTGGCAGGATCCATGGCGAACGGCGGAAGCGTTCAAGTAACCCTCAACGCCGAGACCGCAAAGGGCGCCTTTCCAACCGGTGAATTCACAGTCGACCCGAACTCGGACCTGAGCGAACAATTGCTTCCACGCAATAGCGGCGGAGTCGGTGCGGCGATGCTCCTCTGGCGGCGAATGTTGACGCTCGGTCCAAAACGGTTCGGCGATGCGTACTATCTTGGCAAGGCTCCACTCCGCGGACATCAACAGCTGACCGATGTCGTGTTCGGAGCGTACGATGTCGCCGAGAACTACTTCTACTTTGACAGTGAAAGCGGGCAGTTGTTGGCGATCGAGATGTTTCCCGATGTGGAAGTCGATCCGTGCGAGATTTATTTCCAAGATTACCGTGAAGTCGACGGTCGCATGCTGCCGCACCGACTTGAAGTTCGTTACGGCGATCAGCTGTTTGGCGTCATCCAATGCGAAAAATGGACGCTCTCACCGGTCGCGGAGAAAGGCTCCTAATGACAATCCATCGCCAAATCCGATCGGTGCGATTCGCGACCAGAAACCTAGTCGCGCTCTGTGCGGCGCTCGTCTGCTGCCTCGCGGCGGCGAACCAGGGGATGGCCCAGGGCGGGTCGTTTGTCGACACGGTCGCCGCCGTGCAGCCCAAGATGGTCAAGATCTACGGGGCTGGAGGCGTGCGCGGATTGGAGGCCTATCAAAGTGGGTTCTTGATCAGCAAAGACGGCCACATTCTGACGGTTTGGAGCTACGTACTCGACTCCGAGCAAATCATCGCGATTCTCGATGATGGCCGACGATTTACCGCGGAGCTTGTCGGAGCCTATCCTCAAATGGATATTGCCGTCCTGAAGATCGACGCGGGCAAAGTCGAACATTTCACATTAAGAGACTCTGTGGAGCTTGATTCTGGCCGCCGCGTGCTGGCGTTCAGCAATCTGTTCGGGGTCGCCACGGGCGATGAACCAGCCAGCGTCTTGCACGGCGTCGTTTCCGCCGTCTCCCCCTTGAAGGCGCGGCGGGGCGCGTTTGCCTCGGCATTCCGTGGCGATGTCTACATTGTTGACGCCATGACCAACACCCCAGGCGCCGCCGGCGGCGCCCTGACGGACGGACGGGGCAAGCTTGCCGGACTCGTGGGTAAGGAGCTTCGAAACTCGGCCGACAACACCTGGCTCAATTACGCGATCCCTATCGGCAAGGTCGCCTCGGCTGTCGCCGACATTATCGCGGGGAAAGCCGCGCCGCGGCGAGTTGACGATCCCACCGCTAAGAAACCTAACGACTCGCTATCGCTTGAGGCCCTGGGGATCGTCCTGGTGCCTGATGTGTTGGACAAGACGCCGCCCTATGTCGATAGCGTTGTTCCCCAGTCGCCCGCTGCAAAAGCGAAGATAAGACCCGATGACTTGATCCTCTTTGTCAACGGCCAAATCGCCTCATCCGTCAAGGCGGTTCGGAATGAGTTTGAGTTTATTGATCAGATCGACGCTGTGATCCTAACGATTCAACGCCAACAAGAGCTGACTGAAATCGAACTTCGCCTGGAGTAGGAATTCGCGAAGAAGAATGAGAAAGAAATGCAAAGCGACATGAATGCTCGATTCCACCCTCACTCGTCGGCTGTAATCCGTTGCGGCCTACTCTGCTTGATTGCCTTGGCCGGACGAGGTGAAGCATGCCGAGCCCAAGACTTGACCCTTCTGGAAGAAGAGGCGATGCAAGCTGCGGTCAAAGCCGCTGAGGCGTGGGTGGTGCGAATTGACACTATCGGCGGCCTCGAAGTGGGTGGCGAAGCGGCCGGCGTCGGGCCAACGAGCGGCGTGGTTGTCAGCGAAGATGGGCTGATCGTGTCGAGCGTCTTCAATTTTTCCAGGATGCCTTCATCGATCCTGGTCACGCTTCCTGGCGGCGAGCGAAAACCAGCCAAGTTATTGGCAACCGATCACAGTCGAAAACTCGTCTTACTCAAGGTCGAGACTGCAACAAAACTCGCGGCTGCACCGCCGGCCAAACGCAGTGAAGCTCAAGTCGGCGCATGGGCGATTGCTGTCGGTCGAGTCTATAGGCCTGAACGACTTAATGTATCGACTGGCGTAATTAGCGCGACCCAGCGCATCTGGGGTCGGGCCATCCAAACGGACGCCAAGATCTCTCCCGCCAACTACGGCGGCGCCCTGCTCGATATCCATGGGCGTGTGCTCGGCGTGCTGACTCCCATGTCGCCGAAAGGCAACACGCCGACCGCCGGATCGGAATGGTACGATTCCGGGATCGGGTTCGCTGTCCCGCTCGAAGACGTCTATGCGCAACTGGAACGGCTAAACAAGGGTGATGATCTCTACGCTGGGATCCTTGGCGTCTCTTTCGAGAGCCAGGACATTTACAGTAAAGCGGCCAAGGTCGCCGCGGTCCGAGCCAAGTCGCCCGCCAGGGAAGCCGGCTTGAAACCAGGCGACACAGTGGTCGAACTCGATGGCAGCCCCATTATTCGCCTAGCCCAGATGAAGCACGCACTCGGGCCTCGCTACGCAGGCGATGCCGTTTCCATCGTGGTCACGCGAGGCGACGCCGGAGAACGAGTGACCCTCAAGGCGACGCTGATCGACAAACTGATCCCCTACGAACACCCGTTCTTTGGCGTGCTTCCACGTCGCGATCAGGATTCGCTCGTCGTACGGCATGTCTTTCCAGGGAGCCCCGCTGACGAAGCGGGCGTCGAGGCGGGCGACACCATCACAGAAATCGATGGCAAACCGGTTGCCACTATCGACGAGGCCCAACGTCGACTCGCGGCCTTCGAGCCAAAACACACAACGAAGATCGCGGTGGTTCGAGACGGCAAGGCGAGATCGATCGATGCCCTGCTGAAGCCGCTGCCGGAAGACGTGCCGGGCGATCTTCCCACCGCGCGCGAATCGTTTGAGGCCGCCTATGACGGCGCCAAAGCGGAAGAGGGGCAGTTTGAGGTGCGGATTCCGGAGGAACCCAGCAGCTGCACCGCCTTTGTTCCCTCCGAATACGATCCCCGCGTCGCCTACGGGCTCGTTGTTCTTCTCGGCCGGCCTGGACAGGAGGACACTGGAGAGCTGTTTGCGCCATGGGAACAACAGGCTGCCGAAAACCAACTTATCTTGCTCGCGCCCAAAGCGGCTGACGATCGTGGCTGGAAGCCGTCCGATGTCGATTTCGTCGTGAAGACGATCGAGTCAATCATGCAGTCCCACACCGTTGATCCCCATCGAGTCGTGCTGTTCGGCGAAGCCACCGGAGGCTCGATGGGCTATCTGGTCGCCGCCAAGCGACGAGATCTTGTTCGAGCTATCGTGACCGTTAACGCGCCCTACCCGAACCGGACGCCTCCACTCGAGAATGAACCGCTGCAAAGACTGGCTTTCTTCGTTCTCGCCGACGACGCTTCCAAAGCAAAACCCCGAATCGACGCGACAGTTACGGCGCTGAAAAGAGCCAAGTTCCCTGTGACGGAAGCAGCGATACCCGGCGGCAAACTCTCCGACTCAGCCTATGAATCCATCGTGCGGTGGGCCGACTCGCTTGACCGGCTCTAGCACACACGGAAAGAAGACGGACCGATCCATTCCGCCCAAAGAGCTCCCTCTTAGCCCGTCCCATTCTAACGTCCTTCCGCCCCCAATCTCGCATTCATCATGACAGACAAGCTGCGAGCGACCCTGCTGCTTATCATTTCGCTCGTCCTGCTTGCCGTCGGCGGTTGGTTCACAATCACAGGCGAGCACCCGGTGATTGCCAGCGGTTGTAATCGATCTGGGCTGGTGCTGTTCGCAGTCTGGCTCGCCCTGCCTCAACTCAAGAAACTCCGCTGGACTGGCTCGACGTCGTTTCTTGTCGGCGCCGTTGTTTCGGCAATGACGCTCGCCGTCCGCCCCAGAGCTATGCTCTTCGTTGGCCCGATCCTACTCGCAATGGGCGCCATGCAATTCGTCCACTGGATGTTCGCTCCGATGCCAAAAAAATGAGCCGCGGGAAGAAGACCGGTCTAGTTTTGCCGATCTAATCTTGCTGGAACGACTCCAGCGGCGCTGCCCACCAATTGAGACGCGACAAAAGCGGATCGAGCCCGCGATTAGGCCAGAGCAGCTTTGGTTGAAGTGAGAATGT
The DNA here is from genome assembly GCA_964635375.1 of uncultured Pirellulaceae bacterium. Lineage (GTDB taxonomy): Bacteria > Planctomycetota > Planctomycetia > Pirellulales > Pirellulaceae > CAZMNY01. Next base: position 446 of record CAZWOU010000269.1, on the reverse strand, counting down.
CTACGGCCTTCTTGATCTCGGCCTTTTGGCGTTCGGGGTCTTGAGGAATTTCGCGCTCGATCGTGAGCGGGCCGGAGTAGCCAATTTCGTCGAGGGTCTTGAGGTAGTTCTCGATCCCGACTTGGCCATCCCCCAAGGCGGTCTCGGCGCCCCATGATTCGCCCGGCGTGTCGGACCAGGTACCGTCCTTGCAATGCACGCTGCGGACGTAATTGCCGATCTTCTTGAGCGCGTCGATCGGCTCACCCGTTCCATAGAGGATCATGTTGGCGGGGTCGAAGTTGACAAACAGATTGTCGCGTTGGACATCGCGGATGAATTGCAGCAAACCTTCTGCCGACTCCTGCCCAGTTTCCAAATGCAGTGCTTGGTTGTTGGCTTTGCAGTGGTCGCAGACATCCCGCGTGACTTCCAGCACTTCGCCGTACAACGGGTCCGTCGTATCG
>CAZWOU010000268.1:6002-7848 GCA_964635375.1 uncultured Pirellulaceae bacterium | reverse complement strand
TTGACGCGACTTCTTGCTCTGTTTCTTACGCAGTTTCACAACTTAGCCCTCGCGACGTGGTCGAGATGGGAATATTGGCTCGGAAAGTCCCTAGCCACTTTAGTTACAACTTCGGGCGGGCCAATCTGGAAAAGATGACCCCGTGAATCTCGCTAATGGCCTGATAATCCGTGTTGAAACGGGGTATTTAGGCTGTTTGGAAGAAATTCACGTCTTTTGATTATGTTTGACCAACCCGGCATGTCAACGAATTCCGTTGCCTTTTCGCAACCTGTGTTGCAATATCGCGCGGGAGGTTGCTTTTTTCGACGCTCTGGAGCCTGTGAAAGTTCCCGAATTGACAAGAGGACCGAGCACTTGGCCGGTTCTTCCCCCAAGTTCTCGAGAAGGTCGCTGACTCTGATGATACCAATTATCCCGTGGCGGTCCTTCTCTGAGGGCGAATTCTGAGGCGACACAGCGGGGCCAATTGCGCGCAAAAAAAGGCCCCGTCCATTTGGACGGGGCCTGATGACGCCCTCGTGGTTGGCCGATCGCCTACCACATGTATTCGAGGCCGAGATTGAGCCCGTGGAGGAATACGTCGCCGTTGACGTTGATGGCTGGCGTTCGCCCGCCGGATCCACCCGCAAACGGGGCGCCGCTGTGGAAGTTCTCAGGCGCCAGGGCAACCCCGTCGACATAAAGCAACTCATAGCCACTCTTGATGGTCCAGTGCTGGTTGACTCGCCAGAGCATATTGAAATTGGCTTCGGCGACCAAGGAGACCGAATCCGCTGCGAGCAACTCGACCACTGGGGCACCCAAGGTGGCTGCGGCGATGTTGGTGTGTGAGGTGGCGCGATTGCCGAATAGGCCGACTTTGCTGCTCACGCCCAGTCGCACGCCTGGAACCATCGTGGTCCAGAGATCTCCACCAATTTCCGCCCCGGTCATGCTGTTCGAGGTGCCGACATCGTACTGCATGTTCCCCGTGACCGGCACGATGCCGCCATTGGGATCGGGGTAGTTGACGACTGTGCGGAGACGGAATTGTTCATCCAACTTGAAATATCGAACTCCAGCCAGCCAGGACCCTTGGAACCGGCAGTTCGGCAAGGTCCAGCGTTTTCGGTAGGTCAAGTCGAGGGTGTCGAAGTTGGATGAGTAGTCGATGCGAGCCCATTCGGCCGAGTCGGTATCGCTGAAACCGCCACGGACGCTGGGAGGGCCGACTTGTGGCGGCGGATCGTTCCCGTAGTCGCTGAAGACTGAATAGAGTAGATCGCCGGCGCTGTTCACTTGGGCCGTCGAATTCCAGTTGAATTGTCCAAGGAACTCGAACTCCAACGTCCCGCCCGCATGCATTTGCAGGGCGGTGTTGAATCTGAAGCCGTAGGCGTCGTTGAAGAACTCCAGGTTTTCAGTACTGAGAATGATGTTTGGGTCTGCCAAGCCCCGTGGCCCGTCGGACATGAATTCGACGCGCCGGCTGACATCCTCCCGCTTTAGCAGAAGCGCCTCCACCGAGAAATCGAGGTAGCGAGGAGCACAATAGCCACCTTCGGCGTAGGGTAACAGTCGGTTGAGTAGACCCGCGCCTAGCCCGAATCCGTTCTCATGTCCGTTGCCCAGGCAATGATCGCAGCCATGCCCATTGCAGCTGTTGCAGTCTTCAGCACCGCCGCCGTTAAAGGCCGCTGGCACCACGGAACCAGGTCCGGTACCCGTCGCTTGTTGAGCGTACGCGGCGGGCGGCATCATCGGCATGCCAGCGCCCATCGGCGGACGACCCATTCCCGGGGGCATTCCCATCCCCATACCTGGGGGCATCCCCATACCTGGGGGCATCCCCATACCTGGGGGC
>CAZWOU010000268.1:0-5902 GCA_964635375.1 uncultured Pirellulaceae bacterium | reverse complement strand
CATCCCCATACCTGGGGGCATCCCCATACCTGGGGGCATCCCCATACCTGGGGGCATTCCCTGAGGTCGCAGGGCTGCCGCGGGAGGCATCCCCATGCCAGGCAGGCGGCCTGGACCAGGGCGACCGGAATGCGAGCCGTGCTGGTGTTGTTGTGAACCCGGCCCAGTGGACGTCTGATGCACTATCTGAGATGGTGCAAACGCCAACGGGCGCTGGGGCTTCGTTGCGATTTGAGGGCCGACAGGTCCCCCCGTCAGCGGCGTTTGGCCGATCCCGTATCCGGGACCAGGCAAATGCGGGGCCGCAAAGGGGCCACCGCCAACCGCTCCACTTTGTTGAGCCCGCACTGGCGCCTGGCACATGAGTGTCAGAATCGACAGCACGGCTATTAGCCACGCCTTTTGCATTTTCATCAGCTTGTCTCCGCGGCACAAAAGGGCGAGCGGTAATGCTCCCCGGCGGCGTGCAGATCGTAGGTCTGGACCGTCATAATCCCAACATTCCGAATCACCCGTAGCACAGTTAGGGTCACTCGGTGACAGCTATCGGCTTGGCACAATGCGCAAAACCAATACTTTCCGGACTCCCGGAATAGTCCAATTAATCGGCACCATCCGCCAAGGACTCCCGCATTTCCCAGCCCGACTTGGCAAAAGCCGACTTTTTCTCCTGGGAAGCCCTGGAGCTGGCCTGCTCGCCTGAGGTTTGGGTTGCCTGGGGTGTCTGGGTGGTGTGGGGTGGTGTGGCGGGAGGGGATGCGGGACCCGCTGGGTAGGCAAACTTCAAGATGCTGGCCAACGCCTAGGATCGAAGACTCGACCAATTTGCGCTGAACAGCGCCCGGACGAGACTAATGAAGCCACCGACAACATCCGCAATAGCCGCGGGGGCGAGTACAATTACGGGTTTGGAGTGTTCAGTTAGGGGGCGCGCTGGCGATTGAGTTAAACCGCTCGACGGCGAGCATTGCTCGCAGGGATGGCGAAAGCCCTAAAGGTGGCGTCCAAATTCGATTGTCTTCACGAGTTTTCGTGAAAAGTGCTTGCGACATGAGCCTTGGATTGCGAGAATCAAAGTCGCAAAACTAGTCGATTGTCTACCGCAAAACTGGCCCGGTTTTGCTTGCCCGTCCGAACTGGCCGCGAGCTGGAAAACGCGCTGTTTGGTCACATCCTGCGTAGGTTTTGGGCACCAAAACACTGTGGCAGGCGGACCCTTCGGCCGTCTGCGGACATTCGGCTGACCAAGATCACATTGGAGAGGCGCCACGATGGGAAAGGCCACGGCGGTCCGGACAGCGGACGGGTTTCTTGAAGTCCTGCGAAAGAGCCGGCTGCTTACTGAAGAACAACTGGCCGAGGTCAAAGAGGCCAATGCCGGCCTCACCGACCCCAAGGCTGTGGCCAGGAACCTGCTCAAAAACGGCCTGCTGACTCGCTGGCAAGCGGGGCAGTTGCTGGCGGGATATTTTGTCCTGCGGATCGGCAAGTACAAGCTCTGTGAGGCTCTCGGGCGCGGCGATCTGGGGCGAGTTTTTGTTGCCGAACATGGGCAACTGGGACGCAAAGTGGCCTTGAAGGCACTCTCTCGCGAGCACACTCAAAAGGCCGATGTGCTCGAGCGATTCTTGGACGAAACGCGAAAAATAGCCGATCTCGACCATCGCAATATTATCCATCTATTCGATATTGACGATGAGGACGGTCGTTATTTCGTCGTCACGGAATTCGCCGAAGGGCAAGATCTCCAGTCCTACGTGGATGAGCGAGGGCCCTTGGGTTTTCGCGACGCAGCCCGAATTATCCGCCAAGCGGCGGACGGATTGGCGTTTCTGCATGAACGGGATTTGACCCACCACGACTTGAAGCCGGCGAATCTTGTCGTCTCCCAGTCGGGTGATGTCAAGTTGCTCGACGTCGGCGTCGGGCGACTGCGAGAAGCGATGCTCGGAGCGCAGGTCAACAGCAGCGGCGAAGCCCTCGTTGGGCCTCGATATCTGTCGCCAGAACAAGTGGCTGGGCAAGGGGCCGATCGACGCAGCGATCAATTCTCCCTGGGCTGCTTGTTGTACTGGATGCTGACCGCGACTCCCCCCTACCCTCGGGCGACAACGCCATTTGGCGAAGTGAAGGAAGTCGACGAACTGAGGCCCGACACGCCCGCCGTGTTGGCCAAGCTTTGCGACCGACTGATGCAACTCAAGCCCGTCGATCGAACGATCTCAGCGGCTGATGTCGTCGAGCGACTCGACCAATGGCTCGGCGTCGATCCTGAGCCGGCGGAGCCAGTCGACTTGGCCGACGCGATCGCCAACGACACCTCTGAATCGATCGATACGGGGACCATTTTGACGCGGTCCGATGACACAGCCGTCGTCGATGTCAGCTCGGTCGCGCTAAACAGCGCCAGCGCGGCCGACCCGGCGCAATTTGGCGGGATTGGCGACTCCAGACCAGACGCCGAAGAGGGCGGCTTTTCTATCGATACGAAGAAACGTCGGAAAAAGGGCAAGGAAGACCCAGCAATTAAGGGCGCCAACAAGTCGCCTGCGAGCGTCAAGACTGAGACCGCTTCGGCCACAGAGACGACGGAATCTGTACCGAAACAGGCGAAAGATTCCAAGAAGATGCTCTGGATCATTGCCGGCGGCGTTGTGGGCGCCATCGCCGTGATCGGTCTGATCGCCACCATTTTCATGGTCATGGCAAATGGCAACCCCGCCATCGCGGAAGTCGACCCGGCTCCGAACGCGGGCGCCGCCGAGGCCCCAAACCAAGAGGCAGATGAGACGGATTCTGGCGAGGTGGAAATCGGCGATCCTGAGATTAACGATCCGGAAATCAGCGATCCAGAGATTAGCGATCCGCCTGAAATCAGTGATCCGCCTGACCCTGTCACTGCCGAACCCAATTCGACTGACTCAGGCGGGTCGACGACGCCCGATTCCGAAGGTCCGGCGAAACCAGAGCCGGCCAAACCAGAGCCGGCCAAACCAGAGCCGGCGAGCACGACCGATCCCGCACCCAAGCCGCCGCCGACGAAGCCCAAGACTGAGAAGAAACCGAAACCGCCCGGGAAGGCGAAGGCAGTTCCCAAGCGTGATCCGCTCGCTGGCATCCCCAGCACGACTGAGTTGCCCGCTCTGTTTGGAGATGACGGTGCGGTTGCTCCGGGTGCATTCGACGCCAAACCGCTGGGGACAATCGTGCTGGCGGAAAAGGTCCTCTGCTCGATCTACTTGCGCGGCGGCGACGGAGCCTCACGGTCGAAGAAAGTCTTCACGATCCGAAACGCCAACAGTGGCCTCGCTGAGAAAGCTTGGGAGATTCGCCTGGATGGGTCGAGCGAAATCGGTGATGGCGTGGTAGCCAATCTGGAAATCAAGGAAGACAAAAAACTCTATTTTCAGTGGTCTCAGGATGCGGCCAAAGACCCACTCTCCGCCCATTTGGTCAACTGCATGCTGAATGTCAACTTGACCGTTGGCGGGGCGACCAAGGACTTGGCCCTTCGCCAGCCGCTGGTGGTCGACCCATTGACCTTGGAAATGGAGCGAAGCGGGGCCAAGATTCGCTGGGAAATCCCTTTGCCTCCAGATCCGAGCAAGGTCTTTTGGACGGTCAGCGAATTGCCCGCGCCCTTCCCCAAGTATGTTCGTGAGCCCAACCAGCCGATCCCCGCCGATGACGGCGGACAACTGATCCGGCTCGGCGAAAAGGAGGAGGATCAGGTCTTGGTTCTCAGGTTGAACTCCAAGTTTCGGCGGCACCTAGAGATCGGTGTTTCCGCCTTCGCCCAGTTCAGCAAGGCCGAAAAGATGCAGCCAGTCAACAAAGCGAGCCTGAAGAAGATGGAACAGTTCGTTTCAACGGGGGTTCAGCAGGCGAGCTTCCGCATCCAGCAACTTGCTGTTGTTCGAGTCGGAAATGATCGAGGCAAGAAGCAACAACTGGATCAACAGAAGAACCTCGCCAATCAGGCTATGGAAACGTGGACGGTCGTGAACGGCAAAATGGAGAATCTCAAGAAGCTCTACGAAAGCCTCAACGGCAAAGGTCAGATCAAGATGCGAGTCGTCTATCAAACGGAATCGGGCGATGTGACTTTGCTCAGCACCAAATGATGCCTCGTAAAACACTTTCGTTCGCTTTGTTGGCGTGCCTGACCAGCCTCTCTTTCCAAAACGCATTGCCGCAAGATCCGCCTGCAAGTTCCAGCGAGGCGGACCACTCGCGCCAAGTAGGGGCGGGTCGCGTGATGGCGGCTTTGGTCGCCGTGCTTGGCCAATCGACCGATGACCGGTTTCGCGAGGATGTTCTCAATGGCATAGGCGAGGCGTTGCGAGGTCGAAAGCAGAGTCCTAAGCCTGCCGGTTGGGATCACCTTTATCCGGCACTGCAGCAGAGCCAGTCGCGGTCTGTGCGGCGCCGGGCCGATGAATTGGCCCTGGTTTTTCAGGATCCTCGGGCGGTGGCGAGATTGCGCGTGATCATCGGCGATTCGGACTCGGGCCAGGACGACCGGCAATGGGCCCTGGAACAACTGGTGGACCATCACGTCCCTAAGCTCAGTGATTTCTTCCTTGCCTTGCTGGCAGATGATCGCCTTCGACTTGGTGCGATCCGCGGCTTGGCGGCCAGTGGCAAGCCCGCCGTTACGACTCGTCTCCTCCGCGGATACGGCGATTGGTCAGCCGTTGAGCGGCAAGCGGTCATTGCCGTGCTTGCTTCGCGAGTTGATTCAGCGGGTCAACTGGAGAAGGCCCTGCGGGCGGGACAGATCGCGGCGGTCGACGTGTCCTCGTTCCACGTTCGCCAGATCCGATCTCTAGGTGATTTGCAACTCAACAAACAACTCGACCAGCTTTGGGGCGAAGTGCGAGTTAGCTCGGAAACCAAGCTGACACGGATCGAGCATTGGAAACGGAAGTTCGACGCGCGAACTCTGGGAAGGGCGGATCTGGTCGCTGGGGCCCAACTATTCAAAACGCATTGCGGTCAATGCCATCGCCTTCGGGGGGTCGGTGGGGAAATCGGCCCGGACCTGACTGGCTCCAATCGCGACAACTTGCATTACTTGGTTGAAAACATCGTCGACCCCAGCGCTGCGGTTGCCAACGATTACTGTTTGACAACCGTACAGACGGTAAGCGGCCAGGTGCTTTCGGGCATCGCGCGCGTGGCCCCGAATGGCGTGATTCGCTTGACGACGCCAGAGCGCGAAGTGCTCATTTCGCCCGACGACGTATTGGCGACCAAACGCCTGACTACCTCGATGATGCCCGATGGATTACTCGACAACCTCAAAGCGGATGAAGCTCGCGACCTGATCGCTTTTCTGATGAAGAAATGAGCTCGCCAATCTCGTGATGGGCGGCACGGTAGACAGCCCGCACCTGTAGGCAGACTTCCTCCGCGTCACAGATCAAAGCCCAATAACTGGTCGGCTTCGTACACCACCTCTCCTTTCGCGGAAGCAATCGTGGAGCGGCACCTGAGGGCGCCGCTGGTGACCGTGATCCCTTGTGTGTCTTCCAGCAGAGCGTGGATCGGGCCATCGGGCGCAACGATTTCGAACGACAACAGCTCACCGACGACGGGGCTTGTGGCGGACGGGTGGATGCACTGCAGCCAGTCGATATAGAACGGCACGAATCCGCCCAAATCATGCCCGCCAATCCCCATGAGTTCCCAGTCCAAACGCTGGCCGTTCGGTTGGGTCCTCGACATGGCGCGGATGGGGCCTGGAGTGAATCCGAGTTCGCGAGCTCGCTGTGCCACCCGTTGCAGATCCGTCGCTCGCACGGCCCAGTGTAGGGGAACCGTGGCGGGCAGGTTGGCCAGCACGCCGCCGAGATTCCCTTCGAGCGATTGTTCCGGGTCGGATGCGATGATTTCCAAG
>CAZWOU010000267.1:0-8024 GCA_964635375.1 uncultured Pirellulaceae bacterium | reverse complement strand
CTGCTGAAAGGCTTCATCGAAGTCAAAACAGTTGTCAAAATCCTCCCGCCGATCTGATTTTGATTTCTTCATCAAGCCAATCGTGATCAAGTTGTAGACCACGTCGCCGAAATCGCCCGTCGATGTGACTCCCCAACTGTTGAGTACGACTTTGGCCATGTAGCCATATTGCTCGATTCCATATTGCCGAATCGCTTCGCACAACTGTTGTCCGGACAAATGGGACTCGCCGGGAGATCCCAGCGACTCACCGAGACCAAGTTCCTCTTGGGCGAATTCAAGGGCGTCCCGAACGAACTCATACGCCTCGATTCTGAATCGAGGATCATGTTCAAGGAGCTGCTGGGCTATTTGATTTTGATGCGACATCGGCTTAGGGTTGCTTGGGTTTGCGGGAACGGGATCGGCGTCGAGATTTCTGCGGCTTGGCGTCATCTGGCTTCGTCGCCTGCGATCCCTGCTGGCCTGATTGGCTTGGTTCCGCGTGTTTTTCTGATTTGCTTTCGCCGCTCGACTCGACGCCTGACTGCTCGCTGTCACTGGACGACTGGTCTTTGACGGAATGATTCGCGCCTGAGTGATTCGCGCCTGTCTCGCTTTGCTGTTCGCCGCCATTCTTGACAGCCTCTACGGTCGGTTCTTTTTCCGCCGGTTTCGCCTTGGATCGACGACTCCGTTTGCCCAGGCCTCGGCGCGTGACCGACAAGACTTCATTGGCCTCGATGACCATTCTCCGACGGTCTTCGGTCTGAATCGTCAGCTGCCGCGTCAACACGGCGTGGCCGAGGACCCGGGATTCACCATGTTCGGTGACGATATCCGAGCCAATGGGGGGCAAGTCCTTTTGCAATTGCTCGTACGTGTCGAATTCGTATCGAAGGCAGCATTTCAGCCGACCGCATCGCCCCGATATCTTGGTTGGATCGAGGGTCGCTTTTTGCAACTTGGCCATTCTCATGGAAACGGGCGGCATGGTCGAAAGGTGGGTGTTGCAGCAGACGGGCTTTCCGCAATCACCATAATCGGCCATCAGTTTGGCCTCGTCGCGCACGCCAATCTGTCTCATTTCGATCCGAGTTTGAAACTCGGAAGCCAGCTGACGAACCAAATCGCGAAAGTCGACCCGCTTCTCAGCGACGTAATAGATGACAATTCTCTCGCCGCCAAATACGTGTTCGATATCGACCAGTTCCATTTGCAGCTTGAGTTGCTTCACATATCGCTGGCAGGTCTCAAATTCCGCGCTGAGATTGGCCTCGATGTGCGACAACTCGTTGTCATCCTCGGTCGTCATCGATCGTAAGATTTGTCCATGGGCCGGATCCTTCAAGCGAGCAACGGCTCGTTCGTTCGCCTCAATCAGCACCTCGCCTGACTCCAAGCCTCGATTCGTCCTGGCAATAACGCGGGCGCCGCGCGTAAAGCGATCGCCGCCGCGAGTGCTGAGCACGCCCAGGGCGCGCATGGAACCATATCGGACTATGTACTTGGGCATGATGAGGTCGCAAATCCAGAACGCGGTCAAGGCACCGTCGATCGCATCAGTATAACGCGCTGGGAGAACGTCGAACATCCAACGCCAAACCGCCATTTTTGCCTCAAACACAGACCCAAATTCAAGAAATTCGCAAAGCTCCCGGCGTGCAACATGGTCCCCGAATTCGACGCGATCAAGGGAGAATTCGGTCTAGCGGCAGTATTGGCGGTCTGATACTCTCCCGCCCCACGTCAGGCTGGATTGAACAAATGGTCGAGGAGGCTATGCACAATGAACCGCAAACTGAATTGGATTGTCGTTCTAGGATCGCTTATTGCAGGCCTTTTTGCTGCAAACGCTATGGCAGGTCCAAATTGGCGAAGTTTGATCCCCTTTGAACCCCGAGTCGAATACGACGCTAGAAAAGAGTACAAGGTCCATCAAGGCAATGGGCCGTGGATGATCTTGGCGGCTAGCTTTTCCGGGCCGCGAGGACTGTCGCAAGCTCAAAGTCTGCTGAAGGAACTCCGCACTCGCTACAACGTGCAAGCTTACATGCACCAGCGCAACTTTGACTTCAACGAACAACTAGCGGGCAAAGGGTTCGCCAAAGGCACACAGCAGCCGCCTCGCATGATGTACCGTCGGCACGGCGTCAGCCGACAGTATGTGATTCTGGTTGGTAATTTTGCAACCGAGAAGGATGCCGAGGTCGATCAAGTTCTTGAGAAGCTGAAATACGCGTGGCCCAAGAGCCTTGAGATCGGCGAGGAGGAGGGCACAGCTCAGAACTTGGCGAAACTGCGCGAACTGCAGCGGGTTGCTCACACTAACGATGATCGCAGGCGTCGCGGCCCCATGGTAGCCGCCTTTCTCACGCGGAACCCACTCTTGCCCAAAGAGTATTTCAATCCCAAGGGAATCAACTCTTTCGTCTACTCGCTCAACAAAGACATCGAGCACAGTTTGCTCAAGAATCGTGGTCGATTTACGGTCAAGGTGGCCTCCTTCCGCGGGGCATCGTCGCTATCCAGCAACTTCCTTGCGAGCACTGGTCCAACCGACAAACTGCACCGAGCCGCCAACACCGCCCACAAGTTGGCGACGGCGTTGCGAGCCAAGGGCGTGGAGGCGTATGAGTTTCACGACCGACATGAGAGCATCGTGACCATTGGATCCTTCGACCGAGTCGGCGACACAATGCCCGACGGGCACACTGAGCTCATGCCGGCTGTCTACCAATTGATGAGTCAGTTTAGCGCCGAGCGAAAACGGGTGAAGGGCGGCAAGATCGGCCTGGCGCCTCGTTCACTGGGCGGGATTCCATTTGATGTCCAGCCCGTCCCAATCGAAGTGCCCAAGACGTCGGTCGTCAACGACTACAGTCGAGGCGGCCAGTTTGGTTTCTTGCGCTAGACTGGGATTCAGGTCAACTTAAACGGGCGAAGCGATCAGACGACCATCGAGAAAATCGCTGGGGATCGCGTCAACCAACTGCCCGACGTCGGCTGCCTGTTGAGGGAGGACGACGGGCGCGTAGCGGCATGACGTTCCCAGCACCGACAACGGGGAGCTGTCGAGTTCAGCTTCGACCAAGATGCGGAGCGGCCGCCCGATGAGGCCCCGAAAATATTGCTCGCGCATCTCGGACTCGATTTCCCCCAAGCGTCTCCCGCGTTCGCTCTTCAATCGCTTGGGAAGCTGGTCGGCCATCTGTGCTGCTGGAGTCGTCCGCCTCGCGCTAAACGGAAAGACGTGTATCTTCGAGAATCCCGCCTTGCGAACCGTCTGGCAAGTTTCCTCGAACTCCTCATCGGTTTCACCTGGAAAACCGACGATGACGTCAGTCGTCAATGCCGGATTGTCTAGTCGTTCGCGAACGAGTTGACAACGGTTTAGGAACGTCTGCACTCCCCAGCGCCGGCGCATCCGCCGCAGCACGGCGTTCGAACCGCTCTGCAAACAGATGTGCAAGTGGGGACAGATCTTGTCTGGATGATCCGCCATGACGGCGATCAACTCGCGCGTCACTTCGGTCGCCTCGATGCTCGACAGGCGAATGCGAAAGTCGCCATCCAGTTCGGCGATCTGTCGAACCAAGGACGACAGCCGAATCCACTGCTCTTTGGGACGGTCCCAATTCCAATCCACGCCGTAGTGGCCCAAGTGGACTCCGGTCAAGACGATTTCACGGTAGCCATTTTCGTTCAGCCGCTGAACTTCGTCGAGAATGTGTTTGACTGGCCGGCTCGTCAGTTGGGGTCGCACTTTGGGAATGATGCAGTAACTGCAACGCAACAAGCAGCCGTCCTGCACCTTCACGTAGGCTCGACTCCGATTGCCGAACTGGGAGATGCCGGTGGGAATATCGACCACGCCGAACCGCCCCAGCAAGTCGGGCAATTCGCGTTTGTCCGTAACCACCTCCGCCACGCCAGGAAGCTGCCGCACCTCGTTCGGCTCGCGCGTGGCGTAGCACCCCATGACGAGAATTCGGGCTGCCGGGTTTTCGCGGGCCATCCGGCGAATCGCCTGCCGGCTCTTGGAATCGCCCTCGTTCGTGACCGTGCAAGTGTTGACCACGCACAGATCCGCCTGTTCGCTCGGCTCAGCATCGACATAGCCGATGCTCTGCAACCCCTCTCGGACGTATTCCGTTTCGTATTGGTTGACCTTGCAGCCGAGCGTCAGTGTCTTGATCTTCGCCGGCATATCAACGAGACGGGGTGTTGGGCTGGAAGAGAACTTTGCCTCTCTCGTGTTGCGGCATTCCGCTTCCGACACGGCTGGATTGAGTCTCCGCCGAGGCTGTCTCAGTCATCGTGATCGTAATCTTTATCCGCCTTCGCGTTAAGTGACGGAGAGAGTCAAAGACTGAGATTGAAAAAGGGGCGAAAGCAGAGTTCCGTTGGCTAGAGGACCGGGATTTGCGAGAAGAGCGGGAATAGACGCCTGTTCCACCCAGATCGTCCCGCCTCAGCCAATTCCCCCCATTCCCGTCCATTCCCGGTTCAAGCCGGTTCAACGCGGTTTCAGGGTTTTCGACGAGCCCTATCGAATCGGCTCGATCGTGGCGGACATGGACCCTGCGCAGCGGACAGAGTTGGAATCTTTGCCATAGGCGTGAATCTGGTCTCGCTTGAGTTCGGCGTGTTCAAGCGTTGTGGTCAAGCAGATCGCTCGACCGCCTTTGTCGACCTCGGCGGCGATCTCGAAACCGCGTTCCGCCGGATGCGCGAACAGAGCGCGCATCATATGGATCACGTACTCGTAGGTGTGGTGGTCGTCATCCCAGAGAATCACGTTGTAGGGGGGCTGCCGTTTTGGGGTCCGCCGCGCTGCCTGCTGTCCTTCAAGATCCGCTTCGGCAACTGCGACTGCGACTGTGCTTTTCGTCGACAAGACCTAACTCCTTTGAGATTGTCGTCGTTCTTGACACGAATCGGGTGTGGCTGTTCTCCGATGGTCCAGTTGACCGACCGTCGGTATATTGTACCGATTGGACGGGCGTGAATCGAGCAAAATACCCGTGACCCTTGTAGGAAGTACGAAGACTTATGGCTAATCTCGATCAGTACTTGCAGACCAACCGGGCCGCATTCGAGGATCAGCTGTGTGAGCTGTTGCGGATTCCCAGCGTGAGCACGGACGGCCAGTTTGCCGGTGAGGTCGCCAAGGCGGGTCAATGGGTGGCGGATCAGTTCCTTTCGATGGGCTTGAAGACCGAGTTGATCGAGACCGATCGACACCCGATCATCTACGCCGAATCTCCGCCCGTGGAAGGGGCGCCGACCGCACTTGTTTACGGCCATTACGACGTGCAGCCCCCCGATCCACTGGATGAGTGGGTCTCTCCGCCCTTCGAGCCAACTCGGCGCGACGGCAACATCTACGCCCGCGGCGCGACAGACGACAAGGGTCAGATGCTGACCCACGTTTTCGCGGCGAAAGCGTTGATTGAAACCGACGGCAAATTGCCTCTGCAACTTAAGTTCGTGATCGAAGGCGAAGAGGAGTGCGGCAGCGAGAGTTTCTACCCGTTCTTGGAATCGTCGAAGGATCGCTTGGACTGCGATGTGATCGTGATCAGCGACACGTCGCAATTCGCGGCCGGTCAGCCGGCCATCACCTATGGTCTGCGGGGAATCGCCTATTTCGAATTGCGCCTCGAAGGCCCCAAACAGGATCTGCACTCGGGTACATTTGGCGGCGCCGTTTCGAATCCCGCAAACGCCCTGGCAAAGATGCTGGCCGGATTAGTGGACGACGAGGGTCGGGTGTTGATTCCCGGGTTCTATGACGACGTCGAGCCGCTGAGGCCTCAAGAGCGGGAACAGTTCGCGGCATTGCCCTTCGATGATCAGGCTTTCATGGATCAAGTGGGCGTGAAAGGTCTGCACGGGGAACAGGGCTATTCGACGCTCGAACGAAGATGGGTGCGGCCGACGTATGACGTCAACGGAATCTGGGGCGGCTATCAGGGCGCAGGCGGCAAGACTGTGTTACCCGCCAAGGCCGCCGCGAAGTTCAGTTTTCGACTCGTACCGAACCAAGATCCCGAGAAGATCGCAGCCTCGCTGACCAGTTACTTGGCGACGCTGAAGCCGGCGGGAATCGAAATGGAATTGATCGACATGCACCACGGGCCAGGATTCCTCGCATCGTTGGACAGTCCATTTATGGCCGCGGCAGCCGACGCCATCGAGGCTGGTTTTGGCCAGCGCCCCGTTTTCATTCGCGAAGGCGGCTCCATTCCCGTCGTCACCGAGATGAGCCGCCATCTGAACGCGGACTCACTGCTGTTGGGCTGGGGACTGGACGACGACAACACCCACAGTCCCAACGAGAAGTTTTCGCTGGGCGACTTTCACCGCGGCATCAAGTCAAGCGCATGCCTGTGGCGAGAGATGAGCCGCATCAAGCTCGCTTGACCCGACCCGCGCCTTTACTCAGATATTCAACTAACAACGCGATCAGCCACCGGACCGGAAACCCAATGCTCGACCGAAAGTACATCCTGGACAACGCCGAACACGTCAAGCAAAACTGCCTGAATCGCGGCGCATCGGCCGACGTGGATCAATTGGTCTCGTTGGAGACATGTCGTCGAGACAAACTTCAAGAAGTGCAGGACTGGAATCGACAGGCCAACGAAGCGGCCAAGCAGATCGGCAAAGAGAAAGACGCCGACAAGCGAAATGAACGAATCGCCGCAGCGAGGGAATTGAACAACAAGAAGGACGCGGCTCAAGTCGAACACGATCAATTGGACTCACAGGTTCGCGATCTGCAGAGCTGCATCCCAAACATGTCGCATCCGCAGGCTCCCATCGGCAAGGATGACAAAGCCAATCTTGAGATCCGCCGAGGCGCCCACGAGCCCCCTTCGTTTGACTTCCCGGTGAAAGATCACGTCGAGCTTGGCGAGTCGCTCGACATGATCGACTTTGAAGGCGGCGCGCGAGTGGCCGGTAACGGATTCTACTTTCTTCGCAACGACGCCGTTCTGCTGGAACTGGCGCTGCAGCAATACGCCGTGGGGAAACTTGTGCAGGCCGGCTTCACGCCCGTGATCACTCCCGATCTGGCCCAATCGGAGATCCTCGCCGGGACCGGCTATATTCCTCGCGGGCCGGAGACTCAAATCTATAGCATCGAGAACTCGAATCTCAATTTGGTGGCGACCGCCGAAATCACGCTAGGCGGTCTCATGGCCGGCGTTGTCCTCAGCGACGAGAAACTGCCTCTGAAGATGTGCGGGCTAAGCCACTGCTTTCGAACCGAGGCGGGCGCCGCCGGGCGCGCCTCGCGCGGGCTCTACCGCGTCCACCAATTCAGCAAAGTTGAAATGTTCGCCTTCGCCTTGCCTGAACAGAGCGAGGCCATTCTGGACGAGTTCTGCAAGCTGGAATGCGAGTTGTTCGATGGACTGGGAATTCCCTACCGAGTCGTGGACACGGCGACTGGCGACCTGGGCGGACCCGCCTATCGCAAGTTTGACCTGGAGGCCTGGATGCCCGGTCGCGGCGAGAATGGGGAGTACGGCGAAGTCACCAGCACGTCGAATTGCACCGACTATCAAGCCCGTAGATTAAACGCCCGCTACAAGAAGAAGGGCGAGAAGGGGACCCACTTCCTGCATACGCTCAACGGCACCGCCATCGCCATGAGCCGGGCCTTGATTGCCGTGATGGAGAACTATCAACAGGCCGATGGTACGATCGCCGTGCCAGCGGTTCTGCAGACTTGGCTGGGCAAAGCAACGCTGGCGGCGCCCAAGTCGTAAAGGAATGCGATTGTGCCCGAGCGAACTGCGAATCAACTCGACCGAGTCTATTGGGGTTGGCGTTATTCTCCGTTTTGGTGCGGCTTGGCCGGCAGTCTGTTGTTGCTGGTTTCCTTTCCGCCGTTCGGTCTCTGGCCGCTGGCCTTTGTCGCCCCCGCGCCGTGGGTCTGGCTGCTGCGACAACCGAAGCTCGACGGGCCCCGCCCCTACCGCTGGATTTGGCTCGGCGCAGCGATCGGCTGGCTGGCTCTGCTGCAAGGC
>CAZWOU010000266.1:0-8029 GCA_964635375.1 uncultured Pirellulaceae bacterium | reverse complement strand
GTCACCAATCATCCGAAGGGAGACTGGATACTGGTTGTCCGAGTCGATGGTGGCGAAGTTCTAAAGAGATCAATCGGGGACACCAGATGGCAGGAGTTCCGGATTGATCTCACGAAGCACGCCGGAGAAACAGTCAAAATCGAACTGGAAAACCGAGCCAGTGACTGGTCCTTCGAGGCCGCATATTGGAGTCGGATTGAACTACAAGACGAATGATGAAACGACCTGCGAATCATTTCTTCCCAACGATGCGTCTCTGCACGAGCCCTCTCCCGCTCTTTGTGTCCAGCGTATGACTCGGTCAAAGCTCCCCGAATAGGACTCAGACCCAGGCAACCGAGCCAACAACGTACGAAGCGCGCAGCGTGCAGCGGTGAACCACCCGACCGCACGAACGCGATTCGCTTCGTGAAGGTGGCTACATCAACCGATCGCAGATTGGAACGCCGCGAAACTGCGGAGGTGCAATAGACCGACGCACTTTTCGGAATTACCCGAAACTGCTTCGGATTCATCGACCGACACTCGTTAAGTCCGATCGCAATCCGCGTCGGCTGGACCAACCGAGGCGGCTAACGAATCGGCAGGCTATCCGAGGTGGCGCACACCTCCGCGCCCAGACGTTCGCTGGCGTGCTTCACTGGTGACTTCAATCGCCCAACATGTTTGGGCAAACGTGGCGACGGGACTTGAACTCGGCGACACCCAGGCATCAATCGAGTTACAGCGAAGTGCGGTCTTGACCATTCGACTTTGCGGATCCGTTTGAACTCGTGAAGCGGTTGTCACAAAACGCTGTGTACCCTTCCTATGCAATGAGAAACAGCTCGCCGCAAATCAATGCGACGAGCTGTTTTGATTTCAAGTCGAGGCAACCAGACACGGCTAGAACTTTTTGGCGGTCACATTGCCAATTGGCCGGCCCATCTTGCCCAATCCATGCTGGACGTTCCGTGATGTTAACCAAGAATTTCATGCGTGGTGGCTCCCCGAGACGGTCTCCATCCGAACCGCGGTTTCGTCGAGCTAGGTGCCTTTCGTACCAAGAGGTTACGGCGATGGCCTGAGATCGAGATGTCTAAGTGGAGCTCGGTTTCGGACCAAATTCGGGCGGAATCTGAGTCTGCAAAGCAAAAACGCGATCCCACTACCAAGCTTTGCTCGATTCCGGTGAGGTGGAAACGAGGGCAGAATTAGCTCGCTCTCTCGGTATGAGCAGGGCAAGAGTCACGCAAGTGCTCAATAGGCTCAATCCGATTTCTGAATCTGAGCATCCGGAGGATTGCAAACCCGCATGACGCATGGCAACTATCGCCGAGTCTCCTTGGGGGTTGCGGGAGACTACAAGGAAAATTCAGAACGGTTGTGACAATCTCCGGATTCGACCCTACTTTCGAAAACGACTCAATTCTCGGAAGATGGCCGAATGCAGCAGGCAACGATTGAAAACATACTAAGTGGAGACCTCGACGCGTACGAAGCGGTGGTCCGGCAATACCAGGGAGTGCTGCTGGGGTACGCGGCAAATCGGTTGTCCGATATCGACGCCGCGCAGGAAGTCGTTCAGCTGACGTTCATTCGGGCGTATGAGCAGTTGAGCGAGTATCAGCCGGAACGTGATTTCGGAGTCTGGCTGTGTGTGATCTGCAAGCACTTCATTCTGACTGAGCTGGAACGTCAGCGGCGGGAATCGCGGAATCTGAAGAAGTTCAGTCACGCCTTGCGACTGCGTGTCGGCGAGGAGATGGTCAGCGCCGCGGACGCCGGTCAGCGTGATTCGCTCTCGGCATTGCAAGAATGTCTGAAGAATCTGCAGGCGCAAGCAGCCTCGGTCGTGCGGCTCCGCTACGACGAGCGGCAGTCGTGTCAGAGTATCGCCGCGTCGCTCGATCGGACCGTGACGTGGGTCACCAGCACGCTGAGCCGATCCCGCAAGGTTCTTCGCACGTGCATCGAGAGTCGTCTCGGTCAGGAGGCGACAACATGAACGAATCACGACTGCAAAGACTACTCGAAGACTTTCAGGACGATGCACTGAATGAGGCTGAGTGCCGCGAACTCATGGAGTGGCTCGACGAGGATGATTCACGCATGTCAGCATTTGTCGATGAAGTGCGAGTCGGCAACACGATGGCGGCACTGAATGTGATGGAGTCCGATCGTATTCCGCTGGCTGTGAAAGACAGCCTCCAACGAGGCGACCTTGCGATCGACATCTCGCGCAACGTGCGTCAGCGCATCGAAAGCCGCCCTCAGCCATTGCCGGCTGATGTCGAGCGATCGAATCTGCCGCTCCGCAAGTGGGCGCCATGGTGGATCGCAACGGCCGTGGTGGCGGCGGTGATTGCGTTGTGTGTCTTTCTGCCGACGCGACTCGACACCAATCACGGAGATGTCGTTGCGACGGTTCAGAATGCTCGCGACGCACAAGAGGTTTCAGCGGGCGAGACTTTGCACTCGGGGCAGGTTCTCACGCTGGCCGACGGGCGAGTCAAAATCAACTTTCAGTCGGGCGCCAAACTTGTATTGAAAGCCCCGGCGAAACTGCGGCTTCTTGGACCGAATTCGGCGCAGCTCGAGCGTGGGGTGGTCACCGTGCGGGTTCCGGGTGAGATCAAAGGATTCGTCCTGCTCACTCCGCACCAGCGTGTGACGGATCTGGGAACGTCGTTCGGTGTCATGGTGGATACTACTGGCAACACGTCAATTTCTGTGTTCGAAGGTGAGATCGAATTGGAGGACCATCAGCGTCTCGTTGGTGGTCAGGCAGTTGCGCTAACTGCTGCGGACGAGTCGGCCCGCGAGATTTCCTACGCAATTAGCCAGTTCCTGGAGACGTGGCAGGTTTCCTTTGGAGTCGAAGAACTTGTCGGCGACGTACGTGTCGCAACGCCGAACGAGCGCCAGTCGCCAGGACTGGCCGAAGACAGCGATTCGTTGCTGCTGTTTCCCGAACGCGAAGACGTCCTGCTGAAGCGGCAATACGTCGTTAGTGGAATTGAGCCAGGCAACTACCGTCGGCCCTTCCGGAAATGGACGGTGAAGCTGACAGAAGACGTTCGGGTGGATAGCTTCCTTCTGCAATACAACCCCGTCCGTGATGATAACGTATCGAGAAAGCAGGAATTTCGGGGCGAACTTCATTTTGATCGCCCAATCGTCGCGCTCATTCTGCAGAAAGATTTGCTGGATGATTCCGACGCGCAGCTGGCTCTTCCTGCAACCGACTTCCATAATATCTTTCGACGGGGAATCAACGATGCTGACGTGGTGACGTTGAGCCCTGACCGACGTGTGCTTCACGTTGCTTTCGATGTCAAGAATGGCGTGGACCAGATCCGCGTGCTCGTTGCTTCCGATAATAACTTTGATGACCAGTGAGTTAGTGATTATGAAAGAAATGTCACACCTGAACCGCCGCCAATTCCTGCAGGGCGCCGGCATCGCTCTGGCTCTACCGTTGATGGAGAGCCAGTTGAGCCGGGCAGAGGAAAAACTGGATGCCAATCCGCGGCGTCTGGTCTGCATCGGGAACCACCTGGGGTACTACCCCGGCGGCTTCTTCCCTGAGACGGCCGGCAAGAACTACAAGACCAGCCCGACGCTTCAGCAGATCGACGCCCACCGGAATGACTTCACCGTCTTCTCCAACCTTGACGACGGGATGACTGGCGGGCACACGGGCGTGAAGGCGTTCCTCTCCGGAATCCGCAAGGACGAGTCGAGCGGGTTCCCCGATAAGAACATGACCATCGATCAGGTCGCTGCTGAGCACGTGGGTGCCGCCACGCGATTCCCCTCGATCACCGCGGGTCTGGAAAACGGCACAGACCTGTGCTGGACCCGTTCGGGTGTGCGCATCCCGCCGGTCAACAACCCCGCGCGTTTGTTCGAGGCCCTGTTCGTCCAGTCGGATGCCGCATCGCTCCGCGGCGAGCGCACCCGCCTGACACACCGGGCCAGCGTGCTTGATGCGCTGCGGGAATCCGCCGGCGACCTCCATGGTCAGCTCAGTGCAGCTGACCGCCAGAAGCTCGATCAGTACCTGACGAGTGTGCGGGAAGTCGAAAAGCAGCTGCAGATGGCGCAGGCTTGGCTGGACCGGCCCAAGCCCGCCTCGCCGATCGACCCGGTCGCGGACCAAGAGCGCATGCACCTCGAAGAGATCCCGCTCTTCTACGACCTGCTGACACTGGCCCTGCAGACCGACTCGACGCGCGTGGCCACGTTTGAGATCCCGATGGGGTTCCGCACCGCCGAGCTGGAGGTTGGCAGCTACCACGGCCTGTCCCACCACAGCAAGTCGCAAGAGCGGCTCGGGCAGCTCCATATCGTCGAGTCCTACCTGCTGGAGCAATTTGCCCACTTCATCGACCAGATGAAGGAGGCGCAGGTCTTCGACCACACCGCGGTCGTGTTCGGTAGCGGGATGGGCAACGGCTCGAGCCACAGCAACCGCAACCTGCCGGTGATCCTCGCCGGTGGTGGGATGAACCACCAGGGGCACGTGGTCTGCCCGGCTGAGGACCACAAACGCGTGCCGCTGTCGAACCTGTGGCTGTCGATGCTGCAGTGGTTCGGCGTTGAGGTGGGCCGGTTTGGTAAGAGCACGGGAACCTTCTCGCCCATGAACCTGGCTTAAGACACGGACAAACCATGATCAAGACGACATTCACCACGATGTGCCTGGCGCTGCTGCTCACTTTCAGCGGTGACGCTCACGCGGAGCTGCCCACGCAGTTCCTTTCCACCTACTGCATCGACTGCCACGGCCCGGACACGCAGAAGTCCGACCGCCGGTTCGACGGGCTAGGCGGTTCGATCACGGACCTTCGCCAGCTGGAGTTGTGGCAGGAGGTCGTCGATCAGCTGAACCTTGGCGAGATGCCCCCGCCGAAGACGAAGCAGCCGGGTGCGGAGGAGATGGCGAAAACCATCGCTTCGATTGCGGAGGGCATCGCCGCCGCCCATGCCGAACTGGCGTCCAGCGGGCGCCACACGGTCATGCGACGGCTCAACCGGTTCGAGTATCAGCAGACGATCGGCGATCTGCTTTCGCTGAATGTGCAGGCGTGGAACCCGGCCGCGGACTTCCCGCCGGATGTGAAGGTGCAGGGTTTCGACAACAACGGGCGTGAGCTGGTCACGTCGGGCATATTGCTGGATCACTACCTCGGCGCGGCCGAGGAAGCGGTCACCCGTGCCACACAGTTCGGTCCCCAGCCCGAGTCGAAGCAGTACGCCCAGCAGACGCCGTATTACTTCACAGGCGACGAGAAGGCGAAGCTCCCCAAACTGTTCCACGTTGATCGCTTCCGCTTTGTCCCCAAAACGCCCTACACCGACCTGTATGGCCGGCACTATAGGGGCGGGCACATCGGCTTCCGCCCGCTGTATGGCGGCGTAACTCAGAGCGGTACGTACACCATCCGTGTGAAGGCCGCCGCGATCGATCGCGAACATCCCTATGGCGATGCTCTGGATGATTTTCGCAACGGAGACCCGTTGGTGCTGGAGGTGGCCACAGTCGATCGGGAGGGCAGTGTCGAGAGCACCGGCAGCATCACGACCGAACGTTCGGAGGGCCTAGTCGAGCTGACCAGCGAGGAGCCGGCGTGGTTCGAGTGGACCATCCACATCGATCAGGGCTTCGAGCCGGAGGTCCGCTTCCGCAACGGCACCACCGCCACCAAGCGATTGGTCCGCATCATTACCAAGAACGCCTCGGAGCACACCGAGATCGCCCCATTGGTCGACATAAAAAATAAAATGGAGAGAGCGCACAGCCTTCTGAAGGTTTATCGCGGCCCGAAGCTCCGCATATTCGACATCCAGGTCGAGGGTCCGCACATCGACCAGTGGCCGCCCGCCGGTCACACGCTGATGTATGGCGACCTGCAACCCGATGACCTCAATCGCAGCACGATCACTCAGCGTCTGCGTGTTTTTGCCGCCGTTGCTTTCCGCCGCCCATTGCGCAGCGATGAATTGAAACCGATCGAGCGGATGGTGATGGGGAAGCTAGATGGTGGCATGGAGCCGCTGGCCGCGCTGCAGCTGGGGTTCCAGACGATTCTCTGCTCGCCGGGCTTTGTGTACATGCAGGAGGGGGACGGCATGCTGAACGGTTACAGCCTGGCGTCGCGTCTGTCGTACTTCCTCTGGTCTTCGCAGCCGGATGCGCAGTTGCTCGCTCACGCGAAGGCCGGGCGTCTGAGCGACACCAAGGTGCTCGACGCAGAAGTCGATCGCATGCTCAAGGACCCACGCTCCGACCGTTTCGTCAGCCAGTTCGTCCGGCAATGGCTGGACTGGGACAATATCGGTGAGATGCCCGTATCTGAAGATTTCCGTGTGTACTTCCGCGACAACCTCGAGTCGGCGATGTTGGGGGAGACGAAGATGTTCTTCCGCCAGATCCTCGATGAAAACCTGCCGCCCAAGCGGTTCCTCGATGCCGATTACACCTTTGTGAACCGTGAGCTGGCGGCTCATTACCAGCTGGCTCCGGTGGAAGGCAATCACCTGCGTCAGGTCTCGACCGAAGGCACGGTGCGCGGCGGGCTGATGACGCAGGGCAGTTTTCTGACGGCCTCGGCCAACGGCGTGGATACCTCGCCAGTGGTGCGCGGGATCTATGCACTTGAAAAGATGATGGGTTACATCCCGCCCTCACCGCCCGATGACGTGCCCGAGGTTGAGCCGGACATCCGCGGAGCCCTGACCGTGCGCGAGGAGCTGGCCAAGCACCGCAGCATCGCCGCGTGCGCCGAGTGTCACCGCAAGATTGACCCGCTTGGGTTCGCCCTGGAGAGCTTCGACGCCATCGGCGCCTGGCGAACCGAGTACGGCAAGGACCTGCCCGTCGATGCCTCCGGCCAGCTGCCCAGCGGGGAGAAGTTCGACGACATCCGTCACCTCCGGACACTACTGATCGAGCGGCATGAGTCGTTCACCCGCAGCCTCACCCAGAAGCTAATGACCTACGCCATCGGCCGCGAGCTGGAGATCGGCGACCGCCCCGCCACGGACAAGATCCTCGAAGAGCTCAAGGAGACTAAGGGCGGCCTCCGGGATCTCATTCGATTGGTGATTTCCAGTGACTCGTTCGCGAGAAATTAGCAGAAACAGTTGCCAGGCCGTAAACAACAGGAAACATAGATGGTCCAATCCGCAAAAGAACTCACAGTCTACTAGAAGGCTTATGCGTCGGCAGTGGATGCTCGGTTCCATGCTTCAAATCCCTGCAACGATTCGCCCTCTATGGTAACCATGTTCATGTTTCTGCCCATGACAACCTCAACCAACACCGAAGTTCGAAAACCAGGCGGCATCCGTCGAAGATCTGCCGACCGTTGCCCAACCCACGCATTCATGAACATGCGGAAATGATATGATGAAACAGATCCTGCATATGCTCCTGGCGCTGACAATGCTCCTGGCGCTGACTTCGGCCGTGGTTGCCGAACGCCCCAATATCCTGATTGTATTGGTGGACGATATGGGCTTTTCCGATATCGGCTGCTATGGCGGTGAAATCAAAACGCCCAACCTGGATACCCTGGCCGAGAACGGTATCCGCTATACGGCAATGCGCAACACGGCCAAATGTTATCCCACCCGCGCCTCGCTCATGACCGGGCACTACTTTCAGCGCACGGATCGCGAGTTTTCCAACACGGCGACGATTGGTGAGGTGCTCCGTCCGGCGGGTTATCACACTTTCTGGTCGGGCAAGCACCATGCGAAGTTTATTCCGACCACCCGCGGTTTCGACCGTTTCTATGGTTTGGTCGGAGGCGCCTGCAATTTCTGGAATCCCGGAGGCGCCCCGCGTTCGGGCGAAACCGAAGCTGCCCGCAAAAGCAGCGCGAGCTGGGTGGTGGGTGGCGAGTTCCGCCGATGCCATCACCGATACGGCATTGGAATGGCTCAAGGAAACCGATGACGGCAAGCGGTTCTTTCTCTATCTCTCCTATACGGCGCCGCACTATCCGCTGCATGCGTGGCCGGAGGATATTGCAAAGTA
>CAZWOU010000265.1:0-8215 GCA_964635375.1 uncultured Pirellulaceae bacterium | reverse complement strand
GCAACGCCTTTATGGCAATGGCGACTTGGGCAACCAAGGTCCGCACCAAACCGACGTCGCTCGCTGGGGACTGGGCATCGACACCCACCCCGATAGCGTGATTAGCTATGGCGGCCGACTCGGCTACCAAGCAGAGCGCAAGGACCCCAACTATGTGGACGCCGGAGATACCGCGAACACGGAAGTCTCGATATACGACTACGGCAAGAAGTGCATCGTCTTCGAGACTCGCGGCCTCGATGTGACGAACCCGGCCGACAAGGAAATCAACAAGCTGATGATGAGTAACCGTGGAAACAAGATCGGCGTGATCTTCTACGGAAGCGAGGGCTATGTCGTGCAACGCACTTACAGCCATTGCATCGCCTACGACAAAGATCTCAACGTGATCCGCGAGTTCAAGGGCGGCGGCAACCACTTTGGCAACTTCATCAGCGCTTGCGTCAGCCGAAACCGAGAAGACCTCAACGCTGACGTGCGCGAAGGCCACCTCTCTGCGGCGATCAGCCACCTGGGCAACATCTCGTACTACATTGGGCAAGGCAACAAGGTGGCCGCGGCAGACGCCAGAGCGGCAGTTGGGGAAGTAAACAGCTTGGATGATAACCAAGCCACGTTTGATCGCACGATTCAACACTTGGTCGACAACAAGGTCGAACTGCAGAAATACCCGATCTCGCTGGGACCGCTGCTCAAGTTCGACGGCGAGAAGGAAGTCTTCCCGGATTCAGCGGAAGCGACGGCATTGATTTCACGCGACTACCGCGACGGCTTCCGTTGCCCCAAGGCGAGCGAAGTCTAGCAGACGATGGAGACGGTTTAGGCGACGATTTCGTAGTTGAATCGACCGGAGGTCGGCATGGGCTGCAAGTTAACAACGGCTTGGTCCTATTGGGCGATGATCGCAGTGTGCCAGATTGCCCTTTCCCAAACCGCAGCGGGGCAGACGAAAACGCTCAGCTACAACCGACACGTTCGGCCGATATTGGCGGATCGCTGCTTCGCCTGTCACGGTCCCGACGCCAACAAACGAGAAGGCGAATTGCGGCTTGACCAGGAGGAGGCGGCCAAGAAGTCCGCCGTCGTTCCCGGAAACGTCGAGGAAAGCGAGCTGATTGCGCGGCTCACGGCGGAGGATGCCGACGAGCGAATGCCGCCTGAGGATTCGGGCAAGTCGATTTCCGCTGAAGAAATAAAGCTGCTCCGGCAGTGGATTGCCGCTGGCGCCGAGTACGAACCGTATTGGGCCTATCTTCGCCCAGCAAAGTCCAAACCGCCAAAGGTCGCGGACGCCAGTTGGCCAGTCAACTGGATCGACCACTACGTGTTGGCACAACTCGAGCAGGCGAAACTGCCTCCCTCTGAGGACGCGGACCGATCCACCCTGATTCGGCGGATCTACTTTGACCTGATCGGACTGCCGCCCTCCCCGAAAGCAGTCGCGGCGTTTCTCAATGACAAGAACGCCAACGCGGTTGAACGCGTCATCGACGACTTGCTGGCTTCCGATCGGTTTGGCGAAAGGATGGCTGTCTACTGGCTTGATCTAGTGAGGTACGCAGATACGGTCGGCTATCACGGCGATCAGGACCACAGCATCTCCCCCTATCGCGACTATGTGATTGACGCCTTTAACGACAACATGCCATTCGATCGTTTCACTCGTGAACAACTCGCCGGCGACTTATTGCCCGATGCAACGCTCGACCAAAAGATCGCAACGGGTTACAACCGTCTGCTGCAAACTTCCCATGAAGGCGGCGTTCAGCCCAAAGAGTACCTGGCCATTTACGCGGCTGACCGAGTTCGCAATTTTTCCAACGTTTGGCTCGGCGTCACGATGGGCTGCTGCCAATGTCATGATCACAAGTTCGACCCCTTTACGATGGTTGATTTCTATTCGATTGCCGCCTTCTTCGCGGACGTCGATGAAGCTCAACATTTTCGAGTCGGTTCGAACGGATTGCCGACCAAACGGCCGCCCGAGTTAACGGTCCTCTCCAAACGCGAACGCGCCCAAGAAGCTCGGCTCAACAAGCTGATCGCGGCATTGCCCAAGGAGAACAACGCGGAGAGCGGCGAGAAGGCCCCGAAGAGCGGTGACACGGAACGCAAGCGACTGCAGAGCCAATTGAAACGGCTTCAAGATTCGGCTCGACCAACCATGGTCACCGTTGCCATCGAACCCCGCGAGCTGCGAGTGCTGCCGCGAGGTAATTGGCTTGACGACAGCGGCCCAATTGCGAATCCAGCAATCCCGAAGTTCTTTGGGTCCCTCGAGAAGGACTCGCGGCTTACGCGGCTCGACTTGGCGAACTGGTTGACCGACCCTCAGAAGGGTATCGGCGGGCTGACTGCGCGTGTCCTGGCCAACCGGATCTGGTACCTTTTTCTCGGTGTCGGCATCTCAAACTCGCTCGACGATTTCGGCGGCCAGGGCGAGCTGCCCTCGGACCCTGATCTGCTAGACGCTTTGGCGATCGATTTAATCGCAAACGACTGGGACATGAAGCGATTGATCAAGACTGTGCTGATGTCGCGGACCTATCGACAATCCTCGATGGTTACCGACTCGCAACGGGAGGCCGATCCTGCCAATCAGCTGTTTGGGCGCCAATCGCGATTTCGTTTGCCCGCCGAGTCAATCCGCGACAACGCATTGGCGATCAGCGGCCTACTTGTGCTCGACTACGGCGGGAGGAGCGTGAGGCCCTATCAACCTGGGGGCTATTATCGACACTTGAATTTCCCCAAACGCGTATACAAGCACGACACGGACAAGCAGCAGTGGCGGCGGGGAGTTTACGTGCATTGGCAGCGACAGTTCCTACATCCAACCTTGCGAGCGCTCGATGCTCCCAGCCGTGAAGAATGCACAGCCAAGCGGCCACGATCCAACACGCCTCTCGCCGCCATGGCCTTGTTGAACGACCCCACATTCGTAGAGGCGGCGCGCAAGTTCGCCGACCGTCTCCTCAGCGAGGGCGGAGAAACCGACGAAGCTAAAGTGAATCGAGCTTACTTGTTGGCTGTCTCGCGCGAGCCCGACGGATTTGAAATGCGAACGATGCTGGCCCATCTCAACCAGTCGCGAGAACACTACCGTTCGGCCACAGCTGATGCGACTCAGTTGATTCAAGTGGGCCAGTTTGAGAAGTCGAGCCATCCGAGCGCCGAGCAAGCCGCTTGGACCGCAGTCGCCCGAGTGCTGCTGAATCTCAGCGAAACCATAACGCGAAACTAAGGCCATGACTGATCTCTATCAAAGACGTCTTCTTGGATTAGCCAATCGGCGATCTTTTCTCTCGAATACGGGAGTCGGTCTGGGGGCGGCAGCGTTAACGAGCTTGCTAAATCAGGAGGTAAACGCAGCTCCCGCTGGCGTGGCCGGACTGCCTCATTTCCCCGCCAAGGTGAAGCGAGTCATTTTCCTTTGCATGGCTGGCGGTCCTTCGCACTTGGAGACGTTTGATTACAAGCCAAAGCTTGCTGAACTCGACGGCAAGCCGATGCCTGCCTCTTTCACCAAGGGTCAAC
Source organism: uncultured Pirellulaceae bacterium (assembly GCA_964635375.1). GTDB lineage: Bacteria > Planctomycetota > Planctomycetia > Pirellulales > Pirellulaceae > CAZMNY01. The sequence continues at coordinate 4,678 of CAZWOU010000265.1, read as the reverse complement.
CGATCGCCCAGCTTCAAGGCAAGACGCTGAAGTGCCAAGGGCCAATGACCAAGTTCACTCGTAGCGGCGAAAGCGGCCTGGAGATCAGCGACTTCCTACCCTGGCACGCGAAGATGGCCGACGATCTGTGCGTGATCAAGTCGTTGGTTACGGAACAGATCAATCACGATCCGGCCCACACCTACATGAACACGGGCACCGCAATCAGCGGCCGGCCCTCGATGGGGTCGTGGATAAATTACGGCCTTGGCAGCGTCTGCGAAGATCTGCCTGGCTTCGTCGTCTTGACCAGCGTCGGCGGCCGCAACCCCCAGCCTATCGCCTCGCGACAATGGTCGGCGGGCTTTCTGCCCAGCCGTTTTCAGGGCGTCGAGTTCAACGCCGCTGGAGATCCCGTCCACTTCGTGGGAAACCCCAATGGAGTCAATTCAAAACAACAAGATGCGACCGTCAAGGCGATTGCCAAACTGAACCGGCATCGCAACAAGCAACTGCGAGATCCGGAGATCGACACGCGAACCGAAGCGTACGAGCTTGCATTTCGCATGCAGACATCCGTGCCGCAACTGATGGATGTCTCCGACGAGCCGCAAGAAGTCCTCGACATGTACGGAGCAAAACCGGGGGATGGCTCCTACGCCTCGAACTGTTTGCTCGCCCGCCGTCTGGCGGAACGAGGCGTGAGGTTCATTCATCTCTATCACCGCGGCTGGGACCACCATGGCGACTTGAAACGCTACATGAACATCTGCTGCGGACTCACGGACAAGCCGACCTACGCACTGGTCCAAGACCTGAAACAACGAGGCATGCTGGACGACACCCTGATCATTTGGGGCGGCGAGTTCGGGCGAACGCCGATGTTCCAGGGCAAGGGCGGGCCGGGCCGAGACCACCACATCAAAGGCTTCTCCATGTGGCTAGCGGGCGGCGGAGTGAAAGCCGGGTCCGCCTACGGCGCAACCGACGAACTCGGCTATCATTCGGTAGAGAACATCGTCTACGTTCGCGACCTGCACGCCACAATGCTGCATCTGCTGGGCATTAACCACGACCAATTCCGCGTCAAGTTCCAAGGGCTCGATATGCGGCTCAGTGGAGTCGAAGGCGCCAAAGTCGTGCAAGGTCTGTTGGCCTAGTCATCAAGGCGAACCGACTCGATAGAAACGGTTCAAAAATGGCCGCAATGGGTGCGTTCCGAGAGATTCATGAGCGGTCGGGAGCCATCGACTAACATCGCGTCCACTGCGCCGCCCTCGATGTCCGCAGCTTCAATGTTCGTGTCGCTCGGCAGCACATAGACAATGTACCCAGGCGACGCGAGCGACATGATCTTGACCCGTTTCTCATCCTTCTTTACGACGTGCCCGTTGGACATATCGCGGACGAATGAAAAACCCTCCAATTTGATCAGCGCCCCCTCTCTCGCCAACGTGCGGCCGAGGAAGAACCTCGCTTCTTCGTGCTGAAACATTCTTCGATTAGACAATAGCACGACGTCATCTTTCTCAAGAATCATACCCGCTCCCCTTCAGTAAGTAGTCGGCTCTGCTCAGAGGGTGTGACGTCCCTTACAGCAAGCGTAGCTCACTACTTAGCGATTGGGGGACAAATCGTCAGGGCGATGCCAAATCGCCGAGCTGTTTCATTCGCGTTTCAATCTTGCTTTGCAATTCCGCGCGAACTCGGCGATGGGTCGCATCAACGGATGAGGCGAGATTCTCATTCTCGGCGGGATCGTTGCGGAGGTCGTACAGCTCTTCTCGCCCCTCGTTGGCATAATCGATGATCAGTTTCCAGTTCGGTGTTCGATAGCCTCGCATGTGGGTCTTTGCGCCGTGGTGCATGCTGTACTCGGCATAAAGATCGTTGTCCCACTCGACCGATTCTCCTCGAAGAAGCGGAGAAAAATTATGGCCGCGAATCGGGGCGCCCGTCGGCAATTCAACGCCGGCCATCGCCAGCAACGTGGGAAACCAATCGAGGTTTGAGATCGTGCTTTCGACTTTCGCTCCCGCGGCAATGACGCCCGGCCATTTAACCGCCGTAGGCACGCGAAGAGACGTTTCCCATAAGTTAGGGCGTCGATTGGCGGGAATGTTTTTGTATTCCTGTTTTGGGTTCTTGGTTAACGCTCGGACAGCATTCCCCTTGTACCAAACCCCGTGTTCGCCAAGATTGTAGCCGTGGTCGCTGGTGAACACCACAATCGTGTTGGCGTTCAGCTTGAGCTTTTCCAGCAAGCCGAGGACTCGGCCAACGTTTCGGTCGACACTCTTCACGGCAGCTAGATATTCCCGTGTCCGCTTTTTGATCAGAGGAACGTTGAGGTTCGGAAAATCGGGATTGGGAATCTCCGGATCCAAATCCTTGAACGGCGCCCAGTCTTCCGGCCGGACCGGCAGCCATGCCGCGTGCGGCGCGCGAAAGTGCAGCGACACCAAGAACGGGCGTTTCCGGTTCTCGTCAATAAAACGAAGCGCGTAGTCGGTGAAGATGTCACAGGTGTAGCCTTCAACCTTCTTCACCGCTCCATCATGTAACTCAATAGTTGGATTCTTGGGAGGGCAACCGCCAGTGCGAATTCCCGCAAACTGGTCATAGCCAAACGCTGTGGGATGAAACCGGTCCAGGGTCCCCAAATGCCATTTTCCGAACAGCGCCGTGGCGTACCCCGACTTGGCCAGTTCACGAGGCCAGGCCGCCGTTGTTGGATCCAAACCGAGCTTCTTTTCGGAACCAGGATTGATCCAATCGGTGATCCCCATTTCGGTCCCATAACGGCTCGTTAGCAATCCCACTCGGCTGGGGCTGCAAACCGGAGTGGTAACGAAGCTGTTCTGCAGATGGGCGCCTTCATGAAAGATGCGGTCAATGTTAGGAGTAATAAACCGCTTGTCTCCAGCCGCCCTCACGGCGAAGGGCGCTTGGTCGTCGGTGAATAGGAACACAATGTTTGGCCGGCCCACCGCCGCTTCCGCAGCCGCCGCGCGATCGATCGGCAGAACGGTCAACAGCGTGAAGCAGAGCATTAACAAGACATGCAACAAGGCATGTAATCGCGTGCGACCCATAGCGGGCTCCCGATGTGAAGGTTGGCGAAGGAAGGTTGGCGAAGAACACTCGCTTCTGGCCGCCTAGTTCAAGCGATACAGCGCCTTGTCAGTCCGCAAGATCAGTGCGCCGTCCACCGCAGCTGGCGCGGCGAACAGAGTTCCCTCGAGTGCATTGACCGAAAGCCGCTTAAACTTCCGACCTGCCTCAATGACCGTCGTTTTGCCGTCTTGATCGAGGAAGTAGATACGTCCGTCGGCGGAAATCGGCGAGGCCCAGAACTTCTTGCCAAGCCGCTCGGTCCACAAGAGCGCCCCTGTCCTGGCGTCGAGGCATGTGGCGATCCCGCGATCGGAGGCAAAGTAGAGTTCGTTACCCACAAGGATCGGTGATGAGACTTGGGGAACATGCTTCGAGAAATCCCAAGCGATGCTCGGCTTCGATCCGCCGCCTCCTGGCTTGATTGCCAACAGCCGCGACTTCATAAATCCCGTACAGATGTAGATCAGGCCATGACCGCCGACCGGACGGGCTGTGTTTGAGAACCCCAGCTCTCCATAGTTCAGCCGCCAGAGTTCCTCGCCCGTTCGCGGGTCGTAGCCATACACCCAGTCGGCAGCGGGGGAGACAATTTGCGGCTGGCCAGCGACGTCGACAATCAAGGCCGTTGCGTAAGACTTACGCAACTGTGGGTTCGAATTCAATTTACCAGAGCGCTTTGTCTTCCACTTAATTTCACCAGTCGCCGTGTCCAGGGCGACGATATACTGCTGGTCGATGCCGTCACAGTGAATGATCAATCGATCTTGCCAAAGGATCGGCGAACTGCCGGGACCGTTCTCGTGCTTGATCCGTAAATTTCGATTGGTCCAGAGCACCTTGCCGGAGTTCGTGTCGAGACAGGCAGCGCCAAATGTCCCGTAATGGCAGTACAGCTTGCCGTTCTCCAAGATTGGAGTCGGCGTGGCGTAGCTATTGAGATGGTGAATGAACTGCGGATCAGTTTCGTTCATCAGCTCGATCTCGTTGAGCACTCTGCCGCTAGCCAAGTCGACCGATACCGCTCGCATGCTGACGAACGAGGAGAATGTCAGGGGCTGAGAGTTCGTGGTCGCCTTCTTCCGTTCTGCGATCTGCTCTTCCGTTGCAGGCCGATCGATGGCCGTAGTCAGCCAAATGACTCCATCCGCAATCACCGGCGTGGACCAACCGAGACCGGGAATCTTGGTTTTCCAGCCAACGTTCACTTTCTCCGACCAGGATAGGGGCAGCCCTTTGGCCTGCGAGATTCCTTGCCCGCCAGCCCCTCGCCACTCCGGCCAGTCCTCGGCAGCGATACCATCTGAGGTCAGAAGAAAGCAGGAAAGGACGAACGAGACGAGCAGACTGACTCGGGAGGGAAACAGGGTTCGTTGGCAATGCACAGACTTGTCCTTATCGAGTTGTTGATTTGTCGAAACACAGCGAGAAGCGAAAATGGTCTTGGCCTGATCTGTTCAGCTTACGATCTCGTGCACAATACGGCCGTGAACGTCGGTCAGTCGATAGTCACGTCCTTGGAAGCGGTAGGTGAAATGCTCGTGATCGAAGCCGAGCTGATGGAGCAGAGTGGCTTGCAGATCAT
>CAZWOU010000264.1:0-8219 GCA_964635375.1 uncultured Pirellulaceae bacterium | reverse complement strand
GAATCGTTCCGCGAATCACGAAGCTGGCGAAAGAGAGCGACCAACCCATCGCCGCTTTGCTCGCCGATCTCAAACAGCGAGGCATGCTGGACGACACTTTGGTGATCTGGGGCGGAGAGATGGGGCGAACGCCAACCGTGCAAGCCGGCGCTAAGAAGATCACCCAAGTAGGCCGAGACCATCACATCGACGGATACAGTATTTGGTTAGCCGGCGCCGGCGTCAGAGGCGGAACCAGTTTTGGCGCCACCGATGAACTCGGCATGGCGGTCACGGAAGACAAGGTTACGGTTCACGACCTGCACGCCACGATCCTGCACCTGCTCGGCCTCGATCACGAAAAGCTCACTTTTCGATACGCTGGTCGCGAGTTCCGCTTGACCGACATCTATGGCAACGTCATCCGAGAGATCCTCGCCTAGTCGCCCACCGTATGGCCGTCGCCCACAACATGGCCAGCTTGCCTCAATCGGTCGATGGCCGTCGCCAAATCGTCGTCTTTGACCAACAGGTAGTCGGTCTCAAACGTCGAAACTGCGAACAGGCTGACGCCAGCTTTCGCCAGTGGATTCGCCAATGAAGCGATCACGCCTACCATAGAAAACTCCAACGGCCCCTCAACCTGCAAACAGCGCCAGCCCAGCTCGTGCTGCACGCCGCTTGGCACATCTTCCTGCGAACAGACAATGGACAGTTCATCGGCCGTGCGAGTGATTGAGAGAAACTGGCCTGTCGCCCATTCCGGCAAGTCAGCCTTGGCGGCGAGTCGGCAGATTGCGTAACTTTTGGGAAGTACGGACAGGCGCAAGTTCTGCATGGGCTGCGTTCGCTCATTTGAATGTCACACTCGAACAACGACCTTCATCAGCATCTTACACCCACTTTCCATGGTGATTGAAGCAGGCGACGCGTTGCAAGCCGTCAAGAAGTCGGGCCTCTCGGTTGAGCGACGACGCGGCAGCGAATTCCAGGCCAGATTCTTGCAGCGACTGGCGGCAGTTAGTACAACTGGTTTGTGATGTTGCCAGCCATAAGCGAAGGCCATTTCTAAAAGGCGGCGATAAAACGATGGATAATGACGCTGCTCCCCCCGACGGCTCAGATCCGCCCCTCTCTGAACCCGCCCAAGCTGACGATCTCCAGCAAGCGGAATTGCAGCGTCTTGCTGCGGCCGAACGGGCGCTGCGAGATTCCGAGGCCATCTACCAATCGCTCGTCGAGGCGCTTCCGCTCGCCGTATTCCGCAAAGACCGAGACTTTCGGCTGACATTCGGCAACAAGAGATTTTGCGACGCCATTAAGAAGACCCCCGCTGAGTTTGTGGGGCAAACCGACTTCGACCTGTTTCCCCGTGAGCAAGCCAAGAAATTTCGCCGCGATGACGTCAAAGTTGTCGACACCGGCGAAGTGTTGGAGATGCTAGAGGAGCTCCCTGCAGGTGACGGCTCAATCCGCGAGATTCACGTCCTCAAGGGGCCGATCCGCGCGGCCAACGAGAAGATCGTCGGCATTCAGGGAATGTTCTGGGACGTGACCGAACAGAATGACGCCATGCGCGCGAGTGAGGCTCGGTACCGCGAGCTCTTTGAGAATGCCAATGACCTGGTCTATACGGCCGACTTGCATGGCTTGTTTACTTCCATCAACAGGGCCGGCGAGGAGATCACAGCGTATTCACGGGAGGAGCTCATAGGGCGCAATATGTCGGTTCTCATTGCGCCAGAACATCTCGAGTTGGCTCGGGAGATGACGCGCCGCAAGATCGCAACTCACGAGAAGACCACATATGAGATTGAAATCGTCGCCAAGGACGGACGCCAGGTCCCCGTTGAGGTCGCCTCAAGGCTTGTCTTCGATAAAAGCAAACCGGTGGCAATCCAAGGAATCGTTCGCGACATCACCGAACGCAAGCGGGCTGAACAACAGCTACTCGCTGCCAAAGAAGCGGCCGACGCAGCCAAGGACGACGCCTACGCAGCCAGTCGGGCCAAAAGTGAATTCGTCGCCAACATGAGCCACGAAATTCGCACGCCAATGAACGGCATTATCGGTATGGCCGAACTACTGACGAATACGGCGTTGAGCCCCGAGCAGCGAGAGTACGTTGGCATGGTTCAGCAATCCGCCGGAGCTCTGCTTGGACTGCTAAACGACATACTCGACTTCTCCAAGATCGAGGCTGGCAAACTTGAACTCGAACCGATTGACTTCAGCCTCTCCGATTCAGTCGGAAGAACGGTGCAGACGCTAGCGAGTCGAGCGGCGGACAAGGGACTGGAGCTGGCCTGTCGCGTTCCGCCCGAATTGCCGGAGAGGGTGAATGGCGACCCGGGGCGGTTGAGACAAGTGCTTGTCAATCTTGTCGGCAACGCGATTAAGTTCACCCAGCAAGGCGAAGTCGTCGTCGAAGTGGAATCTCATTCACGAACGAACGGCGATCTTACGCTTCACTTCTCAGTCCGCGACACGGGAATCGGCATTCCTGAAAAGAAACAAGAGCTGATTTTCGAGTCGTTCAGCCAAGCTGACGCTTCGACTACGAGACGATTTGGGGGCACCGGCTTGGGGCTCGCCATTTCAGCTCAGCTGGTCGAGATGATGGGCGGTCGAATTTGGGTGGAGAGCCAAGTTGGCCGCGGTGCAACTTTTCACTTCACATCGACCTTTGGAATATCGCAGGACCAACCGTCTACAAGTCGTTTTCAACTGGAATCGCTCGCCAATTTGCCGACGCTAATTGTGGATGACAACGCCACCAACTTGCGAATCCTCGACGAAATGCTTAAGAGCTGGTCGCTGGCGCCGATGGTGGCCGATGGCGGGGTCGCTGCGCTCACCGAATTGCAACGTGCCGCAAATGAGAACCAGCCCTATCGACTCGTACTACTCGACTGCATGATGCCGGGTATGGACGGGTTCTCGCTTGCCGAGTTGGTCCAGGGAAACGCGTCGCTGGCGAATCCCGCAATGATAATGATCTCCTCCGCCACGCGGCCTGGGGACGTTGATCGGTGCCGCGATCTGGGCATCGCTCGCCACATGACCAAGCCTGTGATCAAGTCAGAATTATTCGATGCGATTGTTGCTGCACTCGACGAACATGTTGACGAATCCGTTGCGCCGCCAAAGACGCCGGTTGGCAACTTCGGCTTGCAGTTGGAAATCCTGCTCGTTGAAGACGGCATCATCAACCAGCGGGTGGCCACCGGCTTTCTCGAACAGGCCGGTCATCGTGTCTCACTCGCAATGAATGGAAGAGAGGCTGTCGACGCGACGGCAAATCAGGGTTTCGACGTCGTCCTGATGGATGTGCAGATGCCCATCATGGACGGTCACGAGGCGACGGCCGTTATCCGCGAACGAGAGACGGAGACCGGCGAGCATTTGACGATCATCGCCATGACGGCTGCGGCCATGAAGGGCGACCGCGAACTCTGCCTGCAATCGGGAATGGATGCATACGTCTCCAAACCAATTGATGCCGAGGAACTGTTCGGCGCGATTGCCCTACATTGCTGCGGCGGGGCATGCGGCGAACCATGCGACAGTCCCGCCCCGACGGAGCAAACGCAGGATGCGGACTATCGGGCCATCGTAGATTTCGATGTTGCCCTGAAGGGCATTCCGGGCGGCGTTGAAGTCTTGCGGGATCTCGCAGGGATTTTCCTGGAAGAGTGCCCCAAGCTGCTCAACGCGATTCAGGAAGGAGTCAACACTGGCGACGCCAAGTCCGCTCGAAGGGCGGCCCATACGCTTCGAAGCTCATCCAAAATCATCGCCGCAGAAGAGCTGGATGAAATCACGGCCCAACTCGAGCAACTCGCCCGGGACGACGAACTGTCCAGCGTCGCCGAACGCCTGCCGCAGCTTCGAGAAGCCGCCGAACGCGTGTGTTCCGCAATCACCGACTGGCTGAAGCCTAGCTGAATGCCGAACCGCGTTTGGGAGTGCTGAGAAAGCGATCGCTTGGAGACAAATCACTTGGAGGCCGGCCCCCAGCGCTCAGTTTGGAGCGTGTCGAAACGCACTGCTGTATCGTTCGCCGCCGTCAAGCCTTGGCGAGTTGCCCCGTTTTCGATCAAGTCGCTGAAGGCGCGAGTCATTCTCTTAACGACGTCGGGTCGTTTACTCGAGAGATCCGTCTGCTCTGCGATGTCTGTTTTCAAATTATAGAGCTCGGCAATTGTCGGTTTGCCGCGAGACCGAGCGAAGTTGCTACCGCCCTCTTTAAAGACCAACTTCCAATCGCCGTCTCGATAGGCGAACTCGCCATGATTGGAGTGGTTTACGAGCGACGTGCGTCCTTTCCGGCTCGACTGTCCTAACATGACGGGGAGGAAACTGAGGCTGTCCTCCGCTCCGTCTGTCGGCAACTCGGCCTTCACGAGTTCGGCTAACGTTGCGAACAGGTCGGTGAGGCAGACAAGCTGGCCGTGTTCTGATCTGGAAGCGATGTGGTTTGGCCAGCTCACGACAAGCGGCACGCGGTGCCCGCCTTCCCAGACGTCTCCTTTGTGCCCTCGGTATGGGCCGCTTGGCATGTGGCCCGCGGCCACTAGATCATTCCAGCCGGTGTAATGAGAATGGCCGTTATCGGCAGTGAAAATCACGATCGTATTGTCTGCAATGCCGGCGTCGTCGACGGCTTGCATCACTTGCCCAGCGGACCAGTCGGTCTCCATGACGAAGTCCGCGATGGGCGCAATGCCGCTCTTACCTCGAAAACGCTTCGAAGGGACGATCGGCTCGTGAGGCGATGTCATCGAAAAGAAGAGGAAGAAGGACTTGTCTTGCTTGGCTCGTTCGTGAATCTGCGCGACGGCCCGGCGAGTGAGCTCCGGCAGAATCTCCTGCATTCGCCAACCTGGCGCGGTCGGAGCGCCGACAAACCCCCTCGGCAACACAATGCCTTCGGATGCATCAAGCTTGTAACGCGCCGTCGGCTGAATTGCTACTCGATCATTTTCGATGTAAGTGAACGGCGGGAGGTTTGGCAGATCAACGCCGTAGAAATACTCAAAACCGCGTTCGACCGGCCCGCCGCGAATCGGCTTCTCGAAATCCCATGTCAGCTTCGCCTGTCCGTTGGGAGCGGCCGTCATGCGGCTCGGCTGAGGCCCGCTCCAGTTGAGCCCCAAATGCCATTTGCCGATGCACGTGGTCTGATACCCGTTTTGCTTTAGCATGCCAGGCAACGTGGGCCGGTCCTTCGTTATCAGCGGCGGTTCGTAAGCTGCAATCACCCACTCCTGCAAGCGAGTTCGCCACGCGTAGCGGCCGGTGAGCAGCCCGTAGCGGGTGGGCGAGCAGACGGCCGATGGACTGTGCGCGTCGGTGAAGCTCATTCCTCGCCGGACCAGTTGGTCGAGGTTGGGCGTGGCGATCTTGTTCTTAGGGTAATGCTCTTGGATGTCGCCGACCCCGAAGTCATCCGCCAGGATGACGATAATGTTTGGCCGTTCGCCAGCCGCGTGGGCGCAGCGACTCGCGACCAAGGTCGAGATCACCATCGAGATGAGGACAAAGCAGCTCAGTCTTGCTGAAAACACGTCGGGCACCGTCACTTTCTCGACTGGGCGTCTTTGAGTAGGTGTTGTTGTGAGCGAGGGATTCTATCGTAGCGTAACTCGCCGCCAATCAGTCGCATTAAGGTTGCTCGGCCGCGACCACTGGTCTTGAACAGGTAGCCCGACTCGGCGTCGGGGAACTCGGGGACTTCCGACTTGACCTTCTCGAAAGCTGCAAGCAATCTGTTGACGACATCGGGGTGCTTGTTCGCCAAGTCATGTTGCTCGCCTCGATCGGCATCGAGGTCGAACAACATCATGCCTTTGGGGTCGTCGCCCGTCGTCAGTCCAGGATGCTGAGTCGGTCGCGGCTGCTCATACGGAGCCAGCAAGATCACTCCATCCGGCCCTCGCGGATCGACCCAATTGGCCAGTTCGTCGGCCGATAGATTACTGAACCGTAGCGGGCCTGGGCTGCGAACGTGCAGCTTCCACTTGCCCGACCGAATGCAAGCCAGCGACCTGCCTTGCATTCCGAAGATTGCATCGTGGGGGCTAGCCGATTGGTGGTCCGCGAGCATCGGCATGATGTCACGGCCGTCGATCACGCGATCTGCGGGCTGCTCGACGTTCGCCAGTTTACAGAGAGTCGGCAGGATATCGATCGTCGCAGCCGGATTCTTGTTGACGCCGCCCGACGGTATCACGCCGGGCATACGCGCGATCATCGGCACTCGCAGTCCGCCCTCCCAAGTCTTGCCCTTCATGCCTCGCAGACCGCCAGTCGAGCCGCCGTACCAGGGCCCGTTGTCCGAAGTAAAAATAACAAGCGTCTTTTCATCTAACGATAGTTGTTTCAGCTTCTTCAGCACTCGGCCAACCGAGTCGTCTAACTCCGCGATCACATCGGCGTAAAGATTGTCGCGAGTGGCTGGCGTGTAGAAATGATCCGACGCTGCAAGCGGCTTGTGGGGCATCGCATGAGGCAGGTAAATAAAGAACGGCTGGTCCTTGTTCTTTTCAATGAACTGCAGAGTGCGGGTAGTGTAGTCGTCGGTTAGCTTCGCCTGGACGACAGGATATTCCACCACCGCTTCGTTGTGCACGAGTTGCACGGGAAACATGTCGTTCGAGTAGAGAATGCCGTAGTACTCATCGAAGCCCTGAGTGCGAGGAAGCCACTGGCGTTTGTGCCCCAGATGCCATTTTCCATAAGCCGCGGTAGCGTACCCGGCCGACTTCAATAGCTCGGCAATCGTGATTTCCGACTGTGGCAAACCAAAATTTGAATGCCCCGAATCTGGCGCAGGGTTCCGCACCATCGTGTGGCGAAACGGATACCGCCCGGTCAAGATCGTTCCGCGCGACGGAGCGCAATAGGGCGTTGGCACGTAGAAGCTTGTTAACCGAGTCCCCTCCGACGCCATCCGATCTAAGTTGGGCGTGTCAAACGGGCAGTCACTATCAAAACACCCCACATCGCCGTATCCCAGGTCGTCGGCGAAGATCAGTACAATATTCGGCCGGTCCGCTGCGGCAGCCGGACTCACCAACACCGAGCTTAATAGCTTCAACCCAACCAACATGACGACGACGATGGGCGAGAGGGTATGAGGTCGAGGCATAGGTGCTCCAGCGAGAACGGTGAACAGTGTTGGTCGCGAGCTTGGCCGAAGCCGTGGTCTGCAGCAGCTCGTAGGCCATGATACAACGCTCGCGGCGCCGCGTCTTGCTGGCCATTTGTGATATGATCACAACTGCCATCTTGGACGACGCCACCTTGGGGCGCCAAAACTGAACCTGCACACGTGGCGCCACTGTTTCCAAAAATGAGAAGCGAAGCTGACTGCGCCACCGAGACCTGCCTGTTTTCTCTTGGGAGCTTATTTGATGACGAGGCAATTCACCGCCTGCTCTCGCCGGAATTCGTCCTGCCGAGGTCTGCGAAACACAGCGGCGTTTCTGCTCGCATGCCTGTTCGGCGCAACATGCGGATGCGGGAGCGACGATCGGCCAGCCCCCGTAGAACCAAGCGTGGAAGAGCCGGAAACGGACCCGTTGGCGCCAGCCTTTGACGAGGAATTTGGGATTAGGAGTGACCCAACCGAACCTGGCTCGGACAACCACGAGGATCCAGCAAACGCGACGGGGGCGTCAAGGTCCTCGAAAGAAAGCGAGCCGAAGTCGAAAGATCCGGGAGAGCTCGACTCCGAGCGCGATCCTGCGGAGAAACCGGCCTCTGAGACACCGGCTGTTGAGGAACCGGGCGTTGAGGAACCGGGCGTCGAGGAACCGGGCGTCGAGAAGCAAGTCGGCGACGCGGCGCGATTGGAAAACGAATTGGCTGCTTTCAAAATACCGCCAGATTGGCTGAGTTCGATCCAGTCGAAATGGGACGTGGCGAGCAAGCCCTGGGGTGAGGGGCGGCAGGAGATCCGCCGCTTGCTGGGTAAGAGCGATGACGCCTCTCGTCGCGAGGGGATCAAGTTAACCTGGGACTATCTGCAGAAGAACGACATTGGCGACGGTCACGAGTACGGGATGTACATGTTCATGGGCAACGAGCCATTGTGGGCAATCATTGCCTTCCGTGATTTTGTTAACCGCCCGGGCCAAAAATATCCACCCTATTTCGGGCTCGGCGCCTTAGCGTCCTTGTATGCCGACTACGGACTGTTCGAGGAGGCTGAGAAACAATTGCTGCGAGCAGTG
>CAZWOU010000263.1:0-8228 GCA_964635375.1 uncultured Pirellulaceae bacterium | reverse complement strand
CGTGGTTGGTAACGGCGACCCGCGTCCGTGGTTGGCAACGGCGATGGCGGCCGCCTGGTTGACCCGACAGGCTTGGCGTTTGACGGCGGCTTGGTGCTGGTTTCAAGTTCGGGCACCGATGAAATTCTCCGCTATGACGCGACATCGGGCGAATTTTTTGACACGTTTGCCGTTTCCGCTGCAAGCCTCAGCGATCCGCGTGAGATGGTAATTCACAATGGCTACTTGTACGTCGCGAGTTACGGCACCGATTCGATTGCTCGATTTGACGCCGGAACCGGAGTGTTGGTTGACGATTTTGTGTCAACTGGCGGGACGTCCTTGCAAGATCCAGTTGGAATGACGATCGGCCCGGATGGGTTGCTTTACGTCACCAGCGAGGCGACCGATGAGGTGCTTCGATTTGACCCGAACTCGTCGGCCACATTCGATTACTTCTCGTTTACGACGCCCCTAAGCGATGATCTCATTGACGCAGTATTCGACATCGACTTTGGCGATACGGCTCAAGATGGCGAGACGGATATTGAGTTGTTCATTCTGGATCCGGGTGCGGTAGACGACAACAACGATTTTTCGCCGACCGCAGGACAGGGTGGCAGCGTCAGCCGTCTCGATCCATTCATTCTTGCGACAGTTGACGGAAATTTCCAATTGGATGAGGATACGACGTACACCATTATGGTGGCCGAGCGTAACCCGATTGCGGGCAGCGCGCCTATTCCATTGAGCCGAGCGGACACCTACACGTTACAAGTGTCCGTCGATGCCAAGGTTGGTCGAACATTTGAGAGTCTGGCCAAACGTCCAATTCAATCGCCAGGTGACCTGTTCTACGACACAGCGTTCGCGGTTGACAACGCGGGTGACCTATACGCATTTGACACCAATGGCGTGCCGCAACCGTTCTTTAGCGGCGGCGAAACGTCAATTGAAACTGGTGCGGATGAGGCCCGCGGATTGGCGGTGTCCGAGGTGGCTTGGACAATTCAAGACACGCGACACGCCGATCCTGGACACGGTTTGACCAATGTATTTGATGATAGTCGTGGTCGAGCCAGCGACGTCCTAGAGACCGAACCGAATGATACCCTGGCCAATGGGCAGAATCTCGAGAACCAGATTTGGCACTTGGGTTACGACAAGAATATCGGCGATGACAGTACTCCTCCAATCAATACGTCTCGGTTCTTCCCCCACGTAACAGTAAAGGCGACCGGTGATGGAACTCGTGACTTCTTTCAGTTCGAAGTCACCGAGCCGAATTCGTGGGGCATATTTGAAGTAGATATGGACTTCCCGGCGCAATTGCACCCAGGCGGCTTCAATGGCCAGTTTATGGATGCGGAGTTGGCGCTGTATAATATCAATGGCGGCTTGCTTGCTTCGAACCAAGACGGGGCTTCGCCGACCGATGGCGACGGTGGTAACGATACCGTTTTCAATCCGCCCCTTGAGCCTTATTTGGATTTTCAGTTTGCAACGCCAGGCACATATGTGCTTGAGGTTACGCGACATATTCCCGTCACGGCGTTTGACGGCGCCGTGCCGATCATCGGTAACGAGTATGTCCTTCAAGTTTCAGTTCAAAACCATCGCGTTGACGACCGACCTGACGGCGGCGCCAGTTTCTTCTTTGGTTCGAATTACAAAGGCGGAATCGATAACGCGACTGCAGCCGACCCCGTGGAAATTACTTCGCCACGTCACGGTCTCATTAGCGGACAGACAGTCTATGTCGAAAACGTGGTGGGCATCCGGCAAGCCAATGGTTTGCACACAATCAATGTCCTGGACGACGACACGTTTGAGCTGACGGCGGCTGACGGAACGGACGATCCGTTTACCCCGGGCGGGCCATACGTTCCAAGCCCCGATGACACGTGGCGATTAATTGACGCCCCGCAAGACATAGGTGGCGTGTTGACTTCGTCTCCGTTTGGGTTGAAGGGTTATTCGGCGGATGATCTGCCGACGCTATATTTCAACTACTATCTACATGCTGCGCCGGAACACGATTTTTCCGTTTCGATCCAGCAGGGTGCGAACCCACCGGTTGTTCTGGCAGCGAAAGATGCCGGACTTGTCAACAATGTTGGGCTCTCGAACACTTGGCGGCAAAGCCGGATCGATTTGGGTGTCTGGGCCGGACAAGAGGATCTGCGATTGGTCTTTGAGTACGTTACCAACGCGATTGATGGCATCGGATTTGAAGGCGCGCTTATCGACGATTTCGTGATCGGATTTGCGGAACGCGGTGAAATGGTCTCGCACTCCGATAACAATCCCGTGTTCGCGCCGAATCCCGTGGTGCCGTCTGAGATTTTGGTCGGTGATTATCAACTTGAGATCCGTCGAGCCACCGAATTTGGCGAGACTCAGTTTACATTCCCGCGAACTGCCGAACTGAATTCGCTTCGACTCGATACGTCGATCGACACCAATGACCGTCTCGCAGAACGTCTGGCCATCGACGTCCCGGCCGGCTCGGTGCTCAACGATGCCGAGACGTTCACGATCAGCGATGGCGTCAACGCTGTGACCTTTGAGTTTGAAGACACGGCGATTGGCAATGGTGCAACCGATAATTCGCATGTTGAAATCCAATTCGACGCCGCCACGCCTAATCATGTCATTGCTCGCCGCATCCGTGACGCGATCAATTCGGCTTCGGTGCAGGCCATTATTGACATCCACGCCGGCATGTCTGATGGCGAAGTGACCGGCGCTGTTTCGACGTCCAACCTGGTCAATCTGTACGGCAACGCCGTGGTCAGCGACATCGCCACACTCGACCATGGCGGGTACGGCGATTTGAACCGCCACCGGGACCAAGGACAACTGATTGTTGAATCAAACACGCTGACGAACGTCCGCGACTTCGGGATCGTCTCCGACGCAGGTGAGCGGGACCGCGAAGAGCGTGTTGAGATCGGATTCTTGGGCTCCCACAACGGGGCTGTCCGCAACCTTCTGGTCGACAATAACGATGTCACCGGCGGTCTGGCAACAGGCGCCGCAATCGTCAATAACGTGATTGCCGGAGCAGGACTGGGCGGCATCCACGTCAGCGGCAACGAACAACCGTTCGAAATCGTACCTTGGCACCCGCTTGAAGTGCGGGGCGGAACCGCAGGTCAACAAGTCGGTGACAGCGATACATTCACCATTCACGCCTATCGAACGACAGTTACCTTTGAGTTTGAAGATATTTCCGGAAGTGGACCGGCGCCGCTCGGCAGCCGGGTCGATGGCGGTAACGGATGGCAACCGGGCAACGTGCCTGTGTTCTTCCGCCGCGACGACCTCTATCTGGGCCGACCGGCAGGATACTCGCAGCTGGAAATGGCCATCGCGATACGCGAAGCGATTAACAGCAGTATTCTGGTCACCAATGGAACCTCCCTCGTCGTTCGCGCGACCGTGGCGCCGAGCCGTGTTGTGGGAGTCCCGGGGGCGCCATCGTGGGCTGTCTATGTCGAGAACGCCACGGACATCACGGACACCGGAACTGGCAGCTTCCATGCTCTTCGCCGAGTGCCCATCGCCAACGCACCCCAATCGTTCTCGCGAATCGTCAACAATACGATTTACGGTAACGACGGTACGGAGTCGACATTTGCCGGAACCGCCATCGACGAGCCAAATGACATTCTCGGCGAAGCCATCTTGTCCCGTCAGGGGCGGGCGCCCTTGCCGGAGTTCTACAGTGACCTGGCAAATATCGGCGACGGCGTTTCGATTCCGGTCGATCCTTCCCAGGACGTTGACTTCTACCAGATTCAATTGGGCCAAGGCGACCGAGTCACCGTTGATATCGACGCCAATACCATCGGCTCGAACCTCGATTCCGTGGTCCGGATTTTCAACTCCGTTGGCCAGGAAGTCGCGATTAGCCAAGACGATGCAGCTCCCGGCGAAGGCGCCAGTTTCGATTCGTACGTCGACTACACAGCCAGCCGAGCGGGCTCGTACTATGTCGGCGTGAGCGGCGCTGGCAACGACGTTTACAGCTCGCTCGACTTGGGCGGACGCCGAGGTCCAGCCAGCGAGGGCGACTACCAAATCGACATTAGCGTTCACGCACCCCGCGGATGGGTCATCCAAGCCGTCGACGGCTCGTTGATCCCCGATGGAGCGACCATTGTCGTCAGCGACATCAACACGACGGTGACCTATGAATTCGATTCGGCCAACAACGGCGTCGCGGCTGGCAACAGTCGCATCTTTATCGATTCAACGCCGATCCCCACGGGCGGCAATCGAGGCACCGGCTATCGCAATCCGGAGGTGGCCGTTGTCACCGCCGCCGCGATCGGTACGGGGCTCAACGGCGTCAGTGCCGTTGCCCTAGGCGGCCCCCAAGGCCAGACGGCCGGCGGCCCCAAGAACAACCAACCGACGAACACGGACTACTTGCCGCAGAACTTTGGCCACGACGTGCCCTACACGGCTGTGAACGCCGTAGCGGAAGAGTTCATCGTCATTAGCGGAGCATCGAATGTTACGTCGAGCTTCCTGGCTATCAAGCCGCTGACCAACAACGACAACCAGCTGCTTCCTGAAACGGGCGTGCTGATCTCCGATCGATCGAGCCCGACGCTACTCAACAACGCCTTCCTGAACCTTCAGGCTGGAATCATTCACGACGATTCGCCGACCGCGATCGTCGGCGCCTCGCTCTACCAACACAACCAGGTCGACACGAATCTGACGTCGCCAGGCGAGGACTTCAGTATTGTCGTCGGCGGATTCGAACGCTTGTTCCTGAACACGGCCGACTTCAATTTCTATCCCGCCGAGCTTTCCCGAGCGATTGATAGTGCGATCGACTCGTTGGAAGATCGTGAAGATTTTGTTTCCATCAAGTCCGCGGTGGGGATTGGCGTCTCGCCCATCCTGGCTCCTGGACTCGACACCCAAGGCCAACTTCGCGTCGACGATCCCAACGTGTCGCCCCCATCTGGACTTGGCGCCGACGTGTTCAAAGACCGTGGCGCCGTCGATCGAGCCGACTTTATCGGCCCGACAGCCGTGCTTATCAATCCTCGCGATAACGACGCAGCCGGCATCGACATCGATCCGACCGAAACCATTGTGCGGCTCGAAAGCACTCGAGTCACCCACTTCTCGATCCAACTGGTCGACGGCTCAGACGTCAACAGTTCCGGCCAGGGCATCGGCGTCGACGACGGCACGGTGGCCACAGAGAAGGTGACGATCACGCAAGACGGTCAGTTGTTGCGAGAAGGCGATGACTACACCTTCCAATATGACGAGACGGCCAACACGATTCGCCTGACCCATGTCTCCGGTCTCTGGCCTGACAGCAGCATTTATGTGATTCGGCTCAACAACGAGCATCGTTTCGTGTTTGAAGTGCCCGACGGACGGACGATCGTCGATGGCGAATCGTTCTACGTTGAGGACGCGGTCGGCAATACGGTCACGTTCGAATTCGAAAGCGGCTTCTCGCTGTTCCTGCCCAAGCCGCTGACCTTGATGGTCCCACCCGCTGGAGTGAATCCTGGCGGCGTGACCGACGGTCAGACATTCGACGTCCTGCTTGGCTCCGTCCCGGTAACGTTCGAATTTGACGCGAATATCCCGGCAAGCTTCCTCAGCGGAAATTTGCCCGTCGATATCTCGTCCGCGACGACCGTCGACGATGTGGCCGATGCGATTGTAGCCGCCTTCAATAGCGCGGGACTGGGGCTGCTTCCGTCGAACCGAGGCAACGGCGAAGTGCTGCTCGGCGCCGCACCGGGTGTTGGGCTCGACCTCGGCCTTTCGACTCTGACGCAAGAGGGCATTCCAGCCGTCCTTAGAGATGGAAATCGCTTTACGGTCAGTGACGGCGTGACGCCGGTCGTGTTCGAGTTCGAAGACGATCAAATCGCGGATGGCGTCGTCGGGGCGCGGACCCCGATCCACTTCAACTACGGCCTTTCCCAAGACGAATTGGCCGATGCCATTGTGACCGAGATCATCAATGCCGGTTTGGGATTGACGCCTAACAACACTGGCGAAGGGCTCATCCATGTGGGCGGCGCTTCGAACCACTCTCTGCTTCTAAACGATGTGCCCAACTTGAGCCAAAGTGGCGACCCGGGCGTACAGGGAACAACCACGCTGCAGTTGCCTGGTCCTCTCTCCCTGGTCATTCCTGAAGCCGGCGTTGGAGCCGCAGGCATTACTGATGGGCAAATATTCACGATCGACGATTCTGTTGCCGATTTCTTCGGATCGGTCCTGCAAGAAGACTCCTCTGTCGGCAGCTTCGCTGACGAAACCGCGGACGCGAATTCGCCTACGGCTGACGACTGGCAGATATTCCCCGCAGGCGCCGGCATCGCTGACGCTGTTTACCTTGGCTACAACCAGCAGTTTGATCGAGTGTCACTGAATGTCTCCACGGCTGGCGCCGGCACCTACACGGTCAATTGGGAATACTTCGACGGTGCATTCTGGTCGCCGCTCGGCACCGTGGCCGATGGCACCAACGGCTTCCAAACCGCGGGCGTCAACAGCCTGACGTTTGCCGTCCCATTCGGTTGGGCGACGACCTCGGTCAACGGTTCCGCGCCATTGTTCTTCATTCGCGGCGTTCGCGACGGAGGCACAGTCACGGTCGATCCCTTGGGCAATCAAGGCTCTATCGTCAACGGTAATGGCCCAATCGACTTTGAATTTGAAGACACAGACGTCAACGACGGCATCATCTCCGGCAATCGGCAGATCGATGTCGACGGAACGATGACGCTCGACCAGATTGCCAACGCGATGATCGCTGCCATCACCGGCGCCAATCTCGGCCTGATGCCGACGAATCTGGGAAATGGCGTCATCGATCTGGGCGCCACGGTTGACCACACTGTGAGCACGGTGTTCACCCGAGTCACGACGAAAGGCTCAACTGTTGGTATCGAAGATCAAGAGACGTTCACCATTCATAATGCGGTCGATTCGTTTACCTTCGAATTCGATCGAGACGGTTCGTTCACAGCGGGTAACCGAGTGGTTGGTTTCAACCAAGCCAGCACGAACGATGAAATCGCGGACGCGATCGTGGCCGCGATTAATCTGACCTCGCTGGGACTCAACCCCGTCAATATCGGCGGCGGCCAAGTTGACCTGCTGGACACTCCTGAGTTCGTCACGATTGTGGCTGACTCGAAGCTGACAACCTTTGGCGTTCCCGGCGGAGCGGTTCCCATCGTCTATGAACCCACAACGGCCTTCAACGCATTCCAGCTGAGTGGTCAGGTTCTACAGGCGATCGACGCCAGCGTGCTGCAGGGAGTTTCAACCACGCTTCGCGGAGGTTCGTCGTACTACGTCGATGGCGCCGAGAGCGTTGGCGGCGATATCACGGCGTTCTTTGTCGGAGCGATCGCTGACGCGGCCGGCAACAAGCTCGCTGGTAACCAGCCAAGCTTTGAAACTCTGTTCACAATTATCATGCCTAACGTCGAACTCGACTTTGGCGACGCACCGGGAACCTACCCGGTCTTGACGGCCGATATGGGCGCCCGACACGGGGTGGCTAACAACACCGTTGTGTTCGGTGTCGAAGCCGATGGCGAAGTCGATGGCCTACCATCGGCTGGGGCGGATGCCGACGACGCCAACGGTGTCGTGGACGATGAAGACGGCGTGCTCTTCGGATCTGGGTTCAACCCCTACATCCTCACTCCGATCACGGTCACGGCATCTGCCGCCGGTATTGTCAACGCCTGGGTCGACTTCAACCTCGATGGCGACTGGCTTGACTCGAATGAGCAGATTTTGGTCAATCAGCGAGTAGACGCGGGCGATACGAACTTCCAAGTCTCGACGCCCCTATCGGCGGCCGTGGGCACAACCTACGCCCGCTTCCGAATTAACACCGCTGGCAACTTGACCCCCGAAGGTCTCGCCGCGGACGGAGAAGTGGAAGACTATCAAGTCGAGATCCTTCCCGGCACGCCGCCGGTTGCTGTGCCAGACCCCCATCCGTCCGTCGCCGGACTGTACG
Organism: uncultured Pirellulaceae bacterium; assembly: GCA_964635375.1. Classification (GTDB taxonomy): domain Bacteria; phylum Planctomycetota; class Planctomycetia; order Pirellulales; family Pirellulaceae; genus CAZMNY01. The sequence goes on along the minus strand of CAZWOU010000263.1, from coordinate 211 downwards.
CGACGACCGAAGACGTTGTGCTGTCGATTTCGGCCGCCGATGGCGTGCTGCTCAATGATACGGACATCGATCTCGACCCGCTGACGGTCCTGGGCGCCTCGGCCGGCAACCCGCTGGTTCTGACGACCGCCTTAGGGGCGATTGTCACGCTCGAGGAAGACGGCTCGTTCGTCTACGATCCGATCAACGCTCCTGCCGCTCTCGCCATTCA
>CAZWOU010000262.1:3736-8246 GCA_964635375.1 uncultured Pirellulaceae bacterium | reverse complement strand
GGGGGCCGTAATGTGGCTGGTCATGCCCCTGTTCATAGCAGCCCAGGTCGGGAGCGGTCCCGCTGAACTCGACCGTGACCTGCGGAATCGAAGCGCCCGCGTCGACGCAGTCCGCTCGCGGTTTGAGTCTCAAGTCGTAGTCCGCTGGACTGTACGTCTCGCCTTCCTTTGGCGAGCTGGCGCTGTTGAATATGCCGAAGTCGACTTGAAGGCCGTGCCGTTCGAGCCCGGTGGCTCGGCGCAATTCCTCGATCGACTGGTATCGACCTACATGGTGATCGGAATCGATCCACTTGATGAAACGCGCCTCGGAATTGCGACGATATCCGTTGTAGTCGAGAGTCGAGTAGGGAGTCGGAGATCCGGTTTCCATGGCGTAACCACTTCCGCCCATGAAGAGGTTGTTTCGGAAGTGCCCGTTCTGCCAGATCGCAGGCGGCGTGAAACCTTGCCGAGCACAGCAGACCGTATTGTTGAAGGCTAGGATGCCCGCCGGATAGTTATTCAACTTGAACGTGAGGGCCGTGATGCTGTAGGCCTCGTTGCGAATCAGGTAGACCGGACCGCCGTAAAAGGGCTGCGTGGATAAGGCTGTGTGCGTGTTGTAGCACCGATTGCGATACACGCGAACGTTGTGGCAGCCGTAGTCGGCTTCGATCGTATCGTCTTGTGCCCACGAGAGATCGTTGCCATAGAAGTCGATCGACACACAATGTCGCTCGACGTCGTCGACCGGAGGACCGAAGTTGGCAATGGCCAACGAGTCGCTGAAACGACTGATGCGGTTGTAGCAGACGATGTGCCCTCTGCCGTAGACGTTCACGCCAGTATGAGCGGGCGACATGTAGGCTTTCGGTCGCGGATACCAAGTCTGGTTGATTCCGACAATTTCGTTATCGGCGATGTACCACCCTCGCGAGTTCTTCGCTTGCGTGTTGATGCCATAGACGACGTCCTTGATGCGGCATCGTCGAACCGTGATCCCGGCCGAGCCAGGCTTGCCCGAATAGATCGCCATGTGGGCGCTGCGGAAACTTAGATCCTCGAACATAAGATGGTCCGTGCCCGCAATGCTGACAATGCGAGACTTGCCCTTGGCGCCATCCGCTTGCAGAATCACCTCACCATCACCGGCCCCGCGAAACACAATCGGCTTGCCTGGCTCGCCCGACTTCTTGAACTCGAACGGTCCGTTGTAGACGCCAGCATGAAGGAGAATCGTGTCTCCCGGTCGAGCCTTCTTGTAGGCGGCCATCAGGCCCGCTGAGGCGTTGGCGTGAATCACATTTCCAGCTGGCGCGATCGGCTCGCCGCGAGTCGCGACGCTGACGACCTTCGGCTCGGCGGGCGCTCCCCCATCGGGATCACTCATCGTGAACTTGACTTCGTATGTCGTGGCTGGATTCAGAAACAGCACACTCCCGGCGAACAAGTTTCCAACCCGATACGGCTCGTAGTCTTGGTTGGCGATCTCGTGATAGACCCGAAGCATCGGCAACGCCTCGGTCCACTCGCTGTCGCCCTTCTTGCGGAAGGCCACGGCCACTGTCGCGTTCCGGTTACTGTCACCCGACACATACCAACGGAACCCAAGATTCTCCAGAGTGGGAGGATCGACAAGGAATCGTTCAGCCCGAACCGCATCGACTCTGCGCCCCGGTCGAGCGCCCTGTATCGCTTTCTTTGATCGACCGATCAGCGTCGGTTGGGCAGTTGCGAGCCCGGCACTGGCAGCCCAACTCGCAAGAACAAGAAAGACTGATAACACGGTTTGGAAGTAGTCGCGTTGATACATGCTAATGTTCCTTTCCCGCCAAATCGCATTGCCAAGTTGCACGTTTTCAAGTTGCACGTTAGGCCAACTGCCACTCAGTGTTAGCGTTTCAACGACCACATCGTCAGGCGCCGATGATCCTTGATCAACACCCCGTTCCGCAACAGCACTGGCGGCGCCCATGTGTGATCTTCAGCGACTCGGTACGAAGCAACTTGCCGGTATGCCTGCGGCGACGCGCTGAGGATTCTCAGTTCGCCTTTGTTGATCAGTGCGGCGATGATCCCAGGCGCCGAAAGGAACATGACGTTGTTCCCCGTGCGAGGCGGGCCTGTCCAGAGAACCTCGCCGGTTTTCGGATTGAGGCAGAACAGTCGCCCGCGGTCGTAATGCGAGAAGCCATAAAGAAGACCGTCGTTGATGACAGCAGAACTCATGTCGAGCGCCACCTTCTTCTGATGCCACTCATCCGTGACATTCCATTTCCCATCTTTCCGTTCTGGGCGAATACCGAGGATGCCGCGGTTTTCGCCACCCAGCAAGATACGGCCGTTGTGAACCGTAGGTGTGGGCATGTTCTGGTCGGACCCGACGTGGGGAAACGGAAACTCCCAAAGGAACTTGCCCGTTCGGCTTTCCACTCCTACCAGCGCCCGGTGATTCCATTCGACCACCTGCCGGACACCATCGATTTCCGTGAGCAGTGGAGACGAGTACGACGGTCCATCCTTGCCCTGCTTCCAAACCTCCTTGCCAGTAGCTGCATCCAGTGCTACGAGGGAGCCTGCGTCGTCCGTTCCAAAGTGTACGATCACGTTGGCGCCATCGACAATCGGCGAGGTCGACGCGCCCCAGTGGGGATGACTCTTTTCAAAATCCGCGTCGTAATTGCGCTGCCACAGCCGCTCGCCGGATGACGCATCCCACGCCGACATCGTCCCGTTGATGCTGATCGTGAACAGCCGGCCGTTCGCGTACGCCGGAGACGACTTCGGGCCGTTGCCGTGATACTCGCCACCGCCGGCTGCCTTGAACGGGACGGCAAACTGTTTCCGCCACTGCACGTTTCCGGTCGTGCGATCCAGGCGCCAGACGACTTCGTATTCACCCTGTCGCGCGTGCTGAAAGACGTGCTTGCCGACGAGCAGCGGAGACCCATAGCCGGTTCCCACTTCCACAGACCACACTTGGTTCAACGATTCCGGCCAGGCCGCTGGCGGTTCAAAGTCGGCCACCCAGCCATTTCGATCGGGACCAAGCCAACCGGTCCAGGCGTCGGCAGATCGAGCCACCTCGCTGGACGCTGCCATTGTCAGAGCGACGAGCAGAGCGGTCACTGGGCCGATGTTCTTCATTCTTGATCTCCGTTCTACTCGGGCGTCGCTTTGCAGTGAGGGTAGCGGTCTTGGAGTCGGCTAGCATGTCGCGGCAAATAGTACCGGTTGGAACCGCCAATCTCACTGAAAAAACTTGGTTGTGAGAGCCGTAAAGCGTGCGAATTCGCTGAAGGTAATTGATCTTGGGACGCCATCAACACATAGAGGAGTTTTGCCGACTTGTGGTGTCAAGCGCCCTGGGTTGCCTAATTGGCGCCTTTCTCGGTTTTGGATCGCAGCAGATTTATCAATTTGCAGTACCATTCCCCCAATATTCGCTCTGGCCAATCGTTGACTATTACGCCGCCTTGGACCTCGCCTATTGGTCGATCTTCACTGCGTGCGCTTCGATTGGCTTCTGCCACGGCCTGCTTAGATGGCTTCGGTTGTCGAGAGAATTCTCAAGGACATCCCCATCCAAAAACTGTACGGCGCCAAGCCAGAAATCTTGATGAGTCGTTGAACAAGCGCAAGGATGGGGTGATTCACCGGAAGCAATGCGGTCTGTGTCTTGCAAACGTCTCGCATTGCAAACGTCTTGCTCTATTGGTCAAGATTCTGCAGGATGAAGTTGATGGCTCGATTCACCCGCTCGACGTAATTGAGCGATTTACTTCCGAGTTTTTCGGGTTCGTTTCGCAAGATTTGTCTGTTTCAAGGGATGTCTGAGCAAAAAATCCTCACCTTCAATCCAGGCTGGAACAGCTAGGCGGAGACGCTCAGAGAATTCGAAGACATCCGGGAGATTCAACGTCATCTCAAAGCCAGCGGGTTGACGCCCACTTCCGAGGCTGACGAAGATCGACCAATGGCCCAGCCAGCCTGACCTTGATCGATCCAGACGGAAATCCAATCCTCATCGATCAACACGTCGACTGACATGATCGACCTTTGATCGTCTCAACTTCATCCGGCGGATCGCAAATTGCTTCGAGCGGATGCGGGCATTTGCGCTATTGGCCGCCCAACCCCGCGTGTAGGCAGTCGCATAGGGTGCCAGTGAGATAATGTGCAACATGGCCGACCTAACATGCGGAGGCCAGCTTTGGGGCAGCGGGATCTTCGGTAACTTGGCCATCGTGGGGACTCAAAAAGAGTAACACAGCCTGACGACTTGCAGAGAAAACTCGCGCCCAAGATAACTCTGTTTTCTGCCTCTATTTGAAGGTGCTAAACTCACCTCGTAGTGTCGCGTAGGGTGAAGAAACTCAAACGGCGCTCTCGTTCTCTAAAAACCTGGTTCGAAGCCTCTACATGGCGCCGATCTGAGCCGAGGAGTCTCTTCGCCGAATCCTGTCACAGGAAGATGGCTTCGACCTCTCTTATCTTCGTGCAAGTCGTCTCACTTGCCGCTGAAACA
>CAZWOU010000262.1:0-3726 GCA_964635375.1 uncultured Pirellulaceae bacterium | reverse complement strand
GCGGGTTGACCTTTAAGGCAAAGTCATCACTCGTTGGAAAGAAGGTAAAGTGCCCATCGTGCGATCAATCATTCACTGTCTCTCTTGCACCGAACGACGAGTCCAAGATGCGAGTTGTTTGTCATTGCGGCAAGGCGTATCGAGTTGGCGCGAAGCTCGCTGGTCAATCGGCAAAGTGTACAAGTTGCGGGGCATCGTTCAAGATTCCGGCACTGACAGCCGCCGCACAGTCATCGCAGGAACAACAGGCGACTAATAACGAGATCGATTCCCTCGGCCTCAAAGACTCGACTGATCCGTTGGGTCCGGGCAATGGTCTGGGTGAAGATCTTCTAGCTACGGGTTTCGATGATCGTCTCGCCGCGACCGTACCGAATCCAGATTCGGCGCCGGTCGAAGCGCAGCCTCCCGCGGACACGCCTACGAAGACGCGTCCCATGAGCAAGCGAGTCAAACTCAAGAGAGCAGCTGGGGGACCGCGATCGGTTACGGTGCACTGCAGACCGTGCTCTGCAGCGTGCAGATCATTCGTGTCGTGATCGCCATTGCAACCGTCGATGGCGTGGGGCCACAGACCGTTATCCTTCACATGCCAACGTTTCTCTTCCTAGCTCTTGGCGGCTGGCTTTGCAAGCTTGGTCTCGATATTGTACGCGGTGATTTGAACGCAGTTGGACGCGCCTCACAGGCAAGCATGGTGTACATCGCTGTCGCTATCATCCAGTTGGTGTTCTTCATGGTCTTTGGTGTTTGGGGCGCCATTGCGCTTGGCAGGATGATGCCCATGTCGATTCTGGCCATAATGGTCGCCTCCATCCTTATTCGGACCATTTTGCTCGTGCCGCCGGCCTTTATCATGTATGTCGAAAGCGTGTATCCGTCTAAGGACTAGGCGGTCAATCTTCAGCCGCTGGCCTAGCTTCGCGACAGTATGCCGCAAGCCGAAACAGGGCTTTCCTGTGTCAATCCAACGCCACGACTCGCGACGCTAGCGAACGTCGGGCCTTGCCCGAAATGTTCTACGGACGACGGCCTACGCGGTCGGCGATCGGCTTTGGCATTGGACGCAGTGAGCCGCCTCGGGCATGAATTCCAATCGCTCTGGCGGAATGTCGAGGCCGCAACGGACACATTTCCCGAACGTGCCGTCCTCGACCCGACTCAGAGCTGCACGCACCCCTCCCAGGCGAGACTCGACATTCCGACGACCGTGTTCTGCCATCTGGTATTGTTGGAGTTCGTCCATAAAAGTGAGACGACCGACCGCGCTGTCCATCTTCGGACGGCTGTCCGAGCGATCCATCTCTTCCAGGCGTTGCGTTAGCTCTCCTTCGAGCTCCACAAGTTCCGCTTTTGCGGCGGCTAATGGGTCGTTATTAGTCGTCATGATTTCTCTCAATCGAGCCATGTCAAACGCCCCTTGGGGGCAAGAATTGAAACGATGCTCTCGCTCATTGAAAACCCGGTCGTGAAGCCTCAACATGTTGCAGATGCGAAATCTCGTAGCAACGGACGGCCGCCATGACGTGGATTTTCGTCGATGCTATTTCTCCCCGTATTCTAGACTCTTCTGTCCAAGTTCTCGACAGAGTGAGTTCGGAATGCCCCTAACTCGCGGCTGGCGCTTGTCGGCACCGGAGCGACGAGAGGATACATAGACATACTGGTCAGTTCGTTTGGAAGACCAGCAGTTGGTACACTGAACAAGGTGTCGAACCGCGGTACCCCTACGAACGAACTGCCCCATAGGGTTATTGAAAGGCAGCGTTGCGTGCCCATCGTGTGAATCAGAGAGAGGACGTCACGCGAGAAGCAAAAGGGAGCATTAGATGGACGATAGAGTTTTGCGGTCGACGACCCATCGGACGCGATCATTTTGCGCCTGGTGTTTCGCAATCGCTACGATTGTGGGAGTCGTGTTTTGCGTTGTCGGTAGCTCGACCATGGGAACCAGGGTCAAATCGTCTGGAGCCACACCCAAACCACACGAACTCGCCGGCGATATCGTGGTTGGCTCTCGTTTCTTCGCGATCGGCGTGATGTCTATCACGTTTGGCGCGGTGTCTGGTATTTTGTCGATCCTTCTAAGTCGTAGTGATTCCATTCAGTCGTAGAGCCAACGAATTTCACAGATCGGTACAATCAATACCGATACATGTCGAATGAGTTGTTGGATAGGACGGTACCGACGCACAAGTTAGATAACCCGCCTGTCGCCCTGAGATAGAGTAAAACGGAAATGCGAGAGAACAAAGAAGTGTTCCCGTTGAGAACGGCAATCGAAATCCTCATAGCGGCCGTTGTGCTGACGGCCAGTTCTGCGCCGGCGGTTGCGGCCGAAGGGATCTTGGTGATCCCCCGGCCGGCAACGGTGACTGTCGGTGACAGGTGTTTCGTGCTCACCGAGAATACGGTCCTGGTTGTGGACGCGACGACTCGCGCAGCCGGCGAGTACCTGGCCGAGGTGCTGGCCCCGGCCACCGGGTATCGACTGGCGGTCCGAGACGTTGACCAGACTGATCGGGCAGCGAAGGCCATCTTCCTGTCCAAGGCGGCGGATGACGTTGCCCTGGGCCAGGAAGGCTACCGACTCGCAGTGGACGAGCACTACGTTCGTGCCGAGGCTGGCGCGGCGGCGGGCGCCTTCTATGCGTGCCAAACGATCCGTCAGCTCCTGCCGACTGCCATCTTCAGCCAGGGGACGGTCAGCGGCGTCGATTGGACCATACCGTGCGGCCAAATCGAAGATCAGCCGCGGTTCTCCTGGCGGGGCATCACGCTGGACAGTGGCAGGCACATCCAGCCCAAGGCGTTCATCAAGCGGTTCATTGACCTGCTGGCGCTTCACAAGATGAACGTTCTCCACTGGAAGTTGACCGAGGACCAGGGTTGGCGGGTCGAGATCCACAGATATCCCAAACTCACTGAAGTCGGCGCCTGGCGGCAAGGGCCCGGCGGCAGGTACGGCGGTTTCTACACCCAGGACGATATCCGCGAAATTGTCGCCTACGCGCAGCGCCGCCACGTTGTGATTGTGCCGGAGATCGAGATGCCCGGCCATTCGCTGGCGGCGCTGACGAGTTATCCGGAGTTGTCGTGCACGGGCGGACCGTTCAAGGTCGCCACCGACTGGGGCGTCTACCCCGAGTTATATTGCGCGGGTAAGGAGGAGACCTTCGAGTTCCTCGAGAACGTGCTGAGCGAAGTGCTCCAGCTGTTCCCGTCCCAGGTCATTCACATCGGCGGAGACGAGGCCCCCAAGGACCGCTGGAAGAAATGCCCTCGGTGCCAGGCCCGCATGAAGGCCGAAGGGCTCGGCAGCGAAGAGGAACTCCAGAGCTACTTCATCAAACGGATCGGGAAGGTCCTGCACTCAAAGGGACGGCAGTTGGCCGGCTGGGAAGAGATTATGGAAGGCGGCGCCCCGGCCGGCGCGATCGTAATGAGTTGGCACGGCACCCGCCCCGGGATCGTCGCCGCTGGTCGTGGGCACGACGTGGTGATGTTGCCCACATCGCACTGCTTCTTCGATTACTACCAGTCGCTCCTGCCCGGCCAGCCGAAGGCCAACGGCCGATATATTCCTCTTGAGAAGGTCTACAACTTTGAGCCGCTCCCCTCGGAACTGACGGCCGAGCAATCCAGTCACGTTCTCGGTGCATACGGTTGCCTCTGGACGGAGTACATGCCGACTTGCCGGGGCATCGAGTACATGGCCTTTCCCCG
>CAZWOU010000261.1:0-8261 GCA_964635375.1 uncultured Pirellulaceae bacterium | reverse complement strand
GCGGATTGACGAAACGACGATCGAACGTCTTGCCGTTCCCCTTTGACCGCCCGCTCCGCGTATGCTGCCAGAGGCAGGACTGCTCAAACCCAAAGTGCTGTGGGGAGTCCGCCTGCTTGCCCAACTGCCATTTGCCGGCGATGCAGGTTGCATACCCGGCACTCTTCAGTTGGTGCGCAAAGGTGGTTTGCCCGCGATCAAGAAGGCCAAACTTAACGTAGTTCCGAACGTTGTATTGCCCGGTCATGATCTTCGCCCGCGACGGCGTACAGATGGGGTTGGAGAAACAGTTGCGGAAGCGAACGCCCTCCGCGGCCAACTTGTCCAGATTCGGGGACTTGCAGGATTCACTGCCGTTCACCGACAAGGCTTCATAGCCCATATCGTCGGCCATGATCAGGACGACGTTGGGGCGATAGTCAGGTCTGGCCGTCGGATCCTCAGCCGCCGCGGCCGGTATCGCGAGAAGCAACGGCAGCGCGATAAATAAGATCGCCTTGAAGGGCGTCAAAGCACCCATGACGACCCGCTTGATTTTACCCATTCTCTTTCTCCTGTTTCTTATGTAGTGTACGTGGCTTGGCAGAGCGAAATCACGAACTGATTTCCGAATGGTCCGTTACAGCCTGGCTCGCTCGCCATTCTCCTCGTCATATTGGCCAATGATGTCTCAGGTCGGAATATTGCTTCGGTCAAAGTCTACTGGATGGGGAGTCTCATAGAGTGCGCGGCGTTCGGGTTCCATCGCGGCGATGTGCTCCTTGGCCTCTTCGCCCGATACGGCTCGCAGGCTTCCCGCCTCAAGCTGGATGATAACTCCCCCTTGGTGCAACAGCTTCAATCGACCTTTGCGCTGCTCAGGATCCGGATGGCAAACATGCATGCAGTTTCCGCATGTCAGGCTCACATCACGTTGTGTCTTGCTGTAAGTGATCGGACTCTGCATGCCTCCGCCAGGCAATTCCGGACGTTCGCTCCAGGCCTCAAACGCTTTCTTTCGGATCGGCGCCAGGTCTTCATCATACTTCGGGATAGGAAAACGAGCGGGCGACCAGGTGGACCATTTCCCCGAGGCATGCAGGCCCGTCTGGCCGCTGCATACATAGCTACAACGGTCATAGGATCGCCGCTGAGTGTAGGTAAAATCAACGTCGCCCATTGTAACTGTGACTTTGTCCGTCTTCCCGTATCGAAAGAAACCAGACGGGCAGGACGTGGTGCAGGCCTGGCAATTGTCGCAGTAATTATCCTCCGGTGGCAGCGGGGCGGTCGGAATCAACTCGGCAGCCGTTACTACGGATACCAGTATCACGTTGGGACCATGGCCGGGAGTCAGTACGTTGCCCGAGAAACCGAACCAGCCAACGCCACCGCGAACCGCCAGATATCGGTGGGAAACGTCCGGAGTCCGATGGTTCAAATCACCGGGCTTATCGTTGCGGAAGACCAGGTTCTGCATAACGGCCGTTGATTCGTGACCAAACTGTCGTATGAAACTCGCCAATTGAGCGGCGATGCCATCAGCGATGACGCTTGTCCTTGTGTAGTCCTCTTGATGTCCCGCACGATCGATCTTGCCCAGATAATCGCAAGTCTTATCTTCATCCAGAGGCACCGCGAAGGTCACCGCGGATCGGGCGTCTTCAAGGACATAGGAAAGATCGGTTGAAGGAGGCCCGCCCGCCAGCGTTTCAACCGTGGTGACACCAACGATCGACGCCCCGTAGCTCAGGGGAAACTCTCTTACCTTGGACGTGAGGTCTTCCTTGCTCAACGGTTTCGCCGGAGGCGGCATCGATTTGTCTGTTTTCATCTTCGGCCCACCAGATTATCACCTCCCTGCCTTGAAACTACCGGAGACCCGACGCCAGAAAGGCGGGCGACCGGTCGTCGTCTGCATATGTTGACTTTGTCGTCAATGTCTTTGCTTTTGTTGCCGAAGACAAGCATGCTGCCGGCATGTAGATCGCAATCTACATCAAAGATGACTTTGCCGCTCAACTGAAGTCGGGCGGGAGTTGCCGATCCGACTGACGCTTAAATCACTCGCCGGACACTACAACGTCAGTCTGACGGGCTATTCTGAAGATAGATATTCCGGGATCCAGGGCAGATGAAGGCGACATTGCGCGGTTCAACGGGGTCTTCTACTGGTACGGAAGCAGCTACGCGAACACGAGAAGAAGGATGGCCACAAAGAATGACGGGGGACAGCGCTCTTGGGGGACGGGCGTTCAGAGGCGGGAGTCCATTGCAGATCGCCCGATGGCTGGCGTCAGCCTGAAATTGCTTGGTGGCGTATCAGCCGTTGGAAACGCGGGCGCCAAATTTCCCCTTGCCATCATCCCATACCCTCTCGGCCTCTCGTGTTACTGACGTCAAGAATCTTTGCACGGTGCGCAGACTTTCAAGCTGCCAGTTTCATTAGACACGAGAAGCACAAAGAAAGAGCTTCCGGTGGAAGGGGACTTTCATGAGTTTGCTTCGTCTCAATTCTTGGACTGGCTTGGTGTCGCTTCGCAGACGACGCGGAAACCGACGTTGTAGACTCGCTGGTAAGGTTGGTAGCCGAGTCGGAAGCTAGACGTGCAGCGTTGAGGTCGGTCGCGCCAAGACCCGCCTCGCACCGCTTTGCGCGCCTCCAACCTCGAATCGTCAGCGCCGATCGAGGGTCTATAGGGGTAGGGCTGGAAGTCCGAGCGGGTCCATTCCGTGACGTTGCCGTGCATGTCGTACAGCCCCCAGGCGTTCGGCCGGTAGCGACCCGGAGCCACCGACAGCAACGCGCCGTCATTGAAGCGGGCATCCTTGGGAATCCAGTCGTCGTGCCGAGGCGGGTTCTTCAGTGCTTGACTCACTGTGTAGGGGTCGCTGGCAAATTCTGAAAGCCTCGCATCGGCGACGTTGGCGAACGGCGAGAAGTCGGTCGCCAGATCACCATAAGACATCGGTGTGTCCGTGCCGGCGCGGCAGGCGTATTCCCATTGGGCCTCGGTTGGCAGCGAGAACTTCTTTCCGGTTTGTTCGGAAAGCCAACGGCAGAAGGCCATTGCTTCGCTGTACGAGACGCGCACGACCGGCTGCTCGGGCTCGTTCATCGGATAGCCATGGATGCCAAATTGATAGGTGTTCTTTGATTCCACGCGGCTGTCATGGTCCGCGTCGAAGCGCGCGAACTGCCGATTCGTCACTTCACAGGTACCAATCCAAAATTCCTCGTCAATGCGAACGCGCGCCAGCGGTCGCTCGTCGACAGCGCCGCGGGTGTTGCCCATCACGAACTCGCCGGCTGGGATCAGCGCGAGCTTCATTCGTGTGCCATCGCCCAGATCGACTTCGAATGTCGCATCCTTGCCGGCCGCCTGCTGGCGTCGTTTGGCTTCGGCCGCGTCGAACGGCCAGTCAGGACACACGACGACCTGCGACTTTGCCGGCGTCGTCTGGGGCGGAACGACCGGCTCGACGGACTTAGGAGCCGAGTCGAGCACCGCTTCGGGATCCGCATCGATGCCACCGTAGAGCTTCAGCAACTCGCGGCGCCGCTGACGTTGGCGCCCGGGCTTGTCGATCTCTTCGCCCCACGTACCGTGGTAGGGACAGTTCAGATCGATCCAAGTGATCAGGCGGTCCCAGGCTTCTGCATCAAGCACCACGTTGTGGTGCCCCTTCTTGAGCATCTGCACGAGCTGCGTGGTATCGGCATGAAACTCCATCGGCTCGAGCATGTGATAGTCGCTTTCAATACCAGGCCGCCTCACAAAACGGTGCAGTTCGGCGTAGCCGACGGAGAACTTGCCGGCCGCTCGCACGTAGCCGCCGTTGCCCGGCGTGATCGACTTCCAGTCGGTGAGTTTTTCCGTGCCGCGCAGGTCGGGAATACGACTGCCGTCCTTCTGAGGTTGTCCGTTGTGGCAACCGATACAATACTTGTCCACGACCGGTTGCACCTCGCGCGCGTAACTGAACCCGCGTGTGGGGCCGTACCACGATTTGATCATCGCCGTTGGCTTCAACAGCGCCATGGTGTGCCCGGTTTGCGGCGCCTTCTTCTCCGACTGGTGACAGCCGGCGCACGAGACCGATTCGCCGGGCATGGCCGTCATCCAGCTGCGCATCAGCTGCAGTGCCTTTCCTTCGGCGTCCAACGGTTGCAGCGAGATCGGCGTGTTGGCCGGGACGGAAAACTTGGCCGACCCGTCCTCGTAGACCGGCACTGTGCCGATGACGCGCTTGATGTCCCAGGGGCCGTCCATACCTACGACGCCCAACAGCCCGCCCATGTTCTGGTAGGCATAATGGTAACTGAACAGTCGCAGCGATTTGACGGCGCCACGGGGAATGCCCTTGAGCCCGTCGCCGGCGTAGATGTCGGCGATATAGATCTCACCCTCCTTGCTGCCAGGTTTGATCTTCTCAGCGATCACTGGCGGCCTGGTCGTCTTGCGCAGCGGAACGGGCTCCAGCAGCGCGTAGCCTGGAAGCTCTTTGATGAGCGTCATGTTGTCAAAAACATCGACCAGATAGATTCCCCACAATGCTGTGGGGGTCGGTTTGCAGGATACGAGAAAGTACTTTTCGCTCAACGGATACGGGTGCAGAAATTTGGGCCAACTCGCTTTGGTCAAACCATCGCTGATAATTGGCTCGACCTTCTTGCCGCGGCCTGGAATGCGCTGAACGGCTCCATCGGCTTCTTGCTGGCCGAGCGCCGAGTCGAAGACAACCAACTCACCCATCCGCGGATGATCGTGATGACCGCCAATCACCGCGACGACTTTGGTCGGATGGCCCGGGATCGGCCGAGCGTAAAAGAACGAATTTGGCCAGTAAGAGTTGCTGCCGTAAAAGGCCTTTTGCTCGGTGCCGTCCGGGTTCATCTGAAACAGCAGGCGGGTGTTCGAGTGGGGCGTGTCGGTGTACTCCCAGCGTGAATAGAGCACGCGGCCACCGTTGAGCACGGTTGGACACCAGTTGTGTTCCTGATCGAAACAGAGCTGCCGGATGCTTCCGCCATCGGCGTCCATCTGGTAGAGGTTCGCCACGTGCGAACTGCCGTAGACGCAGGGAACGCCGACGAAGGACGCTGTGGACGAGAAGATGATCTTGCCGCTGGGCAGATAACAAGCGTCGTAACAGTCGACGTCGGGCTGCTCGCCGGTGATCTGTCGCAAACCGGAGCCGTCGCTGTCGATCTCGAAAATATTCCACCGACCGTTGTCGCCCGGCATCGAGAACAGCATACTCTGTCCATCGAAATGGAGATCAACGTCGCCCACGAAGCGGCCTTTCTTTGGCTGGTAGAGTGTCGTGAGTTCGCCGTCCGTGTCGAGCGGCGAGAGCGTCGCGATTTGGTCGTCGTAGCCTGTTTTCGCCAGGCTCGAATTCCCTTGCCAGTTTCGCGGCAGGCCGAGCGAGGGTGATTTGGCGCCTCGCTGCACCAGCAGCAATCTATCGAAGTCCAACAGCGGGTTGGCTAGCAACGCCTCGTTGGCAAGCGTTGCGAGTTCTTGGTCGGTGTGTTCCCTGTCCGTCGCCGCAGCCCTTTCCTCGAGCGTTTCGAGACGGTTGAGGTATTCGGGTCCCAGAGTGTAGCGATCGCCGAATGTTGCGATCAGGTCCATGAGCGCCAATCGAAACGACGCGATATTGGGAGATGCTGGCTTTGTGGTCCGGCTCGCACTGGCCAGCGTGTGAGCTGCCGGGCGTAGCAGTTTCCAGCCGTCGGGAAAGGCGACGGTCGAATCGAACCGGAGGCTGACCACGTGCGGAAATGCTGCCGCTCGCTCGAGCCTCAGCGTGTGTTTGCCCGCCTCGATCTTGGTGCGGATCGATGCTTCCCACTTCGCGCCGCTGGTGTTCCAGCCGCCCGTGGCCGAGCGGCAGGCCTGGCCGAGTTGCTGGCCGTCGAGAGACACGGCGATCGGACGGGCGGATTGAGCGGCGTGGCGGATGTTCAGTGAATACACGGCGGTCACCGGGAACTCGATGTCGTACTCGATCACGACCGGGTCCACGCCACCGAATGCGACCATCGGATCGGCATCGGCCCAGGAAGTCGTGAACGTCTTGGCGTTGCCACGATCGAATGCCCAGGCGGGGATCTCGAACGAGGCAACCGTCTCGGCCCCGGCGAGTTGCCACGATGGCGCCAACACGACGATCAGACAACCGATCCCAAGCGTAGGTACTAGACGGTGCATGCGATCTTCTCCGTGGATTGTGTTGAACGTTCCGCGTACTATCCCAAAACTCAGCTCGCGGTGAAACTTATTCCTCGACGAGCTTTGAGTGGCATTGTTTCTGAAAACCACCCCGTTACGCCGAATGAAAAAGTGAGCGTCTGACAGTGAAAAATCGTTGCGACCATTCAGTTGCACCTAGGATAAGTTTCTGGATAGGACGGGCTGTTTCCAGCAGGTGTGAGTCTCGATTTTGTAGAGCTACGGTTGGACGGAGAAGCCAGGCATGTCGGCGCGGGGACGCTCTTTGAGCAACTCCTGGATGGGTCGGAAGACGTCCAACAGCTTCTGGTAGTCGGGATCTTCCTTCGACTGAAAGACCGCCTGGCCACATTTCTCGGTTCCGCCGGCCCCTTTGGCCAAGGGGGCCAGCATGAAGTTGTTGTTCTGCGGCTTGAGCATCCGCGTGTAGAACTTTCGCGGGACGCCCTTTTCGTGGCATCCGGCACATCGCTTCGCGGCGATTTTGTTGAGCGTCGAGCCGAGCCCGTCGGGTAGCATCCGCCGGCTACCCAGCCGCCGCTTATGGTTCGACGACGACGTGCCGTAGTAGGGCACGTTCAAGTCGAGCCACAGGTAGACGCGGCGTCGATCGGCGTCGGCCACCTCGACTTGCGGCTTGCCGTTGGAGTCGGGGTGTCCGCTGCGAATGATCTCGGCGAGCTTGCTGGCCGGGCTGCCCCAGCGGCGCGGTGCGATTTCCAATACGTTGTGGCCGGCGCCGTTGATTGTCCAGATCCACTCGGCATAGGGACTCATACCGCGCGTGGCGTCGCCGCCCGGCCCGACCGGACTGCCGTGATGGATCCAATCGTTCTCGGACTGGGTGCCGGTTCGTGTCAGGATGTCGTACGAGACGTTGAAGAAGTCGGTCTTGTCGCCGGTCAGGTCGACATTGCCAGACTGCTCGCGTTCGTTGTGGCACTCGATGCAGTACTTGTCGAACACCGGCTGCACGACCTGATCGTAACTGAATCCTACGACTCCCCACTCGGGCGGGGTCAACTCCTGCGGCTTGCCTCGCATGACCGAATGGCTCATGGGACGGGGCGCGACGGAGTTGCGGTCTGCGTGGCACCCGACGCAGCCTTGCACTTCGCCCGGCATCAGGTGGGTGAAGCTTCGCATCCGCTGCAGCGCCCGGCCTTCGGCGTCCAGGGCCATGAAGTAGATCGGCACCTCGGAGGGCACTTTGAAGGCCGCGGCTCCGTTCTCGTCCACGTCGGCGAAGCCCCAGAGCTTCTTCGGCGCGTAGGTGGCGCCGCAGGAAACCAGCGGAAACTGGAAGCCAAACACAGCGATATTCCGCATGTGCGAGCCGTCGGGCGTGAGGTTGTTCTGCGGCGAATGCGTGCTCTTCTCGACCTCTTGCACCACGGCGATCTGCTTGATTTCGCCCCGCTTCACGTAGGGTTCGAGCCCGTTGTAGACGTCCTGCATCAAGACCGTGGCCCAAGCTCCCGAAACGCTTCCATCCTCGGGAAGCACGGCGGATCGATCCATGTGGGTGCCGGTGAGCACCGGGGGCGTCGGGGTCATGCGAATCGGCTGCGCGCTGTAGAAGCCCATTCCGTCTTGCGGATGCAAGAGCGTAGCCACGTTGGCGTCGAAGTCGCGGAGTTGCAGGGTCCCGCCTTTGGCGACGAGGAACTTGTCGTCGCCCAGGGGAAACGGCTTTTCGTACGGACCTCGCAACCCGTTGCCATACACGCCGCTGTACCGATAGAGGTCGATCTCAGGCGTTAGGTTAGTGACCGCCTCTCTGGCGTTGGCCCCCTTGGCTGGGTCGATCAGCACGATACCGCCGCGGCACGGCCCGTTGTGGTTGGTCGCCGTGGCCACGACCTTGTCCGTGCCAGGAATGGGTTGCGCATCCATAAATGTGCCGGGCGACAACACGCGATTGCCATAGAAGCCCGATAGGGCCGTACCGTCGGGGTTGATCGTCCAAAGGCTCTGGATGGGACAAGCTGCGCGGTCCACATACTCCCAACGGGTATAGATGATTCGCCCGTCGTTGAG
>CAZWOU010000260.1:0-8266 GCA_964635375.1 uncultured Pirellulaceae bacterium | reverse complement strand
GGAAATCGGGTGGGCGCCTTGATCGGGAATGCCGTAGGCGATCGTGTTGGCCGGGAAGTCGATACGCAACAAACCGAAGCCGTCAGTCGCTCCACCATCGGTGGCGTCGAAAGCGGCGTTGAAGACGAAGTCATCGATGACCGTCTCGCCATCCTTGACGATCACTCGCGAGCCGAGTTCGGCGGAGACGCGAACGTCGACGATGCCATTGGCGGCTGCCGGATCGCTGATCGTCGTGTTGTCCATAGCCGACCGACCCGAATCGTCTGAATCTTGCAGGTCGACCGTGGGACGCTGAGGCGCCAAGGTGTCGACCGTGACATTCAAGGCAGTTGAGAGAGGGCTGATGTTTCCAGCGATGTCTTCCAAAATGACTGTAATGTCGTAATTGCCGTCGGCCAGAGCAACGACCTCGACCTCGTACATCCCGAGCCCGTCTCCGGTAGTTCCATCGCTTTCGTCCGATCCGACGAGTCCTTCGCCTATCAACTGCGGAGTGAGGGTCACGGTGTCCGTCGCGATCACGCGAACGATATTGTGTTTCTCAGCCACGCCAAAGAAGGCGGGCTTGTTGATCGCCGTATTGTCGTCCGTATCGAGGAAGATCGGACCGGTCAAGCCGGCGAAATCGTCGAAAGTATCGCTCGATTCGATCAGGTCGGTCGTCGCAGGCGTTGGCGCCGGCGTTACGTCGATGGTGACGAGCAACTCTTCTGACTGAGCACTGCGGTTGCCGGCCAAATCGAAGGCTTCGGCACTCAATGGATGCGGGTCTTCGTCTAGCGTGATCAGCACGAACACGAAGATGTCGCCGCCGGGTCCCTGATTGACGTAGGGCAGCGAAGGCATCGTAAATGTCGCGATGACCTCTTCGCCATCCTTGAGGAACACCTCGGAATCGGGCTCCGCCGAAACTCGCAGCATGACATCGGTGGTGCCGGTTCCGCCGGGAGCGGCCGGCGCGATGCCTCGAGTGATATCGTCGTGAGTTGAAAGGCCCGTGTCAGTGTTGACTGGAGGCGTGGCAAGAGTGATCACGGGGACCCCGCCGCCGGTGAAGTCAAACTGGGTAAGCGGATCTTGAACGTCCATGCCGACCAGGTCGACGGTTGGGCGTTGCGGGGCGAGCGTGTCTACTTCAATCGCCAACGGGGCGGCCGTATCGACGGTAACATTGCCAGCGATGTCTTCCACTTCAACTCGGATGTTGTACAGCCCGTCGCGAAGCGGCTCGACTGTGATCTCCCAGAGACCGACGCCATCGTCCGCGGCGCCGCCCAGCGAGCCTTCCGGCAGATTGGCGTTGCTCGCCACATCGGTGCCATCGGAACCGACCGTCGCTTCGCCCACCATCTCATAGGTGCCGTCGCGAAGGTAATCGGCGAAGATGCGGATGTGGGTGTTCTCTTCAGCAACTCCCCAGAAGGCGGGTTGGTTTATTTTCGTGACGCCGTCGCCGACGATATTCGTATCGCTGGCGTCGAGCATGGCCACGCTGATGTTGGCCACTTCCGGTGCGTTCGGGTCGTAGTTCATCCACATCGGCTCGGACAATACCGTGCTGGCTGAAGTCTGAGGCACCGCGCCATCGAAAACGGTGACGGCCGCAGTGACCAGGTCCAGGAAGCCGGCGATGTCAGCGGCGGTCAGCGTCCCCAGATCGATTGGGATGCCAGCAGCCAGAGCAACCGCGGTGGTGTCGATCGTCCAGAAGACAGTCGAAGCTCCGCCGAATCGATCTGCAAACCCGATCGAAACGCCGTTGATAAATGCCTCAACCGCAGCTCCGCCAGCAGCGGCGGGGAAGTCGCCAGACTCGAGCAGGGGAACGCCCATGTTGTCGAAGTCGGTCAGATCGGCATGAATCAGTAGACGGCCATCGCCAACCAGGGTGATGTTGTCGCTGTTGCTCAGGCCGCTGTCGTCGTTGGGATCGAGCGTCACGCCGCTCGGAACGGGCGCCGCGAAGTTCTCGATTTCCAACGTGTAGGTTGTGGGAACCGCATCGACGCTGGAGACGACCACGTAGTAGTCTTCGCCAACGACAACCGGAATCACTAAATCTTCACGATTGACCCCGAGCGCCGACGGCGTAAGTGCGCCGGTAATCGGGTTGCCGGCCGCATCTTGCACGGCGATGGCGACATCACCGTCGGCGTGAATGAAGGATGCATTAATCGCCAGCTTGCCAGTGAAGTGGGCGCTGTAGCGATAGAAGTCGATGTCCGTCGTCGTCGGAGCGGCGGCGACAAGCGTACCGTTGGTCGTGTGCAACGTGAGGTCGCGAAGCACGGTCGTTACGGCGGAACCGATGTCGCTCGCCAAGGCGAGGCTGTTATTGGGATCGACGTCAGCCGCGTTGTAGTCGATCTCTTCAAAGGCGTCTTGAATTACGTACGCCAAGCCGTCGACTTGCAACAACTCGATCTCATCGAAGCTGACGGATCGCTCACCAGCACCGCCCAAGTCGATGATGAAGGTGCCCGAATCGGGTTCCGGTCCGGGGAAGAAAGTAACCGTTTCACCGGTGAGTGCGGTGATGACGTTGAGAATATCGGGGTCGCCATTGAGTTGCCCGACGGGCGATCCGCCAAAAATCTCGACAGCCACATCGCCATCCGGCGTGACGTTAAACGTGTCGTCGCCGCCGAGGGACTCGAAGGTGACCGTTTGAATATTGACCAAGTTGCGGATTCGATACAAGATCGGCTCGGCGGGCACGACTGGATCGGCGTCCGTGACGACGACTTCCGGGTCGAGTAAGGTTCCCGCGGCGCCAAAGTTGATATCAAAGATCTCGCCACCGCTGGTGGCGGGCGTTGACGGGTCGGTTCCGCGAAGCGTTAGCGTATCGGTGTCGTTGGCGAAACCGTCATCGTCGATAATGATGATGTCCAGATTGTTGACGTAGTCGATGTCGACAATCAATGTGCCGGAACTGGCGTTCGTTACAACGACTTCGCCATCTTCCGGACCGGTTGGTTGCACAACAATGTTTTCGGAGACAGCGCCGCCGAGAAGCGAGGTGTGCAAGATCAGCAGGTCGGCTTGATCGCCGTCTGCCTGAACCGGGTTGCCTTCGTCGTAGGCGACGTCGATATCCCAGCCTTGCGGCGTGTCATCCGCGTAAGGCGTGATTTCGAGGGTGTCGATTTCATCGGGGCTTGGCGTGCCAGCGCTGTCGTCATCGCCGAACACGTTGAGGTCGGTGACGTTTCGGAAGCCGATCGAAGCGCTGCCATTGATGAACAACTCGAATTCATTGTCGCCATCGGCATCCACGTCGTAACGGGGATCCACAGTGGCGCCAGTCGGGTTATAGGCCGGGTTCGTGGCCAAACCGCCAGGTCCGCCAAGCGGCACCAGCAGCGAATCGATGTCGCGGCCAACAACCACAAAATTGTCCGCTTGGCCAACGCCCGTGTTGTTGTCGCCGTACAGGTTGACTTGCTGGTTGGTAACGCCCGGCGTCAGGATCGCACTTTCGATCGAGCTGAAGGTCAGCGGATGCGAAAGAACATTGGTGACGGGATGCGTTGAGGTGATGCTGACTTCCGGAGGCGTCGCCTTGTCGCTGAAGACATTGATCTCGCCTGGCGTGAGCACTTGCAAGCGATCGCCTGCAGGAGCAAATCCGGGAACTGGGTTGCCGCCATTGATCTGCAGTCCGAAGTTGAACGAGAGGACCGCGAAAATGTCGTCGGCGAGGCTGTCGCCCGGATCTGGAATGGCTTCGTCACCACTGTTGACGATCAAGCCACGCAGTTCAGTGGCGGCGTTCGTCTTCACGAAGTCCTCGGTCGGATCGGCAATGGCCACATCAATCAATGGGCCGATCCCAGGCGCTGGCCCGTTGTCGATCGTCACCAAGGCGTCCGTAACGAAAATGTCGTCGTAGGACGATCCGGCAGCAGGCGCTCCGAATGCGGGGATAAGTTGGCCAATGCCACCTTGTGTGAAGCCGTTGCCGACTCCAGCCGGATCCCATGGATCGACTGTGGTCGCCGCATCGTTGATACCCGTTTCGCTCGGTGCATAGACGAACAGCTGGTCGTCATCGGCCACGCTCAAAGCGTCGCCATCATCGAACGTGATTGGACCGGTCATTCCACGAATCTGAACATCGGGCCCGTTGCCGCCGCCAGCCACTCCGGGGTAGGCGGAGAGGTAAGGATCAACATCGCTCGGTCCGTCCCAGGGATTGCCGCCCAGGAAGACGAGCGCGCTAGAGGCCGTGAGGGGAGCGACCGTCAATTGGTCAACGCCCGAGGTGCCCTCCACCGTGACTGTGTCATTCACTTCGCCGCCGTCGATGAAATTCATCGTTTCCATCGTGCGAACGTTGACATCGACTGCAAAGCCGCCCTCGAGATCCAGATCGCCTGGCGTGTCCAGGTAATCGTAGGTGAATGCCCGGGCCGCACCGCTGGCGTCAACAATTTCCAACGAGTCGCGGTTGTTGGTGTCCAACGCGGGTGCGTCGCCATGAATCTCCAACGACGTGATAGGCAGGAACGACGCCGCGCCCAGATCAGCTGTTACATTCAGCACGGTGCGGTCAAATCCTGCCGACCCATGGAAAATATTGGCGGCGCTGAGGCCATCGCCATTGATTGTGGTGGTATTGGCGTCGTCGCCGATATGCGAATCAAGCCGAGTTATGACTGTGGCCGTGGTGGCTTCGACATCAATCGAATCGTCACCATCGGAGGCGAAGACATTAAGGACCTGAAGTCCATCGGTGACCGGTGGAATAACACTTCCGTAGGCCGTGTGGAAATACCGGATGGTTGCTGGGGCAAAACCGGTCAATTCCGTAACGTCACCCGTGACGAAGAACCCAAGTCCTGAAGTGACTGCGAATGCCGCCGCCGTGTCGATCGTGGCTACCGGCAGATCGAGTCCCGCAGTCCCCGAATCATCGACGTTTAACGTGTCAGCACCCAGGGCGCCGCTGGAGTCGGGCACAATCAAGATATCACCGGCGATGGCGTCCAAAGACCCGCCGTCGCTGCTCAACGAACCATCGGGGTTGACGGTCACGTCACCGGACTGATTGCCGATCGTGAATGCATCGCCGCCACCGTCGCCGCTGACCACATAGCGGGTCCCAAGGGCCGTGGAGGCAATTTCGATCGAGTCGGCGACGCCGGTAGATTCAAAAAAGAA
Source organism: uncultured Pirellulaceae bacterium (assembly GCA_964635375.1). Taxonomy (GTDB): domain Bacteria; phylum Planctomycetota; class Planctomycetia; order Pirellulales; family Pirellulaceae; genus CAZMNY01. The sequence goes on along the minus strand of CAZWOU010000260.1, from coordinate 3,097 downwards.
AGTCTCGACTTCCGTGTAGTTGATTGCGGATGGAGATGCTCCCGTCAGCGACGTGTCTGTCAAGGTGGACGAATCGGCCGTAGCGTCTAGGAAATCTTGCAGTAAGACAAGATCGTCATCTCCTGCGGTCTCGCCTCCGATGATGTTTACCACTCCAGCGACGGAATCCAGATCCGCACCTTCCACAATCTGGTGGAAGAAGTTGTCACTTCCACCTTGGCCAAACAGACTCGCGGTAATTCCAGCAGACGTCGCGACGATAGCAAAGCCGTCGCCCGCATCGTCGTCCGCGTCAATTGTGCCGCCAGTAAGCTCGTTGCCATACAGCATCAGGTCGCTGATACCGTCAATCGCGGCCGAAAAGTCCAAGATGAAACTATCAGCGCCATCCAGGCCGTTGACAGTCAGCGTCGTCTTGTTGGCAAACCACTGTGTTTCGAAAGTAGCCGCGTCGACCTCGAGCGTCTGAAAACCGTCCGGAGAAACGGGTCCATCGGTAATGGAAATCAAATCGGAGACGGGGCCAGCAGGCGTGAAGAAATCGGCTTGCACCACGGGTGTGGTGTCGTAGACGGGTTCCAGGCCGGTGTAAGTGATCAACATCTCGTCGCCATTGGGCGTTCCGGCAGCGCCGATGCCCATGTTACCGTCGGTGTCGTAGACGAGAGAGCCGGTACTGGGATCAATTGCAAAGTGGGTTTCGCGGGCAATCGAAGTGCCGGTATCGCCCTCGATGCGAAGCGTGTCGCCCGAGGTTTGACCCGCACCGTCGAAATCGATACCGCCGGGAAACGTCAAGAGACCGTTGGACGTATCGACGAACAGAATGTCATCATCCCCCGCACCGTTGACCGTCATGGAATCAATCAGCGCAAGTGGCTGAGTCGAGACGATCACTTCACCGCCAGCAGTTCCAGTGTCGCCGTCAAAGAGAATCTCAAGATTTGTGCCCGCTCCGCCGTCTCGGCGAATGGTGATCAGGTTCTCAGACCCGTCGGAACCGGTGTCGCCCAGCGAGTCGACGAGAAGGGCCACATCGACCTCATCGGTGAACGTATTGCCGCCGGTGGGTGTGACAAATTCGAAGTCGGTGAAATTGACATCCATGAAGCCGGCTTTTTCGATCGTACCGCTGTTGATGCCGGTGACGACCTTATTGCCGCCTGCAGCGTCGTAGTTCAGCACATCGCCTGGAAACGTTGTCGGGTCATTGCCATCCAAATTGAACTCGGTGAAGTCACTTGGCGTCACCGTCAGATTGTCCGCCGCCGTTCCCGACGCGATGTTGGCGTCCTCGGCGCGTTCCCCACCGCCATACATCGTGACAGTCCCAGGGCCAAAACCGCTGATTGACGTGTCGGTGATCGTTGCGGTGTCTCCAGTCGCGTCTCCCGAATCATCGATCTGCAGCAACCCCAAACCGGTGTTATTGAAATCGACGATCAGGGCGCCAAGAATGGCGTCCATGTTGCCCGCGCTGGTGTTGTACGAGGCGCTCTGAGCGCCGACCGTGACCGTGGCGAGAAGTCCGCCCAAAGCCAATTCCAGTTCCGTTACCGTGCCTGCTGCGGTACTCAACACATCGACGGTGGTCGCAAACCCGTCGTTCGTATCGATGAGGAGATCATCGATCGAGGCGTAGGAGATTAGCTGCGCCGCGTTGGGGAGCATTCCGGCAATCGTCGTACTCGTGACGGTAATCGTCCCGTCGGGCGCGGCCGCTGACCAGTCGCGGACATTCAGGTCATCATCACCGCCGCCGCCATCCACGGTCACTGGCGAATCGATATCGTCGAGATCGAATCCTGGAACGCCGAGATCGATGACGTCATTGTCCGCGTCACCATTAATGGCCAGCGCGACTCCAACCGCGAGCCCGGCTACCGCAAGACCATCATCCCCGTCTCCGCCATTGATCGTGATTTGAGTCAATGCGGCGGGTTGGGTGGTAATGTCGATATCGACATCGTCAACGGCTCCCAGGCCATTGACGATCAGCTCGCCTTTGTTGGCAAATTCAATCGTCTCAAAGGCATCGACGGTTACCAGACCATTTGCGCCAGCATTTGTGACGTCGATGTCATTGGCGCCTGCGGTTCCGTTCACCGTGAGTGACGCGGCAGGAACCAAGTCAATGACGGGCTCAAGCCCAGTGAAGCTGATTGTCTGCGTGACGCTGCCAACGGTCGTCAACAAGCCGGCATCGTTGGCTGGGCCGACGTCGTAGGTCGTATTGACCGTCTCGCCCGGATTGCCACTCAGGGTCAACAGGTCGTCATTGGCGCCGCCGTTGAAAAAGACGTCGGAGTCCAGCAGGCCGCCATCATGATCGACTTCAAGTGAATCGTTGCCGCCAAACGTGTTGACGATGATATCGCCGGTGATTGAGGCGAGCGGTACGCGAACTTCGTTCGTGCCATTGCCCGTACCGACGGCACTTGTCAGCGTGTTCGTTGGATCGGAAATCACCAACTCGCTTCCATCCACCTCGAGCGTCAAGTCGTCGGCCCGGTCTTCGATATCGTCGAAGACAAGATTGCCGCTGGCGTCCACGTAGATGTTCGCGTCACTGGCGCCCGAGATCAGGAGCGTGAAATTTTGACTTCCCACGCCGCCGGTGTCGCTAACGCTGATGGTGTAAACGCCCGCCGCCGGCGCATCAATCAGAACTTGCTCAACGTTGTCGCGGTGGTTCGCGGCTGTTCGGAACGCGGCAGTGCTTGGACTGGCTGGATTCAGGTTCCAGGGATAATACGGCCCACCTGGCCCAGTGATTTGCAAGTCGAGGTCATTAACCAGAACGGAGGTGGAGACGTCGAGTCCGGCGCCGTGAGCAGCTCCAGCAGCATCGGTCCAGACAATCGTGGCTTTGAGAGGTCCAGTCCCATCCGAAACGTAGTCCATGTTCTGCGTAGCGCCAGAGTAGGCCAACTCGTCGACGTGATCCTTGACGCCCGCGCCGGCTGCATTGCTGATGAAAGTCGCCGAAGCGGCTGCATCGACCAGGCCCCAGCCAAACGCGTAGTCGGGTCCCGTGTTTCCGCCGTCCAAAGCATTGTGAATCACAACACCCTTGGTTGTAGCCGCTAACGGGGCG
>CAZWOU010000259.1:0-8309 GCA_964635375.1 uncultured Pirellulaceae bacterium | reverse complement strand
TCGGCACAACAACAAGAGGCCGGAAGGCGATCGGATTCTAATTCTCGAAGACACGGATCATGACGGCGTCGCGGATACTTCAAAGGTCTTTTATCAAGGTCGCGACGTCGATTCGGCCATGGGAATCTGCGTGTTGGGCAATCGAGTGATCGTATCGAGCTCGCCCAATGTGATTGTGTTCACCGATGTAGACGGAGATGACAAGCCGGACAAGAAGGAGATTCTGTTTTCGAAGACCGGCCAGCCTCAACATGACCACTCGGCCCATTCATTCATGTTTGGCCCCGATGGCAAACTCTATTGGAATTTTGGCAACACGGGCAAGGCTGTGCATGACGCCCAAGGCAATCCGATCAAGGACATCTCAGGCAATACGGTCGTTGACAACGGCAAGCCCTACTACGGAGGCATGCCATTTCGTTGCAACCTAGACGGTTCTGAATTTGAAGTCCTAGCCCATAACTTCCGCAACAATTATGAAGTCGCCGTGGATTCGTTTGGCACGCTTTGGCAGTCGGACAACGATGACGATGGAAACCGCGGTGTTCGCATCAATTTTGTCATGGAGCATGGAAACTACGGTTACAAAGACGAGATCAACGGAGCCGGTTGGCGTTCGGAGCGAACTGGCATGCACGATGACATTCCTCTGCGCCACTGGCATCTGCGCGATCCGGGCGTGGTTCCGAACCTGCTTCAAACTGGCGCCGGCTCGCCAACCGGCATCACGGTTTATGAAGGTCGCTTACTTCCAAAGGCCTTCTGGGACCAAGTCATTCACTGTGACGCCGGGCCGAATGTCGTGCGAGCCTATCCGGCCGAACCCTATGGGGCTGGCTACCGCGCTTCGATGAAGAACATCTTGCACGGCGCGCGCGACAATTGGTTCCGTCCGGCGGACGTTTGCGTCGCTCCGGATGGTTCGTTATTCGTTACCGACTGGTACGATCCGGGCGTCGGCGGGCACAACATGCAGGATCTGCAACGGGGCCGACTGTTTCGTGTCGCTCCACCCGGCCATGAATACAAAACGCCAACCTATGACTACGACTCGATCGAGGGCTGTCTCGAGGCCCTCAAGAACCCAGCCAATTCGGTTCGCTATATGGCCTGGACCTCGATCGCATCGCGAGGAAACGACGCGGAAGAAGCCTTGCTCAAGATGTATCAGTCTTCAGACAATCCACGCCATCGAGCCCGCGCGCTCTGGCTGCTCGCTCGCCTTGATTCGGGAGCCACCCACGTTTCCACGGCCGCCAAAGACAACAACAGCGACATTCGAATCGCCGCATTGCGGGCCGCCCGCCGATACGGCCATGAGCTCTCTTCGCTGCTGAAACAATTCTCATCCGACCCATCGCCCGCAGTGCGGCGCGAATGCGCCGTCGCGCTAAGACGTTACCATGGCGATGACGCCGTTTCCATTTGGACCCAATTGGCCCTGCTGCACGATGGTGAGGACAGGTGGTACCTGGAAGCCCTGGGCATCGCCGCCAAAGGACGCTGGGATCAAATGCTGTCCGCCTACCTTGAAGCCGCTGGCGAGCGACGAAACACCGCCGCCGGTCGCGACATTATTTGGCGGTCCAGGTCGACCAAGTCGCCCGGTTTGTTGGCCGAGATCGTAACCGGTGGCAGCGACGAATCCCGGCTGGAACGGTATTTTCGCGCGTTCGATTTCTTGGCGAAGCAATCCGCGCAAGCCGAGTTGATCGAAGTCGCCTTCTCCAAGGCCGGTTCCAATGAGCAGACCCAAAAGCTGATCATGAGCGAAGCGGTCAAGCGACTCGATGGCTACGATCTGTCGGGCAGCCCAGACCGTGTCAAACAACTGAATGAGCTGCTGGATTCGATCCAAGACGAACAGGAGTTCATCTCCTTGGTCAAGATATTCAGCGTGAAGAATCGCTACTCCAAATTGGTTTCCATCGCGCAACAGAACCCCGACACGACCGTCGGCGTCAGCGCGATTCGCGCGCTGCTTGACAAAGGTCAGGCGGATCTCTTGAAATCGGCCCTACTGGGCAAAGATGCGAGTCTCGCTGCGGAGACGGCAAAAGCGATTAGCAATTCGGCCGATGGCCGAGCAACCTCGCTCTTGTTGCCGCTCGTTAGGAACGCGAAGTTTGATTTGGAATTGCGGCGGCAGGCGACGCGAGCCGTCGCTCGAACAAAGAATGGCGGGCAACGTCTGATTCAACTGGCTAAGGACGAACAACTTGACGCCGCTCTGTTCAGCGCCGCCGCGTTCCACCTAAACGCCTCGGCGGACAAGAAGATCCGTGGTGAAGCCGCAAAACTCTTCCCCCTGCCGCCGATCAAAGGCGGAAAACCGCTGCCGCCCATCACTTCCCTGATCCAATTGAAGGGCGACGTTGCTCGAGGCGCCAAAGCCTTCGCCACCGTCGGACAGTGCGCCAATTGCCATGTAGTCAACAAGCAGGGCAAAGAGGTGGGACCCAATCTATCCGAGATAGGCGGGAAGCTAAGCCGCCAAGCGCTGTTCGAATCCGTGCTGTTCCCAAGCGCCGGCGTCAGCCACAATTACGAAACCTACTCGCTCGCACTGACCAGTGGAATTGTCGTCAAAGGCGTTTTGGTTAGCAAAACAGACATGGCGATCTCAATCAAAACGGACGACGCCATCACCCGAGTCTACAAAATGGACGAAGTCGAGGAGATCGCCAAGAGCCAGTTGTCGCTGATGCCTGCCGATCTTCAGAAGATCCTGACCTCGCAGGAACTAGTTGACGTTGTCGACTACATGGAGACGCTCAAGAAGACGGAATAGTTGGTTTGACTATGGGCTGGAATAACCTAGGGTTGTGATTAGAGAAGCACTTTCTCTAACTGTTTCCTAGTAGACCGCAAGTTCGATTCAACGCGAAGCGGCTTGCGTTAGCGAAGGTTACGCCAATGATTCGGGAGATCACCACCGAAGAGAAGTCGGTGGTCGACCGTCGATACGAACGGCGCCTTCCGTGCAGTCTCGACCTTCGCATCGCTCCCTACGACGGGGTGATGCAGCCGGAACGCGCGGACTATCAGGCAATGCAAAGCCGGGATATTTCCAGCACGGGCATTTCGTATTTTTCGCCGGAGCCGCCAGACAATGACACGATTGCTGTCATGATTGGCGACTACATCGACGCGTATTTCGTCACGGCGCAAGTGGTGCGATGTCAGGAAGGGTTCTGGAACCGGCGGCGGCAATTTGCCATCGCCTGCATCTTTGACGGTCAGATCCCAGCACCGAGCTGCTGAACATCTGCTCTATCGCAACGGGTTGGAGACGAAGTTTAGCTGCGTTGGCTTGCCCGATGAGCGCGCGGTAGAAAAGGCTGGTTCGGGCGGGCGATCCGCGTTGATCTCGCGTATTTGCAGTTCCTTCAAACCACCATCGGCTGGATCTGATTCCGGTCCGCTGCTGGCATCCTGCCCATTCTCACTTCGTTCTGCCGGAACGGGCACTGGTCCCAACGCCTGCACCTCGTAAGGAGCGAAAACAGGCCGAGTTGGCACGGGCACGAATCGGGGCGCCGGCGAAGAGACCATCGGCGGCGGCGGTGGCCCGCCCATCGCAGGCGGCCCGCCAACCGTCTGAAAACCGCATGGCGGTTCTGTGTAAGGGATCCCGTTTGGCGATCCGCCCAACTCATGCAAAGGTTGGTCGAAACGCACCGAACAGAGACGAGCTCCGCAGCAACCTGAGCCTAGCAGGCAGATCGCGCTGAGGGCGAGTGTTCTGAACAGTTGGAACCTGGGAGTCATGGCGAAGAACTCTTACGGAGGTTGGCGTACCCCTATCATCGTCCTGACAAGCCACAAACTTTACGGAATCCAAAAAGTTTATCTAGGTACCCCACTCCAACTGCCGGATGGAACGGTCACGGTCCGCGAGTAGCGCCTTCATTCGCACTCTTCCTCTGCAGCTCATGTGACGCCGGTGTTTTCAAATCCCGAGACCCATTCGCCACAACCTGAACAGCTCAGTCGACTGGGGCGCCGTGGTCGCCATCTTTGGATCGAGACGGGTCGCGCTTGGCCGGGTCGTGGAACACGAGTCGCAGAGTTTGGAGCAGCAAGAAGGCAGCGAATGGATAGACAGGCCAAAGGCGAATGAGGAGATGCGATTGAGGCTCTGTTTCCGTGACAGCACTGCCGTCTCCCTGCCGCTCGACTTGCAGGCGATCATGTTCATTTCGCAGATACGGGAAACGCACGCTCTCCACAATGGACCAAGCGAGTATGAACAGAAGAGTGAGCAAGAGCAGCCCACACCCACCGATGGCCATCGCTCCCTTAAACGACGACTCTTCCGTATAGGATTCGTCGTATAGTTCGACCGTCTTGCCTTTGACAGCGCTTCGTTCGGCTGCTTCCGCCACCTCGAGCGCACGGCGAATTTGGGTCCAATCGGGAGTAGGCGCCTCCGAAGCGGCCAGCAACGCCAACGCCTCGCCCGCGCCGGCCTGGGGCTCAAACGTCTCGGTTTCGCCGTTCACATCTAGCTCGTACTGCGAATCGCCGATCTCTAGCTTCGCCTTGCCATGCTCGCCAATCAGCGTGATTCGCGCCGAGGAATCGCCCGGCGACATCGACCAGCGGACAACAACGTTATCGCCGGATGGAGTCATGTTGACACTGAGATTGGAGAACCCCGCGCCCTTTCCAGATTCGCCCATGGCGTTCACATGTCGAATCTCGCCAGCCAGAGTCCTCAATAATTCGCAATCACGGCGAAGATTCCAAATCACGTTGACATCCGTTCGCTCCGGCAAACTCCGCTCCATGACAATTTGCTGGATGGCGCCAATGTCGGTCGCCCCCTGCCCTCGCCGAATGTCCGCCAAGGCGACGAACGCCGGATGGCAGCGACTCGGGCAATAGCTGGCAACGACCGTCCCAACGTCGTCTCGGATCATCTCCAGTTCGATCGCCACAATGGCTTCACACGCGGGATGCAGCAACAGCAGTCTGGCGTCAAGTGATTGAACCAGTTTGCGTAGCGGCTCATCGCGATCTTCGCCTGGATTCACCGCGACGACCAGCATGTCAAGGCGAGTCAGTTGGAACAGATCTTCCCACGAGGCAAGCGTCTCGCCCGGAGCCGATGTCAAGGTGACTTCGGGACCAAATGTCACTCCGCGACCAACTGCCGCGATCCATTCATGGCCAAGCTCAAGCAGAACGGAGACGACGTGACAGGCTTCCGGGCTGGTTCCAAGAGTGGCGAATCGCATGACAAGCACGAACCGAGCGGGGAGTAGGCGAACGAGAGGAGACAATGTAGATTCACGTCTTGAGTCCTTTTATAACCGTCGAAGCAGACTCTGACAGCGGGCAAACCGAATTTATGTCGGACGAAGGAGCGAACATGACGAAATACGATGCCGTCTTGCTACCTGGCGATGGGATTGGGCCGGAGGTCACGGCCGCCGTCACACGGATACTTGAAGCCGCGGGTGCTCCGCTGAATTGGCTTGAACATCAGGCCGGCGTCGCCGCGCTGAAACAGGGCCAGGAGTGCGTCTTGCCGCCAGCGACCCTTGAGGCAATTCAGAGAGCCAAGATTGCTTTGAAGGGTCCCTGCACGACGCCCGTCGGCGAAGGGTTCTCATCCGTCAATGTGCAGCTTCGCAAGAGTCTCAACCTCTATGCGGCAGTTCGCCCGGTCCTGTCCCTGCCTGGCGTGGAAACTCGCTACCAGGATGTCGATCTGGTGATCATTCGAGAGAACACCGAGGGTCTGTACAGCGGCGTTGAGAATCGCCTTACCGACGATGTTGTCATGAGTATGAAGATCGCCACCAAGACGGGTTGCCACCGTATCGCCCATTGGGCGTTTCGCTTCGCCACTAGACAGCGACGCCAGAAAATCTCGGTCATGCACAAGGCCAACATCATGAAGCTGACGGACGGATTGTTCATCAACGAATCGCGCCAGGTGCACCGCAGCGACTACCCAAACATCGCCTACGAGGAGTGGATCATTGACGCGGGATGCATGAAACTCGTTCAAGACCCAACACGATTCGACGTCTTGCTACTCGAGAACCTATACGGCGACGTTGTCAGCGACCTGTGCGCCGGATTCGTTGGCGGATTGGGCGTTGTCCCAGGCGCCAACATTGGAGACGACGCCGCCGTGTTTGAGGCCGTTCATGGCTCCGCGCCCGATATTGCGGGCCAGGGCATCGCGAATCCGCTCGCCCTGCTAATGTCGGCGGCCATGCTACTGGATCACCTGGGTGACACCCACCGCGACGCCAACTGTGAAGCGGTTGCATCGTCGGTCAGACAAGCCTACATGCAAGCTCTAACCGACGGCTGCAAAACCGGAGACCTTGGAGGGAATCTCAATACAGAAACATTCGCGGACGCGGTCATCGATCGACTGCCCGAGATCGACAGTCGTTGACCGGGGGAGATTCCATTGAAGGCCTGCTCGTGACAACTCAGTTCATCACGTCGCGTAGACCGCCGAGGGTTCCGCCAAGGGCATGGTGAATCTCTGACGTCGCGCTCACCACCAAGGCGTGGAGCGGCTTGTAGTAAAAAATGCTGCCTGGCCCGCCGTTGGTGTCCCAGAATTCTGGTTGAATGGTGCGTTCGATCAAATCGACAAGCGACGGACCGTAGTCGAACTTCGCCGCGCCGCCACGAGGCGACGATCCTGCCGAATCACCCGCGCCGCTCGTGTAGACTTGAGCTGGCCCTCCCATCGATCCGCCCACCACGCTCAGCTGATCGGCCAACGAACCGGAGATTTCATTCGCCAGATCGTCGACGGACGATTTCGGTCTCGGCGCCTGAGCGCGACGAGGCGCGGGCCGTGAAGGCAAGTCGAACTCGCGGACCAGCTTCTTCTTGATCGAGGTCATTCGGCTCCAGAGTTTCGCCTTGTATGACTTGAGCGAGTCGCTGACGCCAAGACGCGGATCACGCTTGATCTCCAGATAGAGCTTGGACATTGCGTGAATGGCCGCAGCCTTCTCTGATTTCGACTCCGCGCGCGCCTCATCGCGAATCACATGCCGAACATCTTGAGCGATGTCATAGAACTTTCGCAGTTCGGGCGAGCTTGCATCTGCATCACCCGGCGCAGCGACGGTCAGAATCGATAGAAGTAGGGCTGCCATGTCTGTTCCTCTGTTCCTGCTGGACGTTGCCCCCGTCCGCTATATCCAATGTATCGTCTCGATCCCTATCGCTCAATGATTTGAATTCCGCAGCTTGCGCATCGGCGTTCGATCCTTTCTCCATACGAAGAAAAAATCGCTCGGTCCATGCCGACGGCCGTTGCAAACTGGCGGCGACCACGAGCCCCACTCCGCCGCCAACGACGACATCGCTAAGGAAATGGGCCTGCACAACCATTCGCTGAACACCAGCGAGAACGGCGAAGAAGAGAAACAATCGCCCGCCGCGGGGATAAAGTCGGCCGAGTCCCAGCGCCAGCCCAAACGCGGTCGCTGTGTGTGCTGAAGGAAAAGACTGGGTGGCGTAGTCGAACGCCTCGCCAAATGGCAAACTCCAAGGCGCCAGGAATCCCTCGAACGACTCGAGTGGGCTGTCGGGGACCACCGCAAACTGATTGGGCCGCCTGCGAATCAACAGTATCTTCAGGCAATTTGCACTCACCCCAGCAAGATAGGCAGTTGCGGCAAGACGCGGCACCACCCGCCAGCCCCTGGGGTCGAGTGACTTGACCGTGATCAGAATGAGTAAGACGCCCAAGCCATGGGCAAAAACCTCTGCCAAGAGGACGACTTTTTCGATATCGCCCGGCAACGGCTCCGCTCGAAGCCAATGAGCGAGCGGCGAGTCGGCCAACCCGGCGAACAAGACACACACACAGAATAGCCCCAGTAGCAGCGTCATTCGGCCGACGGCGAAACGAGGTCCACCCTCAGAAAGCAAGCTTGCAGGTTTCATGGGGCGAAGATTACCAAACGGACTACCAGTGACCTAGCCCGGATTATTCAGCGACGAGCGACTATTGGCGTTGAGTTGAAGCGAGGAAGCGGCGTAGACTCCCGCCTGATTTGACCGCGAACGACTGCGGAAATGAAGCCCGTGCTGTGGATGTTTGTAGCGACTTGAGCGCTCAGGAGCCGGTTGATGTCATGGAAGGCCCACGTGGCGACGATTTTGATCGTCGCTTCGGTTGTCCTGTTCACTAATCTTGGCGGTCCAAGACTCTGGGATCGCGACGAGCCGCGGAACGCCGGTTGCGCCGCCGAAATGCTGCTGCGCGGCGACTGGATCGTTCCAGTCTTCAATGGCGAGCTTCGATCGCACAAGCC
>CAZWOU010000258.1:6731-8361 GCA_964635375.1 uncultured Pirellulaceae bacterium | reverse complement strand
TGTCGGAATAGAGTGTCTTAAGATTCTGGCCCTGCTCGGTGAGTGGCGCCGCTGGTTCTTTGTCGCGAGCCGAAGCGACATTCGACAAGCCGGTCAGGAACGCCAACATGACAAACAGCAGGCCAATCGATCTGTATAGTGTCTTCATCTTGATTTGACTTCTCCTTGAATGTCGTTCCCATCGCTTGCGGGTCTCTTACGAATCAACTCTAAGGCCCTGTTCGCGAATCGCTCGCCCAAGATCCCGATTTTCTCTTTTGGATAGTGCACGGCTCCACCCGGTTTGCCCGCTTCACCGCCATTTAGATCGTCCGTATCGATCCAGGCGCCATGCGCGTGGTCGTCACCCAGTTTGACCTGCACGTCGCGAACTTTCCTCCAGTGAGGATTGCTCATCTGGGCGTCGCTGAGTCGACCGATCACGAAGTTGAGTTCTTTTCGTTTCAGGTCGGTCTTCAGCCGCTCCAGAAGCCTAAGAAAGCTTTGCTCATAAACCGCTTCCAGGCCTCGCCCGGCATCCGACTCGCCCTGCATCCAGATGAACGTGACCGTGTCGTACGATTTGTTTTGCCCGACGTTTCGGGCTGCCTGGATCAACGGCCCATAGAGCTGGCCGTGCTGCTGAAAGTGCTTTTTCTCGGGCGCTCCCTTGCCGGGAAACTTGTAGTTGTTTGGAAACTGGTAGTCCTTATCCCAAAAGCGGATGCCCCGGCCCGATTTGGAACTGAGTGCAACGGTGACGCTCTCCTTGCCAAAGGCGCCCTCTACAGTTCGGGCAAAGCCCGCCTTAAGACCGCCCGTCATATTCGACTGACCAGAGAGGATGAACAGATGATTCCCCGGTTCTTCGGCGCCGGCGCCTTCTGCGGAGAGCAGAACTGCGACTACCACACACGTTAGGAGACGTCCAAGAATGGCAGCTGCGCTCGCCAGAGCGCGGTCCCCAGTCCGGCGACCGTGGTCACAGACGCTACTTGGGTACTTGGCTATTCTCATCTGCTTCACCTCTGATAGACCGGGATGTACCGATGAGGCGTTCCCAGGATGATGATCGCCATTGGTGTCTTGTGAGGATAATCTCCCTCCTTCTCCTGCCACGAACCATTCGGTTGCTGCAGCTTGATCAGGGAATCGCGGATCTTCGGATACCATTTGGCATACCTTTCGTCGCCCGCTTGGACCATCGCCTGCATTGCATAATAGTGCGAGTAATAGTAGTGGCCGTTGTCTTTTCTGGAAAACATCTTGGGATTGTTTTCAAGTGAGTTGAGCGCAGCGGTGACCCACTCGGTGCCGCGGTTGCCGGCGAGCTGGGCGGCGTAAACGCCACCTGCCGTGCAGGCGATGGTGTAGCCTTTGCCTTGGTAGCCGAATCCGCCCGTCTTTTCGTCCCAGGCCTGATCACGCAAATAGCCCGTGACTCGATCAATCGTCTCGGTGGGGACCAGCACGCCCGCTTCGCGCGCCGACGCCAGCGAGACAAAGACCATTGCCGTGACCGAGGTGTCTTGCCCGGAGTCCGGCCGCGGCGCATATCGCCACCCGCCTAGCGGGCTCTGCGACCTGAGGATGACCTGAACCGATCGCTCGAGTGCTACCTGGATCGCCTTATTGTCTTCGGGGTCTTTGG
>CAZWOU010000258.1:0-6721 GCA_964635375.1 uncultured Pirellulaceae bacterium | reverse complement strand
TTCACGCCCATGGCGCCGGATGGGGAATCTTTTGATTTCTTCAACAGGAAATCTTTCGCGCGGTCCAGCGCTTTGCCGTTGCGACCGAACCCTGGGAAGTCACCTTTGACCATGAATGCCATCAGCCCCAGGCTGGTCCCTGCGATCGCGTAATCGCCATTCGCTGAAGACCACGAGCCATCGGCGTTCTGGCTGGCCAGGAGAGATTTCAGGCCGCGTTCGATGGCCTGCTCAGCCGCTTTGGTCAGTTCTGGGGCCTCGGCCTTGCCAGACCCCGACTCGCCAGACCTCGACTCGCCAGACCTCGCCGCATCGGCGGGCGCTTCTTGCGCCGAGAGAGGCGTCGCAACAAGGCACGCTGCAACAAGGCACGCTGAAACAGGGCACGGTGCGGTCAGGCACAAGGCAATTCTTAAGCGACCCAATAGTCCCCTGACGATCGTATTCACTTTGCAGCCCTCTCGTAGTAGTTCTTCAGCAACCCGCGGTATTCCAGTGGCAGCTCACGGGCGAAGTTCTGGTTCAGCGCAGCGCGGTTACGGTCACCCAGCACCTTCCACTCGGTGCGTTTGTCCTTGGGCGCTTCACCGCTGACAAAGTCGGAGATAAAGCCAGCTGAAAAGGCCGACTCGCTGTCGCTGCCCTCGCCGCCATCCCCTGGGTCTCCTTCGCTGGGCGCGAGATTGACCGCGGTGTCCAGGACCAACGCCTGCTCCACGATGAAGTGGCGCAGTTTCTCGTCGGCGGCTTTCTGGGATTGCTGGATTGCATCTCGATCCGGAGCCGCAAACAGAGAAGCTGCTTCCGCCAGGTGCGTGTTCGCATCGGATAGCAGCGGGTGCGGTTCGCCTGCTTGCGCGATCTCCTGGCACCGCGACGCCAGTTTTTTCTGTTGATTAGCAAGAGCGGCCATCGATTGCGGATCTGCAACGCTTGTCTTGCGGAACACGATCTTGTGATCGCTAGCCATGGCGAGCACATCAATCAGGCGGATCAGTTCGGGCTTTGCTTGATTGGTCACTTCGACGCTGGGCAAGCCGTGCAACATGCTAATCACTCCAACGAGCGATTCGGCGTTCTCTGTGAGTGCGACCGTCGCCAGTCCCATATGCTCGACGGCGGCGGACGCGTTCTTGGCTTCCATTTGGTTGAGGGCTTCCTTCATCTGCTTCGCGGCAGCAGCGTAATCCGCCATGCCTGTGGCCTTTTCGAGTCGGCGGCCATAGGTTTCCGCCTTGGCGAACAGTGCGAGTTGTTCCGCAGCGAGCGTCGTCATTTGCTCCGCCGCGGCCGATTCGACCTTTTGCGCAAGTTCCTGCTGCTGGTATTCCATCATTGCGGCATCCGCCAGCGAACTGTGCAGGAACTCCACAATCTCGGCGACGTAACCGGTCTGCGTTTGTACGGCCTGAACCAGCGTTTGCACTTCCTCCAGCGACTCGGCTGCAACTTCTTGAGCGTCGATGGCGTCGAGCTTATCTCCGTCTTCCAGCGAGGCCATTGCATCTTCGAGGTCCGTCCCGGCGAAAACGAGCGGCGTGCCGACATCCAACCGGCTGGCTACCAGATCCAACAGGGGCGCCACATCGACCAGGCACTTTCGCAGGTTGCCGAACACCGGCAGAAGACCGGGTCCGCCCTCCGGTTTCGCCGCCTCGGTTGCCGCGATCAGATCGCGCTGTTCGGCGACGATGTCGGCCATGTAGATTCTTGCATACCCGACTGCACGTTGGAACATAAACAAGTCTTGCAGCAAACCGAGGCGCTCGCTTTGGGCTGCGACGAGCGAGCGAGCATTGGCCAGAGCATCGGCCGCCTTCTCCTGGTGCTCGATGGCTTCGTCCGGCAGGTTGTTCTCTAGTGAATTGACCGCGTCGCTCACGGCGCGCTGAACCTGGTCGAGTCGGCTAATGATCGGCGGCGCATCCGTTTCCGCAACCGCCTGGTTCTGCTCGACGAGTTCCATTCGAAATTCGGCGACCTCTTCGGCCAGAAACTGTTGCGACTCGGCCAAGCTCTCAACCATTTTCCCTTCGGCCGCGGCAATATCTACTTTCTCCAGCAGGTCAATCTGCCGCGTCTCGTATTCCTCGATACGCGATAAACGCCTACTCGCCGCCGCCACCAGAGTACCGAGGCCTTGGGTCTTCAGCCCCAGTTCCACCGACCACCGGTCCACGATTTCGGCAAGCGCAGCCACCGCCTTCTCGACCGCACTCAGCCGGTCCGTGGTCGCCTCCCTTTGGCCGGCCGCGATTTGCGTTAAGGAATCCGCCATAGCGAGATCGGCGTCCGCCAACAGCTTTGCGGTCGGAGGCATCTCGGGGAACGCATCATCGAACAACCGCGCCCGCGGTGCAGGGATCGACGGCAACAGCATGAGCAGAAGTTGCCTGCGTAACTTTGTCTGCCTGCCCGCGACCGCCGACCGCCGCTTCTCGAATTGTTCAGCCGTCATGCCAGCGCACTCAATTCGAAGCTCCCTCTGGGCATGCACGAGGGAAACCAGCAGGTTCCGGGCCTGCATCAGGTTGGCATATTCCCCGCTGGGGCGCACGCTGAACTCCGACTGAAGCATGGCTCTGACCAACTTGGCCTGGAGGTTCGCCGCCTGCTCGGGCCGACCTTGGCGGATTAACGTGGCAGCTTCCCGCATCATTGAGGCGGCTTGGGAATCGCGCAATTCTTTGACGCTGCGAGTCAGTCTGAGAACCGCCAAGGGTCGCTTGGTGTAACGCATACCGCTCTGTAGATCGGACAGTAGGCGGTCGTTCCACTGGGCGAGATCCTCCTGTTGCCTGGAGAGGACTTCAGACTCGTTGCCGGCTTTGGCCTCGATGGCGTGCAGCCGCAAGGACGCCTGAACCTGCGCGAACATGTGCGTTTCCCTCGCAAAAACTTCCTGGGCAGAGTCGATGTCCCGCAACAAGACCAGGCTGCCGAGTTCGCGGGCGGCCGTGTTGACCACGCCCGCCGCTGGCGCGGGATCGAGCGTGTCGTCTGCAGTGACACCGGCCTGCGCGCGGAGCAGGGACGCCGCGTGGGCAATGTGTTTCTCGGCGATCGTCTGCAGCGCCGAACGCACCTGGATAAGGGAGTCGCCCTCCGGCGCGTCGGAGACGTTGTTAGCAGCCAGATCGTCGAGCAAGGCCTGCACCTCACTGGCTGTCTCGTTGAGCTGGTTGCGCACCATCTCCTGGCGGATAGCTTCCAACTGGCAGGTCTGCAGGTATTCCGGGAGTCTGAATGGTTGGCTTTCGTTCGGCGAAAGATCGCTCTCTTGCGGATCGCCCTTCGGATTCAGATTCCGGACGAGTTCGTGGGCCGATCGCTCTTGCCGGTAAATCGTTCGCACACGCGATAACAGGCGGTCTCTCTTCCTCCCAATCTGCTCAAGATACTCCTCCCTGGACAGGAAGGTGATGCGTCGCGTCTCGCTGCGGGCGAGGTGGGGGCCCTGCGGCTGGGGATACCGGTCGCTGACCTCCACCGCGAACGAAACGGTATCGCCAACGCCCAGATCGGGCAGTGCGGTCCGGTAGTCCCAGTCGATGGGTTGGTCGCCTTCTCCGCTTCGGATTGGCGACGGGAGGGCAACGGATTCTTCCGGCCGACGATTCACACGATAGGCCACTTTCGCAGTGGCGATGGCGTGGTCGTCCCGGGCGCGCACGACCAGGTCGAGCGGTCGGCCGGGCATCGCAATCAGGTTGGCTGAGGGGGACGTGAGCTCCACCCGGGGCGGCTGGTCCGACGCTACTTGCAAGAAATAGCGGGGACTGGTGAAGTCGAATTCATGCTCCTTCTCCACCCACGAGAAACTGTAGCCGCGAGAGTCGGACGCCATCGCGCTGAACTTCACCCGACGGCCATCCTCACTCACCTGCAACTCCACTGGTTCTTCGCCATCGCGGATGAAAACCGCTTCGCTGATCGACCGATCCAGGGACAGTTGCCAGTTGACCCCCGTCCCTTCCGGCACGGTCAGGGTCAGCGCCTCGACGGTTTCCGAGGCGCGTTCCAGGTAGGCGGGGAATTCCAGATTCACCTTCACCTGCTCGACCCGCGGAGCGGCTACGACCCGCACGTGATGCCAGGCACTGCGGGCATCGCCGGCTCTGATTTGATAGGTGAAGTCACGGGAGGCCGAGGCGATGGTGTACTCGCATCTGCCGTCGGTGATATCCAAGGCCATTTCGCGAGGACGTCCCTCTCCGGTCCGCAACAGTAGTTTCGCCTTGTCCGGAACGATGCCCGACACACTCGCCTCGATCTGCGCACTCGCACCTTGCTTCACGACGAGGTCGCCATCGCCCAGTCCAAGCCGCGTGTACGTGGGGTACTCGACCTTCAGCCAGGGGGCGAGGATGCGAGTCAATCCTGCCGTAAGAAACGGACCGTTGACCGCGGCAAAGACGCCGATCAGCCCGGCCAGCAGCAGCACGATGCTCGCCGGGCGCCGGAGTCCCCGTAAAGGAACGGCTTCTTCCGGTCGCAAGATTGAGGCAGCTTCCTCCGCCAGACGACACGTCCTGTCACGCAGCGATTCAGACGCTCCCGCAACGGCTGCGGGATCGCGGAGTTGGACTGCTGACACCAACAAACTCTCAAGGCCGCCGTGGTGATTCTCGAGCTGCAGCGCCGTATGGGTGGCATTGAACGCGCGATGATTCCGCCACCCGCACTGCCAGGCTTTGGACAACGAGACGGTCAGCAGCGTGAGCAGGACCACGACTCGCCCCGCCGCGGGCATATCCATCATCCAGTCCACTGCGACTCCGACAATAAACAGCAGGACAGCCCAGCGACAGAAAGCCAGGATTCCTGCAGCCAGATGCAGCATTTGACTGCGCCGCCACACGGACTTAATGCGCGAGTCGAGATGCTGGAGTTGAATGGAGTTGGCCCGGGTGCTCATGGCAAGTCGCATCTCCTTCGCAGTATCCATTCCAGCCCCACCAGGCCAAAGAGCAAGAAAGCCACCCACCCATTATCCCACAGAGGGCGTTCCGAGCGGACGGTGGTTGTAAGGGGTTCATCATTCACCAGCGACGCTAGTTTCGAAAACTCCCGCATGTTCAGGCATTCGCCGCCCGTTAGGTCTGCAATGCGTTTCAAGTGTTCGATGCGTACGTTCGGGTCGGTCAATTCCTGCTTGACCACGGCCACCTGGAACTCCGTCGTGTTGGAGAAGCGCCGGTCGTCATCGTTGGACTGCACTCGGTAACGGCCCGGAGACGGTGGCGCAAAATAGCCCTCGTAAAGTCCCGGATGGGCCCGGTCGGGCCGGAGGCTGACATTCTCCCTGGAATTCACCCCGTCAAGGCCGCTCACGATCACGTCAAAACGCGACTGCACGACAGGCTCGAAGTCATCGTCGAGCACATGCGCGTAGAGGCGGCATTGGCTGCCAACCGGATAGATGGCCCGATCCGTTTCCAGTCGGATGCGCTTGTGCTCGCCCATCAGACGGGACAAAGTCATGAACTGGATGCACTGTGACCAGATTCGCCAGTGATATTTGTCACCGGTCTTGAAGCGGAGCCGCCACAATCTGTCCGTGGCCACAGACATACATTTGCCCGTTCCGTAGCGTTGCCAGGCCACCAGCGGATAACGTTGGGCTCGCGAGCCGCTGTCGGAGAGCCCAGCCAGTACGGTCGCGCCCGGTTTTGCAGCCAGCAGCGGAGGCAGGTGGTCGAGTGGCGCAACCCGGCTCCAGATGCGATCGTTCGCCTCCGTTTTGTTTTCCAGCGTCATGACCAGGCTGCTACCACCTTCGGGAGTCAGCACCGGATACACCGACTCGGCTACTTCCTCCCATGGATTGTCTGGATCGAATCGCACGGGAAGCATGGTCTCGACGGGTGTACCAGCATACGAACCGGGTGAGTACATCGGGCCGCAAAGCATCAGCAGCGATGCACCGCGGTCGCGAACAAGTTCCTCGAGCAGCCCCAATTCGTCATCCTTGAAGAACGATGCGTCCACATCGCCCAAGATGATCAGGTCGTATTGAAAGGCATCTTCCCGATCGTTGGGAAATCGCTCGATGTGCTCGGGTGAGTTCCGAGCCACCTCGGGCCCAACATTGGACGCAATGAAGGTGGCGTTAATACGGGGATCGCGTTTCAGGATCGCGCGCAGGTACCGGTATTCCCAACGCGCGTTGCCTTCGATGTAAAGCACGTTGACCTTTTCATTCACGATGCGGATGCTGCGCTCGATTCGGTTATTGTCCACCGAGACTTCGTCGTCGAACGGCTCGATGGCAACTGCGATTTGCACGGCGCCCTTCTCGTAGACATCGACACGAAAGTCGATGTCTTCGAATTGCAGACCACCGTTGAACCGGACGGTGGTCTGCGAGACGCGCCGGCCGTTCAGGAGCACGGTCAGTTGGGCCGTCCGCTTCTCGTATCCCTTTGATTGGAGCTGGACTCGGACGGGAACGCGGTCGCCTGTATAGGCAACCTCCTGCATGACAATGTTGCGAATGGAGACATCGTCCGGATCGGTCAGGCCAATCGGTACGGTGTAGACGGGGATACCGCGAGTGCCGAGATCCCGGAGGACAGATTCGGAGCGGCGCGAGGTGGCGTTGTCGATGCCGTCAGACAGCAGCACGATTCCCGTTGGTGGGGCGCCGCCTGAGTTGGCGACTGCCTCGAGCGACTCGGCAATGGACGTTTCCGGTTCGGCGGCTTTCAGCTCGGAAACG
>CAZWOU010000257.1:625-8388 GCA_964635375.1 uncultured Pirellulaceae bacterium | reverse complement strand
CTGGGGTCGCCCGGTAGGATCGGGAATGGTGATGCCGCCAATCCGAATCCCCAGATTCTGGTAGAGCGTGGCGAAGACGTCTGGATAGGAGACCGGGCGGCGCGTGGCGGCCGCAGCGGTGCGGTCGGTCACGCCGATGACCTGGCCGGAGCGAATCCCGCCTCCAGCCATGATCGCCATCCCAACAAGGGGCCAATGATGACGGCCGCCACCTTTCTTACTGTCCACTTGCGGCGTCCGGCCGAACTCGCCCCAAACCACAATCGAGACGTCGTCGAGCATTCCGCGTTCGTCCAAGTCTGTTACGAGTGCGTGGAGACCAAAGTCAACAATAGGGCCGAGGTGCCGCATTCGTGGAAAGTTAGAAGAATGAGTGTCAAAGTCACTAATGGATACGCTGACACAGCGAACGCCAGCTTCAATTAGCCGCCGAGCGATGAGAAACTTGCGGACCGAGGAGCCGTCTTCGCTCGTCGTGGACCGGATTGCCCCCGGCGCCCCAACTTGGGCCGTGTAACGACTCAATTCAGCGTCGCCGACAGCGCTGAGATCGAGCGCTTCGGCCAACCGGCCGGAGGTGAGAATTCCGACCGCCTGTTGCTGAAATCGGTCGAGCGCAGACATCATTCCACTACCATCCACATCGCGACGCAACCGGTCCATTTGACTGAGCAAATGCGTGCGATCACTGAGCCTTTCGAGCGTGAGATGACTGCCTAACGAAAGTGGTGTGCTGTGATTAGAGCCGAGCTTGGCCAGCTCGTTCTTCATGCCAGTTTCCAAGGGGCGAGCAAACGCAGCGGAGAGGTCAGGGCGGAAAGGCTTGTAGGCTGGACCCAAGAAGCCTGGTCGAGCGCTATTGCGGACTAACGGTCGACCCTGCATCAGGTCGACGAAAGCCGGCGCCGCGTCATCCGGCTTGCCGTGGAGCTTCGAGACGACGCAGCCCAGGGCGGGACGGCCGCCAAAGGTAGCCAGACTCTTCTCATCGAAACCCGACTGGCACTGGAACGCATGATGCTGCCCAGCGGATCCCACCAGCGAACGAATGAAGACGAACTTCTCGGCGCTGCCAGCTAGCCTGGGCATCAACTCCGTCAGTTGAACGCCGGGGATCGTGGTCGAAATAGGCGAGAATTCGCCGCGAACTTCCGCCGGCGCGTGCGGCTTCGGGTCGATCAAGTCCATATGGGGCGGGCCGCCATCCAGATGAATATTGATAACCGCTTTTTGCTTCCCGCTAAACTCCTCGGCCCGCAACATGTCGGGCAGTGTGAGGCCGCCTAGTCCAGCGGCGCCGATGGCGATGAAGCTCCGCCGGTCAACACGAAGATTGGCGCCGCGAGCTCGATCCCAAAGCGTCCACATTGCGAGGGCTCCTCGGCAGCCAAGAGCAATCTATTGGCCCGCCGAATCTCGGTTCGGGTTGTTCACGTCCGTGTCGTCGCGAACCATGGTGTCCGCCTCGGCCTGAGGCTGCTCGATGGGCGCTTCGGTTTTTCCGGTCAAGCCGGTTCGACTGGCTCGCAGCAAGGCGAGTTTTCTTGCCAGACGCGCGCGAGCTCGAACGATCTGCGGAAAGTCAAATCCGACCATTTCGCGCTTGGCGAACGGCTTCATCAGCTTGGCAACCCCAGTGGCCGTCGAGATTCGCTTGTCTGCGTGCTTAGCCATCATCTTCAAGAGAATCGTCTTGAGTTGAGGAGGCACATCGTCGCGGAACTCACCGACCGGTACGGGCTTTCTCTTGCAATGCCCCGTCAGTTTTTCTCGAATCGACTCTTCCGGGAACGGAACCTTGCCGGTCAGCGCAAAATAGAGGGTGCATCCCAAGCTGTAGATATCAGCCCGACAATCAACTTTGTAGCTATCGATAATCTGTTCCGGCGCCACGTAATCAGCCGTGCCAAGACGTCTCTGCCCCATGACGTAGGCCATCGTGAATTCCTCATCGTTCTCGTCTTGCAAGGCGAGCCCAAAGTCCAGAATCTTGACGGCGCCGTCGTTGCGAATCAAGAGGTTCTCCGGCTTCACGTCTCGATGCACCATGCCCTCATCGTGGGCCGCCTGAAGACCGCTGGCCGATTGCATCACAATGTCGCACGCTTGAGCGATGGAAAGCGGATTCCTGATGGAAATCAACTCGCGTAAGCTGACGCCCTTGACCAATTCCATGACCACATAGTGGCCCTGAATGCCGCCACTCTCGTAGGCGTTCAAACTGAAAGTGCGAAGCAAGTTGGGGTGGGCGAGTTTCATGCCGGCTTCCGCTTCCATTTGGAAACGATTCGTCATGCCCCGATCTTCTCGACGATCTTCGTTGAGGATCTTGATCGCCACTTGCCAGCCCGAGCTGACTTCCTCTGCCGTGAACACCTCACCCATTCCGCCCGCGCCCAGCCGATAGAGAATTCGGTAGCCGTTGATCACCAATGAGCTGCCCCGGCCGCGGAGCAACTGCTTGGCCTGATACTGGGTCAGCAAATCGGCCTTGATCATCGCCCGGGCGATATCGACGTCGTCGTCCAACTGATGAAGCTGCAGCTTCCAAACCGCGCTCTCAATCACCTCGTCCGAGAGGAGGGTGGAGGCGCGTAACTGAGTCAAGAACGCACCTTGTAGTTTGGATTCCGGCATGAGAGAAGCTTCACCCAATCAAGAACGGACGTGGGCACCGCCATGCGAGGGCCGAGCCTGTTGCTGGATTATATCACAATTTGGCAATCGCTTCCCCCAAAAGCAGAGTTTCCATCCCCTAGCTGACTTTCTTCCGACCACCATTGGAGCGACCGACGCAAGTCGCTCACGCCGCAAAAACACCCCAATGCCCACCGGTTGGCGAACTGGCTCGGTCCTCCTCTCGCAGGCCAGTTCGTTACTGGCAATCTGCCGAGACCGCCTTTGGCTTGTGGGCACAGCCGATTTCTCGCAGCGCCGGCCGCGTCGCAAAACCGGTTGTGGCGGAGCTTTACAGCCGCTCAGAACCCTGTCTATAGTTACTGAGGAGGAGATGCCGCGTCTCTTGGGTGCTCCGCGTTTGTCGCAATCGCCTGTTTTTCCTTGCACGAGAGGGATTCGTCATGCCACAAGCTGTCGTGGACCCCGAAGAACTGCGTCAATTCGCCCGCAATCTGAAGAAATTCAATTCCGAACTCCGCGATCGGGCCCAGACGCTTGGAAACCAATTGGCGGCCTTGGGCGCCACCTGGCGAGATCAGGAACACCGCAAATTCGCTGACGAGTTCGAACAGCACATGCTGGTGCTCGCCAGGTTTGCTGAAACGGCAGACGAGCACATCCCCTATTTGATGCGAAAAGCAGCCCACATCGAGGACTACCTCAACTCCTAGCTGAAAAGCCGCTGTCCCCCCGGCCACGCGTGTCCGCCCGGGCCCGAGTGTCCTGTCCACTTCCATCGACTCGAAAACGGAACCTGGCGATGAACAGTTCGTCCGCCAACGTGAAATCGATCGACGTGATTCGACAGTTTCGCGTCGCTCTGTTGGAATACGACCACAACATGCGAGACGCTCTCTCCACGTTGCTCTTGGAGTCCCGGCGAGCCCAGGATTGGGTCGAAAACGACCGCACGACCTATTGGCCTAATGCGGCGAGGGAAGCAAGCAACCGGTTAAGCGAGGCCAAGAACCAACTCGAACAGTGCCAACTCGCCGCCAGAGCCGAAGACCGACGCTCATGTATCGACGAGAAGAAGAACGTCCAAAAGGCAAAACGCAGGGTGGAATACTGTGAGGCCAAGGCCCAGGCCGCAAAACGTTGGCGAACCAAAATAAGACAAGAGGCGGAAGAGTTCCAAGGCGGTTTGGCGAGGCTCAACTCGCACATGGAAATCGATATGCCACGGGCTGTCGCGTTGCTCGAACGATTCTGTTTGGCGCTCGACAAGTATTCCGCCCAACAACCGCCGCCAAGCGGGGACGGTCTGAAACAAGCAGGCAAACAACTTAACCCGCGAGACTAGCCGATGAGAATCTGCGACCTGTCGTCCAGCGGTGGAAGGCTCTTGAGAGCCACCACTCGGCTCAAGGACATCTGGGGCGATACGAAAGAACATTGGAACGACGCCAACCGCGACGAATTCCAGGAAAAGCACCTGGAGCCGCTGCAGCCGCAACTAACTCTGTTGACCGCTGCGATGGGCCGATTTGCCGAAGTGGTCGACAAGGCCAAAAAGGAACTTGTCGATGAAGCGAGAGAGACGCCATAAGCCAAGAGCCTGGTTCCGCTCGAATCCAAACTGTGACCGCCGCCGCGAGCACTGACGTCGACTAAAGTGATGAGCAACATGAAAATATCGACCGACCGACAACGCGAACTGCTCGCAACATTGAGACAGCTCGTGCAAGACCGATCCCTGGGTGAAAATGAAACCGTCAAGTCGCACGCACGCGCGACGGCGGACATCGCGACGCAATTCTCGCGCGATTCCGACGACCTGGCGAGCGAGCTCAGCCAAAAACGGGCTGGCGCCGAAGACGCGTTCCTGACGAGGCTGTCCGAGGCGAGACTGACTTATGAGGACGATAGGTCGGCCCATGTCGCCGAGGAAAAGAACCTGGACGACGATCTGCACCTCCGCCGCACGCAAAGCAACGACGCCGCAAAGAAAGCCTGGCGAATGGAGCGCGAGCATGTCGGCAGCGTGCATGGAAAACAAAGAAAAAAACAGCAGCAGGAATGGACCGAACAGCAAGCGATCTTCGAGCAGCACCGGGCTGGGCTGGACCATGTCGAAGAGAAGTTTCACAAGGTCATGGAGAAGCGGAACGTCGACTTGCCCGAGGCGCCTGACTTGCAGCAACCTCCTGCGGCCTCCTCGCCGGCTGAAGCGCTCTCCGCGTTTATGGAAAAACTTGACGCGACTCGCAAGTCGCTGCGACGCCTAGTCCAGATCCCAACCGCGAGGTTTCTCGAGGATGGCTGGCCGGTTCTGATGTTCCTACTGATTGCCGGCGGCATCGCTTTCTTGCTCTGGCGACAACTGGGCGTCGTCCTCGCCTTGACGTCAGGCCTCATCGCCGCAGTCATCTTAACTTGGGGCATCTGCCGGATGCTGAAGCCCTTGGTTCGCATCTCGACGCTCCGCGCCGCCGAAACGGTTCAGCGAATCCTCGTGGAAGGCCGGCAATTGTTCGAGGCGGCCTATCTCGAAGCCAAAACCGAGGCAGAGTCGGCGATCAAGCAGGGAGATCTGCAACGCGATGAGAGGTTGCTGGATGGAGACAAAGCGTTCCGACGAAAGAAGGATGAAATTGGCAGCGAGTTCGACGCTCGCCGCGACCACGAGCGAAATCGGCTTGAGCAAGCGAAAGCGGAATTCGAGGAGCGTTGGAAGAACAACGTGCGGACGTTGTCAGAACAATACCGCCCTACCCTCGATCAATTGGAGGAAGAGCGTGTCGCGAGGTCCGGCGAGTTGGAGCAACGACGCCAACAGGATTCAGAGCGCGCCGAGGCGGAATTCGCTGTGGAGTGGAAACAACTGGTCGCAAACTGGCAAGGCGGTTTGGGCGACATCGCTGGCGAAATCGACCAGATGAACGGCTACTGCCAGCAGAGATTCCCCCAGTGGACTGAAACGGATTGGTCTCAATGGAAGCCGGCTGACGAACAAGACCTAGCCGCCCTGCAATTCGGCGACTATACGATTCAGCTCGACCAAATCCCCTACGGAATACCGGAGCACGCCGACTTGAGCCCGCCTTTCGTCGAGTGCACAGCGCCCGCTGTGCTCGCCTTTCCATCGAGTCCGTCGTTGTTGATTCGATCACACGGAGCAGGGCGCGATGAGGCGGTCAGCTTAGTTCAGAACATCATGCTGCGGATGTTGACAGCCTTTCCGCCAGGCAAAGTCCGCTACACGATTATCGACCCCGTGGGACTGGGGCAGAACTTCTCGGCATTCATGCACTTGGCGGATTTCGATGAGCGATTCGTGACGAACCGGATTTGGACCGAGTCCAACCACATCCAGCAGCGGCTCGCCGATCTGACGGAACATATGGAGAATGTCATTCAGAAGTACTTGAGAAACGAGTTTGAGTCGATTCAACAGTACAACCGCAACGCTGGCGAGGTGGCCGAGCCGTTCCATATTCTCGTGGTGGCCAACTTTCCTGCTAATTTCTCCGATGAGGCAGCGAGGCGGTTGGCGAGCATCGCGGCAAGCGGCGCGCGGTGTGGCGTCTACACCTTGATCAGCGTCGATGAAAACGCCTCCCTGCCGCGCGGTTTCGACATGGCCGACATCGCCATGCAAGCGAATGTGCTGCAATGGGACGACTCGACTCAAGGCTTCCAATGGGCTCAAGACGGGCTGGAGCAGATTCCGATCCGCATTGATTCGCCGCCGGATGACGAGAAGTTCAGCGAGATCGTGAAGATCTCCGGAGAACTGGCGAAACACGCGAGCCGCGTTGAAGTGCCGTTCGCCCTGGTGGCGCCGTCGGCCGAAGATCGCTGGTCTCGCGACAGCCGCTCTGAAATCGTCGTGCCGCTGGGCCGAGCTGGCGCGACCAAGCTGCAGTCGATGCAACTGGGAAAGGGCACGTCACAACATGTACTGATTTCCGGCAAAACCGGTTCCGGCAAATCGACGTTGCTTCATGCGTTGATTACCAACGCTGCGCTTTACTACAGCCCCAGCGAGATTGAGCTCTACCTGATCGACTTCAAGAAGGGCGTTGAATTCAAACCGTACGCGACGCAGCAGTTGCCGCATGCGCGAGTGATCGCGATCGAAAGCGAACGCGAGTTCGGCATGAGCGTGTTAGAGCGACTCGATGAAGAACTGAAACGGCGGGGCGATCTGTTCCGAAATGCCGGAGTGCAAGACGTCAAAGGGTATCGGGACGCCCACGCCGACGCCCACGTGCCCAGGATTCTGCTGATCATCGACGAGTTTCAAGAATTCTTCGTCAAAGATGACAAGATTGCCCAAGACGCATCGCTACTGCTCGACCGGTTGGTTCGCCAGGGCCGAGCATTTGGGATCCATGTGCTGCTCGGTTCGCAAACCTTGGCCGGCGCCTACACGCTCGCCCGTAGCACGATCGGCCAGATGGCCGTTCGAGTCGCTTTGCAGTGCAGCGAAGGCGACGCCCACCTCATACTCAGCGAGGAGAACACGGCGGCTCGATTGCTGAATCGGCCCGGCGAGGCGATTTACAATGACGCCAACGGTCGCTTTGAAGGAAACCACCCGTTTCAAGTCGTTTGGCTTCCCGACGCGGAGCGAGAATCGTACCTGCGAGACCTCGCGGAACTCCGTAACGGCCAGCACATGGGCCTTCCGGCGCCGATCGTGTTTGAAGGCAACGTACTTGCCGAACTGGCCGACAACGTCCACCTGAGCGCCGCCTTAGAGCAGCCGGCGCCGGATGTCGTCTCTCCAGCGCCCCAAGCGTGGCTCGGCGCCGCCGTCGCCATCAAGGACCCCACGTCCGTTGCCTTTCGCCGCCAAAGCGGGGCCAACCTGCTGGTCGTCGGTCAACAGGACGAGACCGCTTTGGGCGTGATCACGGCAGCGATTGTGGGCGCGGCGGCCCATCAACCGCTGAACAATGGGAGTCGTCCCCAGATCCACATTCTGGACGGAACGCGGCCCGACGCGGCCGAAGCGGGCTACTGGAATTCGATGGCCAAGAAACTTCCTCTCGACGCTCAGACCTGGCGTCCCCGAGATGCCGCGGCAACGATTCAGAGCATTACCGATCAACTGAACGAGCGAATGGAGAACAATG
>CAZWOU010000257.1:0-615 GCA_964635375.1 uncultured Pirellulaceae bacterium | reverse complement strand
CGATACCGCGTCTCTGGTGCTCTTGGTCGTGCACAATCTCTCCAGGTTCCGCGACCTGAAGAAATCAGACGATTTCAACTTCTCCTTCGACGAAGATGCAGGTGAGGCCGTCGACAAGCAGCTCGCCGTCATCCTCCGCGAAGGGCCCAACTTCGGCATCCACACCATCATATGGAGCGATAGCTACAACAACACAATACGCTTCCTCGATCGCGCCTCGCTGAGAGATTTGGAGATGCGCGTCCTATTCCAGATGAGCGCCAACGATTCGGCGAACCTGATGGACTCTCCGGCCGCAGCCCATCTCGGCGCCCGCCGGGCCATACTCTACCGTGACGAACTCGGCGAGTCGGAGAAGTTTCGACCCTACGGCGTCCCAGCCGACGATTGGCTCGATTGGGTCCAGCAGCGATTTCTCGCGCGCGACGGGAATCAAACAGCTGAGGAAAAGAAGTAGCCGGGAACACTTGCCGCATCGAACCGATTTGTGCGACGCCTGGGATGGCCCTTGGTCGCGCCCTCTGATCGTACTATTATCAGATGAGGCCGCAGACAGTCATTCTCCTAGGCAGGACAGAAATAGCGCATGAGTGATCCCTTCGACGCGATCCGGCA
>CAZWOU010000256.1:0-8442 GCA_964635375.1 uncultured Pirellulaceae bacterium | reverse complement strand
CCAGTCGTCAGGGTCCCAGTCGTCAGGGTCCCAGTCGTCGAAGTCTGGCGAGTCGAAGCCTAGTGAGTCGAACTCCGGCTAGAGAACGTCTTGGGCGACAGAGTCCGGCGTTGCCTGCCTACAGGCAGGGAGATACAGCCGGTTGAGAACGGAATCGAACTCAGGCGCAAGGAGGCGCCTCGTTTCCGCTGTCGAACCTCGTCCGTCTTCGCATCGAGGCTGGTCCGGCTGCCAGCAGAAACGCCGCTACATTGGCCCGTTGCTGCAAAACCACTCCAATGCAGCTCGGTTTCGATGTACCCTGGATTAGAGACTAGTCGAGGGTCGCGACGCCCTGGCTGCGCTGGAGTCCCTTGGCGGCCGAGTGGGCGGGAAAGAAGAATCGAGGTGCCGATGACGACAATCCTGGTCGTGGACGACTCGGCGATGGATCGCAAACTGGCTGTTGAGCTGCTGTCAGAAGACCGTTCGTGGAATCTCTGCGAAGCCGACAGCGGCGCGGCAGCCCTCGAACTGCTCGACCGTGACCCGGTCGATGTCGTGGTTACTGACCTGATCATGGCCCCCATGAACGGGCTCGGCCTGATTCAGCGGGTGATTCAGAACCACCCATCGATTCCCGTGATCATCATGACCAGCCTGGGCAACGACACACTGGCGGTGCAAGCCCTGCGTTTGGGCGCCGCCAGCTATGTTGCCAAACGACGACTGGCTGCCGACCTCAACATGACTGTGAAGCATGTCCCTTCCCTGCGAACATCGCGAGCTCTGCAATTCGATGCCAAGTCACTGGTGACACGCACCGAAACGGTCTTTGTTCTCGACAACGATCTCGACCAGATCCAGGGATTGATCGGCTATCTGCAAGAGTCGATTACGCGGAACAGCGAGGGAGGCAAGCAACGCATGAGCAGCATTTCATTTCCGGAAGCTGAACGACTGCGGATCAATATGGCGCTCTACGAAGCGATGCTCAACGCCTATCGTCACGGCAACCTGGAAGTCGATTCTGCTATCGAGACCGACGCGGCCATGGAAGTCTGCAACGTGCGGCGACACGAACCGCCGTACAAGTTTCGAAACATCATTGTCGAGACCCGACTGACTGCCACCGACGCCACCTACGTGATTCGCGATGAAGGGAGAGGATTCGACGTTGCCGCCCACATCTTGGATGAAGACGAATCGCTCGACGACCGAACGGGGCGCGGGATCGCACTGATGCAAATGATCATGGATGAGATGCGCTACAACCAGAAAGGCAACGAGGTGACTCTCGTCAAACGACTGAATTGAATTCAGTCGGGTCGGGCCTCTGCTGGACGGGCCTCTGCCTGCCGGGCCACTGCCTGCCGGGGCGTCTGCTGGACGGGCCTATGCAAAAAGCGGGTGACTCAAGTCGAGCCACCCGCTTGTCCGACGCTCGAGTTCGCGATGACGCCAATCTCCCCAGAGGCGACGCCGAAAACTCACCGAGCGGAAAAACGATTCCAAGCGATAATTGGAAAGCTGTTCCTGGTGGGCCGGCACGAAGCCGGCACGCACCGATCCTCAACCGACGAGCGGTTGAGAATGGCGACCCGGACCGAATCGTTCGGCCAGGCCGCTTTTGATCGTCTGATGTGTCTGGTCAGAGCGTCCATCGCTCAATGGCCTAGCGGAAGGCGCCAAAACGGTACAGGATGGCCGAGTTGTCTTGCGGACTCGCTGGGGCCAATTCGTTCGCAGAACCACTGGCCTCTGTCGGCGCGGCGGCGTCTTGCGGCGAGTGATACTGCATCGCTGGATCAGGCGTCACGGTTGGAGCGGACATCGACGGAGACATGGCCCCCGCGCCGCCGCTGTGATTGCAGCCGCTCTTATGATGCCCATAGTACGGTCCGGGAGCGTAGGTCTGGCGCCAGTGCTTGCCCCCGCAACTCGAACAACCGCAACCTTTTTCGTGGGGTCGCTTCATAGAGAACTTCCAGCCGCTGACGCGACGGCCAGGCGAGTGGCAAGACCCTTTCGATTTGCCGCAACTGGTGCCGCAGGGCGCCGGCGCCACGAGCCCAAAGGCGAAACCACACCCGCCTTGGAAACAGCCCCCGCCCTTTCCGCCCTTTGCCCAACCGAAATGCCCTTTTTGGGCCGAGGCGACGAAACCAGTCTTTTGAGTCGGAAGCGAGCCGCAGTGATTGCAGCCCTTCTTGGCTCCGCCACAGGCCATGCAACCACGATGCTGTCGAAATCGAGGTTGGCAGGCCGACTTCTTGCAGGTCGATTTGTTACACCACAACTTACGAGATCCACAGTAGCCGGCCCAGACGTTGTCGCAACAGCCCGCTTGCGTTTCGCAACAACCGGTGGATCCAGGGAACGCCGAGTGACCGTGGGCGACGCCGTGGGCTTCGCCATGATACTCGTGACCGGTCGACTCAAGCTGCACAGGCGCCCGTCGAACCACTTCCGTCGCGGAAGCCATCGAGGCAGCGGCGCTCGTCAGCCCTAACACCATTGCAATTCGCCAATGCATCGTCTCAATCTCCTTGATTTGCCAATGAGCACATCTCGATCCGACGCCCAGTTAGTTTGAGTCCACCGACCCATTGCTGCCGCGGTTACCCGTTGTCGCGGCGGCCGTCGAAATGTGCGTGTGAAGAAACATGCCCCGCATTACCCTGTTGAGCAATCGCAACCGTTGAAATTCTGCAATATTTCCTAATCCCGACCCTTTCCCCAGGCGGCTCGACCGGACGGATCCCTTTGCCAATCCAGACTTTGCAGCTACGATCGCGGGCGTTGTCTTTTCACCACATGAGCTGTGTCGACGGAATGAGAAGGTCCAGAAAGCGATGTGGGATGTACCGATTCTCGGCTTTGCGCCAGTTGTGCTCGGCGCCGTTTGCGGCTTCCTGCTTTACAGCAAACTCCCCGCGACGCGCGGTACGACTTTGGGCGGGCCCTGGTGTTGGCTGATGGGGACCGTCGCCTTGACCACGATCGCCAGCCTGGCAGAACCGCTGGCGGAAAACTCAGTTCCCGACACAGTGAAATACATGCTCGCCATGGCGTCATTTTGCCCCCAAATGGCCCTGCTCGGGGCAAGGCGCCCCCAACATCGGGGCTGGGCCTTCATCGTGGCCACGTTTTGGCTGGTCTTGGCTCTGCCCGCGTTCGAGGTCTGGCTGACCCGACCGGGGCAATCGATCGAGGCAGCCGCTGCCCGCAGCATGCTCTTGTTGGTGCTGCTGGGCGTCTCGCTGGGCAACCTCGCCCCAACGACGCATCGGTTCGCTGGCATCGCGATTGTGTTTGGACAATGGCTGCTGATCGCACCCTGGATCTCATACGCTGGATATGATCTTCCGGCTGCCGATTATTGGGGCCGCACGATCTGTTTGGCCGGACTGCTCGCCGCTCTCCTCCGACCCCGCCGCGAGTATCCTGGGGCAAGCGAATTCGACCGAGTCTGGCTTGCCTATCGAGATCTTTTTGGCGGCCTCTGGGCTTTGCGGATCGCCGAACGCTTCAATGCCTATTTGGCCGAGCGACCCAAGGCCGATGGCAGTGAAGACTCGGCCCAAGTCACCCTTCGCCTGGGTGGACTCACCACGCTCGACGGCCAGCCCGCGCCTGCCGAAGCCGCTAGCGACGAAGACTGGCTGGCGTTCAATAATCTCCTCCGCCGATTCGTCTGCGATGACTGGGTCCATGCCCGCAAAGAACCTAGAATACGGTAACATGCTTGAACGAAAGGCCAGACGCCGGATTCCGAGTTCCATCAAACGGAGTGAATCGATGACGAGCAGACAAAACACGGTGTGGATGGCGATCATTTCCCTGGCCGCAGTAAATCTCGGCTGTCAACCGGCCGCCACTCCGCCGCCGGCAAACAGCCCTGCCCCTCCCACCGTACAAACTCCCCCTGCCAGTTCGGGCAGCCTAAGAGGCAGTGAGAAAAACACGGCGAACCTCAGCGCGGCTCCCGGGCAGGCCAGCCCAACCGATGATCTCAACTCGCCCTTGGAATTTGATCTGACGGACGAAGAACGCATCAAGCAAGCCGCAGACGGACCCTTTGACAGCGTCACGGTCGGATCGCTCACCGATGCTGTTCCGGATGCACTAAAGCAAGGTCCCATCGGCTCCTTGGGACGCGCCCTGTTCAAAGGGGCAACGACCGACCCGAGCGAGAGCGATTCGAGTGAGAGCGATTCGAGTGAGACTGATTCGGACGAGACTGATTCGGACGAGAGCGGTTCGGACGAGGCCGATTCGCCTGCCTCAGATCCAGCTAAGTGAGAAGCATGCAGGTCGAAACGCCTCGCTTTTTCCCGGCTTTGACGAAGATTTCGACGAGAGATTTCGACGAGGACATGCCTTCGCTTGTTGTGTGGTGTCTCCTTCCTGCGCACCAACCGAGGAGAACCTGAAGCAGCGGAGACCATTTCTTTTCTAGCCGATTTCGCCAAGAGCGGATTCGCACCGAGGAAGCAGTTCTCTGTCGGCGTCTCCTCATGAATTTCCGCTCAGCCGATACCCGCGGTCGGCTCGTTCTGCGACCTCTGGACACCTGCCCAAAGGCTGTCCCCACAACCTGCCCAAAGGCTGTCCCCCGTCCCCACAATGCCCCCACCCCACACCCCAAAATGCCCAGAGAGCCGGTGCCCACACCAGAGCCAGTACCCCCAACAGAGCCATAAAGTACCCAGAAGAGAGGCCGTTCCCAAGCGAGGCGGTCCGGATACCTGCCCGAGAGATGGCACAAGCGATGAGCTTCTGAGTTCCCCAGCCGGGCAAAAACCTGGGGCGGGAACCTGAGGGCACGCCTTTTTGGATTTTTTTCCGCCCCCCTCTTGACACCCTCGCCCGTGCTATTGATACTGCGTCTCAGTCGCATTTGAGCCCTTATTCGGCCAGCCAACCGCCAGCTACTCAGTACGGGCCCGACACACCCCTCCCACCTCAACAAAGGCTGGCGCCCCACCCATGTCCACCACGAAACCAAACAACCCACGCACCGCTTTCACCCTCGTCGAACTGCTCGTCGTGATCGCAATCATCGGCATTTTGGTCGCTCTGCTGCTCCCGGCCGTCCAGGCCGCCCGCGCCGCGGCGCGGCGCATGTCGTGCAGCAGCAACCTCAAACAAATCGGTTTGGCGATGCACAACTACCACGATTCGAATCGCCAGTTCCCCCCCTCGGCGATCTTGCCGCGGGATGCGACCTTCGATAGCTGGTCCCCTCAGGCTCGCTTGCTCCCCTTTCTCGAGCAGGAGCAATTGCAAGACCTGATCAATTGGAACTACAGCTACAAGTCGCAACCCGAAGTGACTCGAACACGAGTCCCCATCTACCTCTGCCCGTCCGAGGTTGGCGACAGAGAGCGGCCCGATGGCGCGCTGACACACTACCCGCTCAATTACGGAATGAACCTTGGCACTTGGTTCATTTACGATCCCAATCAGGGTCACGGCGGCGACGGCATCAGCCATCCCAACGGCGCGATCAACTTCGCCGCTCTGCTGGACGGGACGAGCCACACCATCGCGTTCGCCGAGGTGAAAGCCTGGACGCCCTATTTTCGCGACGGCGGCAATCCCTCCGCCGCCAACATGCCGATCCCTTCAGCGCCGTCTCAAGTCGTGGCTTTGGGAGGCAGCTTCAAGAAGAATTCGGGGCACACCGAGTGGGTTGACGGGCGAGTGCATCAGTCCGGCGTCACCGGAACGTTTCCGCCCAACACCAAGGTCCTCTTCGCCAGTGGCGGAAAGATCTACGACGTCGATTTTACTTCGGCCCGCGAAGGCAAAGCGGTTGGGGCGTTGACCTACGCCGCGGTCACCTCCCGAAGCTACCATCCCGGCGGAGCTCAAATCGTGTTGGCGGACGGCTCAGCCCGCTTCGTCGCAGAGACGATTGAGATTGGGATTTGGCGAGCGCTCTCAACGAGAGCCGGCGGCGAAACGTCCCTCGAGTATTGATGCCATGCAGGAGGAGGGGAACATGCTCAAGAACGAGAACGACAAGAATCGGGACACGGATCAACTTGGGACTGTGCATGACGAGATCACCTCGAAGAGTCCCCCGCATTGGAGCACTGAGGATCTCTTGCAGGGGCGCCGCGAGGCAGTCATTGTGCACGGTGGCGAGACATATCGACTGAGGCTGACTCGCAACAACAAGCTGATTCTGCACAAGTAGACCGCGCCGAGATGTGCCCTGACTTCCTCGAACTCGCACGGTTTGGCGTTGAGTTCGCCTCGGCTGTGGTTGAGCCGTCGCTTGCGGCATGGGGCCTACTTCATCCGGTAGATGCGGATGGCGCCGAAGGACTCCTCTGCCGTGAGGTCCGTTTGCAGCCTGTTTTGCAATCGCAGGAACGCCGGCGACTTCGACTCGCGGCAGGAGAACCACTCGTCGACGACGATAACGGCCCCCTGTTTGTTCAGGGCGGCCTGGGCCCATTCTTCCAAGCGTTCCTCCGGCAGCACATCCGGAACGGCATACGACAGCGCGGGACGATTCGCGAGCAAAAGGAACTCAGCGTTGTCCACGGAAACATAGGCGGCAATCGCCGTGGTTGGCGACGTCGATTCATGAACGTAGTCAACAGCTTGGCGCACGGCGATTCGCGGGTCGGTTTCATCCCGCGCTTTGCGGCGCCATTGGTCCCAGACGCCGACATTGACGACAGTCGCCTGAATCAGTGCGGCCGCCACCGCCCCATTCGCCAAGAGGCGGGCAACTCGGCGACACGATCGGTCCGCAAGCAGCCGGGCAATTCCCAACGCTGAGAGCAGGCACGCCGGTCCCCACATCAGGTGGTAGTAATGAAAGAAATGCCTTCCTCCCGGCCATGCGGCCAAATAGGAAAGCACCAACCAGCAGACGGCCGTCTTACCCCAGAGTCGCTCATATTCCGCTCGTGCGCGGCCGCGATTCGAGGCGGAGGCGGCAGTCCGCTCCCGCAGCCAGACCGTCAGCGTCAGCATCAGCATCAGCACGAGCAACGGATTCTCAATGCAGACTCGGCCGACGACCTTCACGCTGCTCAGCAGCGATTGCGAAAACGGCACTCGATCCAGGGCACCAAACTGGAAGTTGAACAAGGTGACTTCAATCGCCCCGCGCAGGTGGCCGTCGATTGCCGCGAAGATCAGGAACGAGGCGCCAACGGCGGCAAAGCCGATCAAGAAACTCGCCAGCAATCGATTTCCAACAGGTCGGCCGCAGCGGCGATAGGCCCAAAAGAGAAACGGCAGATAAGCCAATCCGTCCAAATAGTTCGGCAGACGCAGGCTTCCCATCAGGAAGTACGCAGCTCCCCCAACCAAAGCCAACGTCGCCGAACCGCGGCGCGCGGCAAGGACACAACAGGACAAGGCGATCACGCCAAAAGACAAGGCAAACGCCTCCATGATCTGCCCGCCGTAGAATGTTGAGCTCGCGCCCGTCCAGGCGATCAACAGCAGGGGCGCCATCCAAGCCGCTCTCGGCAACGTGCTCATCAACGCCGCAAACAGCGCGGCTGCGGCGATTGCCAGCAGCGCCGTTTCCGCAATGAACAGCGACACCGCCGGCTTCGAAGAATCAAGCAGCCCAGCCAGAATGATCACCATCGGCTGCTTGTGGTCATAGGCTTCGGTATACAACTGCTGCCCGGAATGCCAATCGCGGGCCACCCGCAGCCAGATGCAATAGTCGCAGTGCAGAGGCTGAAACAGGCCTGAGGCGTGGGTCGCCGCGGCCACTACCCAGAAGACGAGGAATGCCGTCAAGAGACGCCGATTTTGGGTTCCGCAAAGTGGTCGCATAGCATCCTTCGTCGCGGCACGCGCCGCACCAACGACGTGCGAGACATGTTGCCCGCCGTCTTATTCCGCGAGTCACTCCCAGGACGGTTGCAGCCAGTCGAAGAGGGCCCGCGCCATCAGCGCGTGCCCGTCGGCGTTCAAGTGACTGTCCCAGACATGATACAGTTGCTGCGAAGATGCGCGAAACGCGTCGGTCAGATTCAGGTAGGCGACCTGGTTCTCGCGAGTCCATTCACTCAGCGCGTCTTCCGTGCGACAGCCGCCAGTTAGCCACTCGTCTTTGACGACAAAACCGAGCTTCCGGTTGAAATCGACCGCCGCCGAGTCGACCTGCACCGATTCGGGCAGTACGACAATTCTTAACTCTGCGTTGTCTTTTCGAACGGCGTCGCGAAGTTGGTCGAGATGGTCCCTCACCCTCGGCCAGGCGGTCTCGAAATCGTCGTCGCCCGGATCGAGCGAGCGAACATGCCGATCGGGGTCAAGGCAGGCGTGAAGCAACCGGACTACAGGAAACCTCCCATCGCGGGTGGCCGTCTGAACTTCCTGGGGGATCATTCCGAGGCGGTCGGCGGCCCATTGCGGCTCGCGGTCACGGCGACTCGCTTCCCGCCGCACCAATGCCTGCAGTTCGGGCTCAGA
>CAZWOU010000255.1:7071-8446 GCA_964635375.1 uncultured Pirellulaceae bacterium | reverse complement strand
GACTGGTAAGCCACCCTCGGCAGGGTCTCCTGGTTTGACGCCACCGCCAGGTGCGCCTGGGAATCCACCACCACCCTGCGCGAAATTGCCCTGCCCTCGACTTGGCGGTGATTTGGGTAGCCAATCGGCGAACACGGCCGTGCGCTCAGCCAGAGTTCCCTTTGCCATCGAGATGGCTTCATCCCGGCCGAGCAAAGCGGTCGCGGCCTTGCCATAATCGGCGGGTTGAATCCACTGCCGCATATAGTAGTACTTGATCTCCGCCAGTGCCGGCAGCGGGTTCTTCTTCGTCTCCTTCAAAAGCGCCTCGACCCGTTGGGCTGCGTGTTCGGGCTTAAGAACCGGCATCGACTCGCCCTTGTGATTCTCATCCAGGAAGCTGAAGATCTTGTTGATCGCTACGTCGACAGGGTCTCTGCCGTCCCGGACGCCTTTCTTTCGATCCATCTGAACCTTGATGTTGTTCAACGTGATCTTGGGCGCGACACGATCATTGCTGCGAAGTTTCTTTCTCGTGTTGACGTCATAGAGTTCCACAACCGTGTTGTTGATAGTGAGCCCGGTTTTGGCCTTGCTGGTGGTCACCGAGAAAACGAAGAGAATATCCAGGTCTTCTTCCTCAGCTCGCTTCAACAGGTCACTCGAGGTGCCGAGGCCGACATCGGTCAGGCCCGCGCCCAACAAGGAACGCTGGTCTCGTTTGCCCGAGTTGCCTCCCGGCGCCCCCAACCCTGCTCCGCCTCCTGGCGCCCCCAAGCCGACTCCGCCGCCTGGATCACCATAGCCGCCGCCTCGATTTCCGGCGCCGGGTGTCGACGCCTTCAGCAGTTGGCCAAAGTCGCCCCGCTTCACTCGCTCGGACACGCGCTCGACGATTTTCGTGCCAACTTCGCCCGTGTACTTGGCTAGCGACGAACCACCTTGTCCGCCTTGACCGCCGAAACCTTGTCCGCCTGGTCCATCCAATCCGCCGCCGCCCGGTCCGTCAAACCCACCTGGGTCCCCTCCTCCGGGAAAGTCGCCGCCGCGAGAGCGTCGACTCCGTTTTTCGGGAAGCTTCTGGGTGGTTCCCACGGGTTTGGGATCGCCGGAGAATCCGCGGGAGGCCACGTAGTGTACGCCCGCGCCGAATCTCACCGCCAAACGGGGTGCTTTTAGTCCTGGGATCCACTTATAGCCCGCAAAGTGCTTTTTCGCCGCTTCTTCATCGATCATCGCGTGGGCGAGAAAATACCGCATCGCATCCGTCTCACGACCAGCCGCGAGCGCCGCTGTCCCCAAATCGCTCAGCGATCTTGGCGCGGCTGGACGCTGGGTCCCACGAGAGTAGCCTTGTCCGCCCCTGGCAGCCCCGCCTCCGCCAGGAGGTCCGAGT
>CAZWOU010000255.1:0-6971 GCA_964635375.1 uncultured Pirellulaceae bacterium | reverse complement strand
TGCCCGCCAGGAGGTCCGAGTTGCCCGCCAGGAGGTCCGAGTTGCCCGCCAGGAGGTCCGAGTTGCCCGCCAGGAGCTCCAAGTTGGCCGCCGGGAGGTCCAAGTTCACCGCCAGGGCCAGTTCCTGCTCCGCCCGGATCTGGCGGAAAATCTCCTCCGCCCGCTGCCGCTCCGCCCGGATCTGGGGGAAAGTCTCCTCCGCCCGCTGCTGCTCCGCCCGGATCTGGGGGAAAATCTCCTCCGCCCGCTGATGCTCCGCCCGGATCTGGGGGAAAGTCTCCTCCGCCCGCTGATGCTCCGCCCGGATCTGGGGGAAAATCTCCTCCGCCCGCTGATGCTCCGCCTGGTTCTGGGGGAAGCCCCGCTCCACCTGGCGCGGCGGAGCCGCCACCAGTTGCTGCTCCGCCGGGAGCTGGCGGAGCACCGGCGCCTTCGTCGTCCGAACTGCCAGACGCAGTATCATCAGGTTTTTCCGCAACAGAAGGGCTGTCCTCGCAACCCGTTGCTAGTGCTAATAAAAAGCACATCAGCAAACACATCGCTGCATTCCAACGCATGATTCCACCTTAGATCCGAGGAGACGAAAGCCGGCAGAGCCAAACCGGCGCGGACAGTCAAAGCTGGGCCTCGCAAGAGACCTTCGCGAGCACCCTGATTATGCCAGATTTATCAGCACAAGTCGAGAATTCATTTGCCCTTTCCGGAATTCCGGCGATTGGGGAGATGAGCCACAGAATGCCCCTCTCGGGGGACTCGAATCGCCCACAATTGAGTCTCGTTTTGGGCCCGTTGTAGGGGCCGTCGCCAGGTACTTTTGACCGCATTGGGCAACCGCGAAAACCGTGAGCAGACCGCGGCAGGCAGTTACTGTTCTCCTCGGCCGATTGGCGCCGTAGGATAGGGCAATGGGCTGGCCGGATCGCGACTTGGCCGCTCTCCCCTGTCTGCCTATGCCTCAAGGGTTTCCCGATGCGATTATTCGAATGTTTGATCCTCGCCAGCTACTGCTCATTTGCCGCGGGATGTTCTACTTCCTCAAGCGCTTCCGCGAGTGCCGATGGAGCTGAGGCGATGTTTGAGTCTAGCAGCCCCACAACCGGACACGGGGCGGCCGGCGGCGGTCTGGGCGACGGGCCTCCCGGCGGCGGCCTGGGCGGCGGACTGGGCGACGGACTGGGCGACGGACTGGATGGCGGTCTGGGTGGCGGACTGCCAGCGGAACTAGATTTGGAAGACCAAACCGAGAACAACGGCCCCGAGAAGGGCTCTGAGGAGGCACCGAAGCCAGCCTCTGACGACGCCCCGCAACCCAATGAGGGCGCCCTGGTGTCGGACGAGAAAGTGGGCGAGGCTGAGCAACCCGGATCCGAGAAACCTGCGGACGAGCAACCTGCATCCGAGAAACCTGCATCCGAGAAACCTGCATCCGAGAAACCTGCGGACGAGAAACCTGCATCCGAGAAACCTGCGGACGAGAAACCTGCGGACGAGAAACCTGCGGACGAGAAACCTGCGGACGAGAAACCCGTGGATCGGGAAACGCCGGGCCCGGACGCTCGCCGGCAGGGCAAGCTGTTTCGCGGCGGCAAGAAGGGCGAGGTGGCTGAGATTTCATTTGAGGACGTGAATTTGGGGATGCCCGTCGGCGCAGCGTTTCGACCATTCATGCTGACGGACCGAGTCAAGTCGCTTGAAGGCAAGCGTGTCCGCATCAAGGGGTTCGTGATGGCTTCGGATCGGACCAAAGGGATGAAGGAATTCGTCTTTCTTCGCAACACGGAGTGCAAGTTTGGTCCTGGAGGGCAAGCGGACCACTTGTTGCGTGTGTTCATGCGGAAGGGCGAAACGGCCGCGTATCGCTCAAAGCCGGTGAGCATTGAAGGCGTCCTGAGGGTCAAGCCGTTCCCAAGCTCGAGGCAAACTTGGTCGGTCTTCGACTTGGAAGACGCCACAGGGATCGTCAATCTGTCTCGCTAAATGCGAGACGCCGAGCAGGCGCGCACTTATTCCCACAGCGAATGCAGCAGAAATACGGCGACCGGCGTCAAGAGGATGACCGGAAGCCACGCGGCCAGCGCTGGCCGCAGCAGATAAGCCTCGCCCGCTTGCTGCGATCCCATCACAACTGCCGTGAAAACGAGCACAAGTAGGAAGCACTTGCCGACCGCGGCAAATACATTCTGGTTGCGCCGTGTCATCACAAGCGGCAGTCCAATCAAGACCAACAAGACGTCGAGCAAAGGCTGGACAAGTCGTGTGTGGATCGTCACTCGAACGCCGGCGCCATAGTCCAAACTTGGGTTGTGCAGAGCTTGAACCAATTCGGTTGCCGAGGAGTAATGGCGCCAAGCTGCGGCGTTCGACAACAACTGAAAATCGACGTTGGAAACCACGAAACACTGATTGGGCTTGAGCCATTCGTTGTCCATCGGCGTCAAGATTACCGCTTTGCCTTCGATGGAAATGGAAGGCTGATTCGTCAGCTGCTTGGGCTGTTTGACTTCCTTCACTAGGAAGCCGGCGGGATGCTGTTCTGTCGCCGGCAAGTGGTAGGCGTTCTCCCCCACGAGTTTTCGGCCGATGCTTCTTAGCGAGCGAGGAAGGCGGAAATTTGGGTTGGCGATGCGCTGTTCATTCAGGAATGCCTGCTGTCCATCCAGGTAAATGTTCGTAGCGTAGTCGTAGGTCGCCTCGACCGGTCTGGGGTTGTTGCCCAGCCAGTTTTGCGCGTTGCGAGAGAGCGAGTCTTGGAATCGGGGAATCCACAGCTCTCGATTGGCCATGCCCAAAATCGCCACGCCCACGGCTGCTCCAATCATCGGCGCGGCAATGCGGATGCCGGGAACGCCGCCAGCGAGCAACGCCGTCATTTCGCGGCTTCGCTGCAGCCATGCCACCGTGAACACGGCGGCCATCAGTGCCAGCAAGCCGCCGGCCATGTCGAGGATGGTCAGAGTTCGCGGTCGGTAATAGTCCCAGACGACGCCCAATACGCCGCCGGCCTGATCCCGGCCATAGCCAATGAACTCGTCAAGGTTATTGAAAGCGTCCGCGACAATGAACATCCCAGAGAAACTGACCGCGCATATCAACAGCACGCGTACGTACATTCGCAGGATATATCGGTCCATCAATGTCATCTGTTTGTCCATGCCGTTGCGGCAGGGGGAGAATAGTGGGCCAGGCGATCCTCGGTCAAGATCGTTTGCGCTGGTCCCGCCGGCCAAAGTCAAGCGAGAATAGGGGGGTGGGAACCCGCACCAGAGGGAGGCCTCGCTGATGTTCGCCTCGAAGATGCAGTGGAAACGATGGCTTGAGCCGCTGGCCGAGTTACTGTTTCCAGCCCATTGTGCGTTCTGTGGGGAGAGTCAACTGGGGTGTGAGACCATCTCTGGCGTGCCGGTTCGGTTCTGTCGAGCCTGCCTCTCACAGTTTCCATGGAGTCGATCGACATGCTCGCGATGCGCAACTCCAGGCCTCAACGTGGAGCCCGCCCGTTGTCCTCGATGCCAAGAGAGAAAGTACCGCTTTGACGCCACTTTTGCGGGCGGCGAATATCGAGATCTGTTGCGAGCAGCGATATTGCAGTTGAAGTCTGGACAAAGCGAGGCGTTGGGCGAGGCTCTGGGGGAGTGGGTTGCCGCCAAGTGGCTGCTTGAGAATGCCGGCGAGGTCTATGACTGCATCATTCCCATGCCCTGTCATTGGCGGCGGCGTTGGGTTCGAGGGTCGAACCCCGCTGAGGCGCTGAGCCGTCCGATCTCGAGGATTCTGTCGATTCCGACGAGAGATCGGATCTTGCGGGTTTGCCGCAAGTCCAGGAAACAGGGCACATTGTCGCCGAATCAGCGGTTTGAAAATGTTCGTGGTCTCTTCCGGGTAACCGCGGGCTACTCTTTGTCAGCCCAGCGAATACTGCTCGTGGACGACGTGATGACGACCGGCGCCACAGCCAGCGAGGCCGCGAGATCGCTTCGCGCCGCAGGCGCCAGCCGGGTCCAGGTTCTCGTCGCTGCTCGCGGTACGGGCCGACAATAACCGCTGAACGGCCCGCAATCGCTATCGCCGAACGGCTGGCAAGCTGCCACAATCGGCTTGCTCGCTCGCCGTGCCTTACTGCTCCCCGGTCGCAACTCGACTAAACAGCGGATGGCATGGACAACGCCACGCG
The DNA here is from genome assembly GCA_964635375.1 of uncultured Pirellulaceae bacterium. GTDB lineage: Bacteria > Planctomycetota > Planctomycetia > Pirellulales > Pirellulaceae > CAZMNY01. The sequence goes on along the minus strand of CAZWOU010000255.1, from coordinate 2,800 downwards.
ATGACTCAAAGTTGACAAAGCACTAGGTCGCAACGAACAATTCGACATGACGTCAACCGAACCAGAGAAACAAAGTACTTCGCCAGGGCACCGCCCTTTCCGGCTGGCGCTGCTGCGCGGCCTGGGCATCATGCTGCCGCCGCTGCTCACCATCGTTCTGTTTCTTTGGGCGCTCAACACGGTCGATACCTATGTCCTCCGACCTCTCGAGGGCGTGACCCGCTACCTGATTGTGATGAGCATCAAGGATGTTCGGGAGTTTGACGAATTCCCGAAACCGAGCACGCAAGTCGATGTGGACGTCGACGGCAACCCAGTTTCGCTGTTGTTTGACGATCAGCACTACCTGCCTGTGGGCGAGCAGTGGTTGCCGCGAGATATCCACGGTTTTGTCGTCCGCAATCCGGGCCCCGTTGTGCCAGCCACTGCGGAAGCGTACTACGACCGCTACGTCACCGTGAAATGGATGCAACGGTCGAAGATCCTCCCGGTGTTTCTCGGCGTCTCCGTCTTGCTGTTGTATTTTCTCGGCAAGTTCATGGCTGCTGGGGTTGGCCGGATCCTGCTGTCTAATCTGGAAGCCCTGATCACCCGACTCCCTTTGATCCGCAACGTCTATTCCTCAGTCAAACAAGTTACCGATTTCTTGGTGGCGAAACGCTCAGTGGAATACAACCGGGTGGTTGCTGTGGAGTATCCGCGCCGAGGCATCTGGTCGATCGGATTTGTAACCGGGGAGGGCATGCTCGATATTCGCTCAGCCGCGAACGAGCCTGTGTTGACCGTGCTGATGCCGACTTCCCCGATGCCCGCCACGGGCTTCACGGTCACGATTCGCAAAAGCGAGACGATTGATTTGAATATCACAATCGATCAAGCAATCCAGTTTGTCGTCAGCTGCGGAGTTGTCGTGCCGCCTCAACAACAGCAAGCGTCCACCGCGATTAACATCGAGGTCCAACGAGCTGTCGCGGCGAGGATCTCGGGAAACGGCTCCGCCCAGCCGAGCGGGGAACATTCGGGCGCCGCTGACGCTGCCGACAACGATCGGGCCGTGACAGACGGCAACGCCGCCACTGACAAAGACGCCGCCGCCGACAAAGACGCCACATCGGATGGCGGATCGCCCTCAGCTTCTAGCGAATAAGCGGCTCGGCGCCATCAGTGAGCAAAAGGTCAGCCGCTTGGGCGCCGATTTCCTCGGCGTCGCAGGGCGGCCCGCTCAACCGAGTTGCAATGCGCTGTTCTCCCTGCGGATCGAGCACGACGGCGTCGAGCACTAGTGTTGCCGAGTCCAGGCGGCACCAGGCGCCAACCGGCGCTAAGCAGCCGGCTTGAAGGCTCCGCAACATCGCCCTTTCCGCGGTAATTGCGGCGAAGGTGTCCATGTCGTTCAGGGCTAGGGCCGCCTTTTGGCTGGTCGTGTCATCGCAGCGGGTCTCCAGGCCCAGGGCGCCCTGCCCAATCGCGGGCAACATCCACACCTTGGGAAGGACTTGCCTGATTCTCTCGGTCAGTTCGAGCCGGTGGAGGCCGGCCTCGGCCAAGATCACGGCGTCGAATTCTCCGTCGTCGAGCTTCTGCAGCCGCGTGCCGACATTGCCGCGGATGTCGAGTATTTGCAAGTCCGGCCGCCGATGCCTTAGTTGGGCGCCGCGGCGAGCGCTTCCGGTGCCAACGCGAGCCTTCGGCGGCAGTTCGTCAAACGCGCTGAAGCGGTTGCTGACCAACACGTCGCCTGAGCGTTCACGAGGCGGCGTTGCGATCAGGCTGAGCCCCTCGACGGATTGGGTGGGCAGGTCTTTCAAACTATGGACAGCCAAATCGACCTGGTCCGCAAGGAGAGCTCGCTGAATCGACTTGGTGAACACGCCTTGTCCGCCGATCATGCCTAACGATTCGGTGCTGACATCGCCCTCGGTCGAGAGCAGCACGATTTCCACTTCCAGGCCGTGTTGGCGAAGTTGACCGCAAACCCAATTGGCCTGCCACTGGGCCAGCTGACTTGCGCGCGTACCAATTCGAATAGTCAAAACAGAAGTCCTTTGATTGTTCCCTCGCGGTCGCAGAGAGAACGGGAGTTTGAACACTCCGCTTTTTTCGCAGGCCAGGGCGAAAGGCGAAAGGGGTGGGGGCCGATTGGTCTGACCTCGGCCGCAGTTCGATGCCGCAGCTCGATCCTCGGCCGCTCGTTCTGATTCGGCTTCGCTCGGCACAATCTGCCGTATTTCCTGTCCAATGGCGCCGATCCGGCAAGTGTTGCCTAGCGTTCGCGGTCGCTTGGTTCTGGGGGCGGTCGGTTCAGCGAAACCGATCAAACCGCGGCAACAAGGGGATCAGACGACGCTAGCGTGTCAATGCAACATACACGTGGATGGAGTTTGGCCCGAATCTTGCTTAGCCCTTTGGTGTCACGAATTGCCCTTCGGCGTTACGGCGCTCCTCACCTCAGCACGAGTTGTACCATGGCCTATGGACTCTATCTCTCCGCCGCCGGCGCAGAATCTCAGTCCCAACGCATCGAGGTCATCTCGAACAACTTGGCCAATGTCAAAACAACGGGATTCAAACGAGAAATGTCGGCCCTGCAGGGCCGACACAGCGAAGCAATTATCCAGCATGAATCAGTGGCCGGTTTGGGCGGCCTGGACGACATGAGCGGTGGCGTGTTCCTATCGGAAACGCCGACGGACTTCTCGCCCGGCACGCTCAAGCCGACAGGCGGCCAAGCTGATTTTGCCCTGGAGGTGTACTGGTCCAGCGATTCTTGCGCATCGCCGCTTCGTCCGCAACAACCTGT
>CAZWOU010000254.1:0-8499 GCA_964635375.1 uncultured Pirellulaceae bacterium | reverse complement strand
TTCAAGGCAGCGTGCTCTCGGGAGACCGAAAAGACGTGCTGCTTCTCGACGTCACCCCGTTGACGCTGGGAATCGAGACCGAAGGCGGCATCATGACCGCGCTCGTCGAACGCAACACAACGATTCCGGTCGAGAAGACAAACACGTTCAGCACGGCTGCCGACGGCCAGTCCGCGGTAACCGTTCGCGTGTTTCAAGGCGAACGCAAGATGGCTGGGAGCAACCGCTTGCTCGGTGAATTCAACCTTGAGGGAATTCCGCCTCAACCTCGCGGCGTGCCACAAATCGAGGTCCGTTTTGACATTGACCAAAACGGCATCCTCAACGTTTCTGCGTCTGACAAGAAGACAGGTAAAGAAGCTTCGGTTGTGCTGAACGATTCGGCCGGTTTGGACGAAAGTGAAATCGACAAGATGCGACAGGACGCCGAACAAAACGCCGAGGACGACAAACGGCAATTCGAGTTGGCGGAAGCACGCAATCAGGCTGAGCACATGTGCTACCAGCTCGAAAAGCAAATGAGCGAGAATGAGGACAAGCTGACCGAGTCCGATAAGGAACCGCTGGAAAGTGCTATCGAACGCACGCGGGAAGTTGCCAAGGGTGAAGACGCCCCGGCGATCAAAACGGCCGTTAGCGAACTCCAACAAGCTGAAAAAGCGTTTAGCAAGATTCTCTACGATCGAGTCCAGGATGCGCCGGACGAAGCGGCGGAGGAAGCAGGCGCTGATTCGGTAGAGGCAGATGACGACGCGATTGACGCCGAGTTTGAAGTCAAGAACGACTAGTCCGTTCCAAAAACCGCGACACGGGCCTCGGCCCAACAAACGACTTGGCCGAGCGTCCGCCGTGGATGCTCGGCCTGTTTTTTTGCTCGGCCGAACATCACCATTCAGTGGCACTCGTATCCGAGACAAGGAGGCTGGCATGACATTTCGATTTGACAAACTGACCTTGAAGGCCCAGGACGCGGTCGCAAACGCTCAATCGACGGCCGCTGAGCTGGCGAATCCACAGGTCGACTCGCTTCACCTGCTGCGAACGCTGCTCGACGAAAAGGAGGGGATCGTTAAGCCGGTGTTGGAGCGGATCGGCGCCGATCGAAGTCAATTGGGCGACAAGCTTCAGACTGAATTGGAGCGGCTTCCAACGATGCAAGGCGGTTCGACCCCGCAACCGAACGAAGACCTGGCGAAGACGCTTGAAGCGGCGGCCGCGAAAGCGAAGTCCATGAAGGATGACTTCGTTTCCACCGAGCATCTTCTGCTGGCACTGGCAAGTGTCGACTCCAAAGCCAAGCGGCTACTCAACGCGAACGCGATTGCCGAGTCCGAGGTTCTTGCCGCCCTGCAGTCAGTGCGGGGCTCGGCGCGAGTCAATGACCAGACTCCCGAGGATAAGTTCCAAGCCTTGGAGAAATACGGCATCGACTTGGTAGAGCTGGCCGAGCGAGGAAAACTGGACCCAGTCATTGGCCGCGATGCCGAGATTCGCCGCGTCGTACAAGTCCTTTCGCGACGCACAAAGAACAATCCCGTGCTGATTGGCCAACCGGGCGTCGGCAAGACAGCCATCGCCGAAGGACTTGCTCTGCGTATTGTCGCCGGCGATGTGCCGCTGAGCTTGAAGAACAAGCGAGTCGTTTCGCTGGACATGGGCGCGCTAGTCGCAGGCGCTAAGTTTCGCGGCGAATTCGAGGAGCGGCTAAAAGCGGTTCTGCGAGAAGTGGAGGACGCAAATGGCCAAGTCGTACTCTTCATCGATGAACTGCACACGGTCGTTGGCGCTGGAAAATCCGAAGGCGGGGCCGACGCCGCAAACCTGCTCAAGCCAGCCTTGGCCCGAGGCGAACTGCGATGTATCGGCGCCACGACGCTGGACGAGTACCGTCAGTACATCGAGAAAGACGCCGCGCTCGAACGCCGTTTTCAACCCGTCTTCGTGGCCGAACCCTCGCTCGACGATTCGCTGGCGATCCTGCGAGGTCTAAAGCCCCGATATGAAGCTCATCACGGCGTAAAGATCAAAGACTCAGCCCTCGTCTCCGCCGTCGAACTGTCACACCGATACATCAGTGACCGGTTTCTGCCCGACAAGGCGATCGACCTGATCGATGAATCCGGAAGCCGGCTGGCAATGGAGCGGGACAGCGTGCCTGCAGAGATCGATGAAGTCCAACGTCGCCTCCGGCAACTGGAGCTCGCGCAACGCCAATTGGCCGACGAGACAGAGGAAACCGCGATAGAGAAACTCGCCCTGGTGGAAGAGGAGATGGGCGAATTACAACACCAACTCGCCAGCCTTCGAGAGCAATGGGAAGGGGAGAAGATTGGGCTTGGCGATGTTCAGAAGACGCGACAACAGCTTGAGGCCGCCTCGCATGACTACGCCCAATTGGAGACTGCGATCCACGAAAGACAGTCGACAGGACAGGCCGTGCCGGAAGCCGATTTTCAACGGCTATACGAACTGAGTGTGGAGAAGCGGACGCTTGAGAACCACATCGAAGCAGAAAGCGAATCGGCGCCAGTTCAGCAAGAACGCGAACAGCGCCGACTACTTCGCACCGAAGTCACCGAGGATGAAATCGCGGAAGTCGTTAGCGCCTGGACCGGCATTCCCGTCCGACGCATGCTGGAATCCGAGCGAGCCAAACTCCTTGGCCTCGAGTCGCGAATCCACCAGCGCGTGATCGGGCAGGATGAGGCCGTCATCGCTGTCTCCAACGCAGTCCGGCGCAGTCGAGCTGGCCTGCAAGACCCTGATCGACCACTCGGGTCCTTTATCTTTCTGGGCCCCACCGGCGTCGGTAAGACGGAGCTGTGCAAAGCGCTCGCGGAAGTCATGTTCGACGACGAGAACGCCATGGTCCGTCTCGACATGAGCGAATTCATGGAACGCCACACAGTCAGTCGGCTCTTGGGCGCCCCTCCCGGCTACGTCGGCTACGACGAAGGCGGGAAGCTGACCGAGGCCGTTCGACGTCGCCCCTATTCGGTCGTGCTGCTCGACGAAATCGAGAAAGCCCATCCCGATGTCTTCAACGTTCTGCTGCAGATACTCGACGACGGGAGACTCACCGATAGTCAAGGACACACGGTCGACTTCACCAACACGATCGTTGTGATGACAAGCAATGTCGGCAGCCAGGCGATCCAGCAAATCACGCTCGAAGGCGGAGGCGAGAAAGAAATTCGCGATCAGGTAGAGCAGGTGATGAGGGCAAAATTCCTGCCCGAGTTCCTCAACCGAATCGACGAGACCATGATCTTCAGCCCGCTCTCACGTGCGGATGTCCGAAAGATCGTCGACCTGCAAGTCCAGCGTCTTGTTGATCTCGCCGCAAAACAAGGTCTGTCGTTGCGTATCACAGACGCTGCTCGAGACCAAGTTGCCTTGGACGGTTACGATCCGCTCTATGGAGGGAGACCGCTCAAGCGAGTTATCCAACAGCGAATTCAGAATCCGCTTGCCGAGGAAATGCTCAAGGGACAATTCGCGGAAGGGGCTGAGATGGTTGTCGATTGTCGCGACAACCAGTTTCTGTTCGAGCCCGCCAACCGAGAGACCCAACCCCCCAAAAGAAGCAGGCGTGCGGGCGACGCGGCCAACGAACACGAAACTAGTCTTCCAGGCCCCAGCTCTTGATGATCGTCTCGGCGCCTGGGGTCAGTCGCCTGATCGTCTCAGCAGCGGCCGCCTTTTGGGATGCAGAACCTTTGTCACAGCGGCGTTTGAGTATGCCCAACTTCTTTTTTCGCTGCCGCCGGCGGCGTAATTCACGTTGACGTTCGCTTGCACCCACGCGTAATTCCTCATGGCTAATGGCTCGCCCCCATCCGAGGGAGCTAAGCTCGACTTTCTACCAAGACTCGTCCTGATCGTCAATCGAGGCGATGGGGAGTCGGTCGCCTGGCGGGTGCAATTTAGGGTCGCAACAGGGTTGGTGAGGCGACTGCCGCGAGTGGGTCCGCACTGCAAGGGCGAGCCAGTTGGCTGGTTATTGTGGGGCGGACGCCAACGAATCCAGCCAGAATGAGATTCTTCGCAACCAGGAATAACGACTTTCGACCGATCCAGATTGACGTAAGTCGTTAGGTCTAGTGGCGCTAAGTCCGGCAGCTCTAGAAACGACGGTCAACAGCGAGGAGGGGCGGGATGGCGGAAGTGTGCCCACTTGGGCGAACTCGCGACCCCTGTCGGGGGTGGCGATTCTATGACCGTCCGGCGGCCCGAGAATTAACGGGTTCGCGAGGCGAGTTCGAGTTTACGCCTTACGGCGTTGAGAAATGCACGTAGAATGAAAGCCATTCAATCGTGTGTCCGTCTCTGTTCCCACCACTGTTGCTGAAAGACGATTTTAATGGCAAGTGATTGCCCCGAATTCAAGTTTCGAGGTAGTCGTGACTATCTGCATAGCAGTACCATGTTCGATTACCTCACCGCCTCGGATCCCTCGCCGACTGGCATCGATTTTGCCGTTCACAAGATGACCGGTTGCCAGTGCTCAATTTCCGAGCGTGAAGAAGGGTCCCAGCGAGAGCAGCTGGTGGCGACCTATCGCAGCGATGGAATGGAGCGTTTCTTCTACGAACTGCCGGACAACCCTCTGAGGGAGAGTTATCCCTGCAATGAGCAGGAGATTTGCGGAGCGTCGCAGCGTGAGGAAAACGCGATGGTGTTCACGATGCCGCCAATCGAAGGCGCCTCCTATATTGAATCGTCCGTTGGCGTGTACAAGCATCTGGTCCAGGAATTAACTCCCGACCTGAATGGCAAACTCGTCTTCGCAACCATGAGTCTCAGTTTGATTCCGAGCGATGGCGAGTGTCGCGTCGAGCATCGGCGATCGATCAAGGGCGGTTTTTATCAGGCAACGTTGTCGCACAACGGTGGAGCCATTGGAAAGTTGGTGTTCGGGCTGGTATGAGCAAACTTGGAATTGAAGCGGTTGGCGTGTACATACCCAACGAGAAAATGAACTGCGTGGAATTGGGCGAGTCGCTCGACGCATCGCCAGCTTTTATTGCCAGCAAACTCGGTTTTCACGAACTGCGCCGCAAGGAGGATCAACAAACGGCCTCCGACCTTTGCGTGCGCGCCTTTGAAGACCTGCACGCCAGTCGCGAGATCGACCGATCCGAAATCGACTGTGTAGTGGTTGTCACGCAAAATCCGGACGGAGGGGGGATCCCGCATGTCAGCGCCATCGTTCACCAGCGATTGCAGCTTGCGGAGAACGCGGCGTGTTTCGACATCTCGCTCGGTTGCTCGGGGTTTGTGCACGGGCTGGCGGTCATACGCGCCTTCATGGCCGCAAGCGGATTTCGGCAAGGGCTGTTGTTCACGGCGGATCCATATTCAAGAATCATCGACATGAACGATCGCAACACGGCGTTGCTCTTTGGCGACGCCGCCGCCTGCACGCTGGTTTCCGAAACTCCCCGTCTGCGAGTCGGGAAGACGTGTTACGCAACGGGGAGCGAGTTCGCTACGGCCATCCAGGTGGAAAAACGTAACGGCTGTCTGCAAATGTACGGAAACAAGGTGTTCCGTTACGTCGCCCGCAATGTGCCGAAGCAAATTGCCCAGTGTTTGGACGAGAATGGTTGTGAGCCGGACGGGATTGACCTGTTTCTCTTGCACCAAGGCAGCAAATATATCGTGGAGACTTTGGCCTCCAATTTGGGCGTCGCACCAAACCGAGTTCCGTTTGCGGCCGGGGCCATTGGCAACACGGTCTCCTCCAGCATTCCACTCATGCTCGCCCCCCTACTGAACCAACCGGAAGGGCCGCCGCAAACCATGCTTTTGTCGGGGTTTGGAGTTGGTTTGGCGGCGGCGACAACGGTTGTTTTTCGAACCGAAGACTAGAGTCAGGAGAAAACAAGATGCTTCGCGCCGACCGTATTCGCCAATCGGTTATTCAGGGAATCGAGCAGGTGACGTCAAAGCTTGTCGAAATCGGCGACCAAGATAGTTTCGCGGACTTCGATATCGATTCGCTCGATCGCATGTCGCTGATGCTCGAAGTCGAAGAGGACCTCGACCTGGAATTCACAGACCTCGATCCCAAAGACGTTGACTGCATCAACGACTACATCAAGCTGATTCAGGCCCTGCCCGACGCGTCTGAGACCACAGACAATGGCTCAGGGACCGTTGCCGCGAAGAAAAACTAGCGCTCGATCATGGTCCGACCTATGGCGATGTTGGACCGCGGCGCAAGGGGTGCCTGCTGAAGAAATCCCAGACCAGATCATTCGCTTGAATATCTTGGGTATATTTCCCCATCAACTCCATACGCGGATCCTGGCCCGGCCAAGTATGGCCGCCGCCCCAGATGGTGTAGAGCACGATTTCTGAATCGTCTCGCCCCGCGTAGACCGACTTCGTGACGTGGGTTGAATTGTCCGTTTTCTGCGGAAGCTCCTCCACGCTGGGCTGCTCTTGGCAACCGATGAATTGCGACCACGTCTCCATCGTGAAGGCAACCGAGTTGAATTCCAGTCCAGTGAAGCTTTTCTTGCCCTGCCCGCCGTGATACGGCGCAAAATTATCGTCGGTTCCGTGGAAATGAATGACGGGCATCGGCCGGCTAGGCGGATGGCTATCTGTGCCGATAGGCCCCCCGATGGCGGCGATTGAGGCAATCTCGTCAGGCATTTTGCCCGCCAGGTAGTAGACCAGAACCGCACCTGTGGAAACGCCGCTGGCAAAGATTCGCTGCGAGTCAATCGTCCCGCGGCGCGACAGATCGGCAATCATGGCTCGGACGAAGGCAACCTCATCGACTCGACGAACAAGGTCGGCGTCCGCCCCCTCGGCGCCGGTCCACCGCTCGAAACCGCTGCCGGGACAGTTCCAACTCAAACGCCGAATCCGAGCCCCGCTTCCACTTGGGAACACGGCTAGGAAATTCGCCCGATCCGCTTTGCTAGAAAGTCCGCAGAATCGGCGCACCCAATTCGCGTTTGTGCCGCCGCCATGAAACACAAAGACGATTGGAATGGGCCTTGTCTTATCGTAGTCTGGCGGCGCGTGGACGATGTAGTTGCGCTCGAGGCCGTCCACGTCCAGCGTAAACGTCTGGTCGCCTGGCTGTATCGCCTCAACCTCTTTCGCCTGTTCGGATTGAGCTTCGGGGCGGTCTGGCATGAGTTTTCGTCGTTAGCAAGTGGGAGAATGGGTGATGGCCGCTGGTCGACAGGCGGTTCCGTCAATCCGCGGCCGGTTCCGATCGCGCACCGCCAGGAGCCAAGCATGCTCAACGATCGCCACTATAGCCAAATCGCCGACCCAACGGCAGTCGCTGTTCGGCATAACTCGCTGTGACGCCGAGACCCGCCGGGCAGCCCAACGCCCATGGGCATCGAACCACCGGCCGCGCTGGCCGTCGCCACCCTGGTTTGCACTTCCGCTTCACCGTCGATAGCTTAATGAGGCACTGCGAGACAGCACCACTCAGTTCGGGGAAGGTCTATTCCATGCCGGCGAGCGATGAGCAGATTCTAGCGGCGCTTCGAGCTGGCGACGCCGACGCCATGGCGGAGTACATCGAGCGTCACCGACGGCCTTTACTGGCTTTCATAGAACGTCGGCTTGGCGAGGGATTGAGGCGAAAAGTGGAAGCAGAGGACATTCTGCAGGAGACGAGCGCCGACGCCGTTCGCTCGCTCGGCCAAATCGATCTCGGCGAACGGGAGCCATTTTCATGGCTTTGCCAAGTGGCGGAGAGACGAATCATCGACTCCCATCGCAAGTATATTGAGGCCCAGAAGCGATCGGCGAACAAAGAGACGCCGCTTCAGGGGGGCGCCGACGACGGCAACAACCTGATCGACCTGCTCGTGCTGACGATGACCACGCCCAGTCAGGCGTTTTCACGCAATGCCCGAGAGCAGCGGCTTACCGAAGCCCTGGGCCAATTGTCCGCCGAGCAACAGACAGCGCTCCGATTGCGGTACGTCGATGGACTACCGTCCAAGAAGATCGCCGCCGAACTTGAGAAAACAGACGCCGCGGTGCGGGTCATGCTCACGCGGTCGCTGAAGAGACTGCAGGGAATTCTCGAATCGCCGTAGCTCAAATCGCTGTAGCTCGAATCAAGAAAGTCCTTCAGGCTCAACTGCCGCGGCTGCGAAAATGATGAAGGAACACTGCTGAGGCGGCTGAGACGTTGAGTGAATCGACTCCAGACGCCATGGCTATCGTCACCCTCTCGTCCGACACAGCTCGCCAAGGATCATCGAGCCCGTAGCCCTCGTTGCCAAGCACGATCGCCATTCGTTCATGGACTGGGCAGTCGAGCAGTTCGACGGCGTCATCCGCCAAAACAGTCGAGATGATTCGAAACCCATGTTGTTTCAACAAAGCGGCGTCGGCCAACAAGTCATTGGAAGCCAGCGGTTGGGTTTTGAAGACGGCCCCCATCGAGACGCGTAGCGACTGTCGCCCGTAGGCGTCGGCCGAGGCGGGGCCGATCAGCACGCCAGCGGC